>JAEEJJ010000144.1 GCA_016281805.1 Clostridiales bacterium
CAAGAATCGGAGTCGGAGTTCTTGCAGGATCGACTTCGAACGGAAGTTCCTGACCAAAGTATGCAGCGTCAAATACCCATTTAAGCTGGTAACCTGCGGGTATATCACCAAGATCAATTTTCTGAGTAAATGTGATAGTCAGAGCATAGTTACCATTGTTTACAGCTTTTTGAGGAGTATTGTAATCGATATGTAGTTTAACGTTCTTCGTATAAGCCGGAACATCCAGATCAATCGTTCCTTCTGAAATCGAAACTGGACGCGGATTAGTCCAGTAGTTATTGACTTCGGTAAGAACATATTTACAGTCATAAATTTCACTGAGTTTTCTTTCAGCATTGTTTGTTACATAGAAGTCGCCTGATACGATATCGAGAAGTGTTGCATCAATTGAAGGCTTCTGAATAATTGTAAGAGAAAGAGCATCGCCGTTTGAATTCTTAACAGCACCTGTCTTGGGTAAAGTGGCAAAACCGGTAAGATCATACTGTTTAAAGTAAACATTTCCGGAAAGCGCGTCTGTCCAATCCTCTTTATTCTTGGACTCCACAAAAATATTGAGGAAATATTCAGTATTTGCCTTGAATGAACCGTAATTGACGGTAAATTCCTTGGATTCACGAGGCGCAAGTGTCAATCCGGAAACTTCGCCCGAAGAGGCCACTTTTCCGTCTGCAACTATTTCATACTTGATTGAATAATTGTCTTCAAAATTGATAAAATAATTTTTGTTTTCCGCAGTGAAAGAGCCTGAGGAAAGATCATTGGGAGTAATTTTAATCGGAGAATAAGCGTTTTTGAGTTCATATCCATCTGACTGAACTGTTCTGTCGGCATTTAATACGCCCGAAAGAGCGATCGTTCCGTCTGAAACACTTTCGCCCCATGTTCCCGGCCAAGAAAGAGTATAAAGTTCGGGGTATTTGGAGTAAGGTGTTTCGGAAAGAATAACACTTGAATTTGCTGAGTCTGTGGGCCAGAAGAGAGCTCTGTCTACCCAGTAATTGAAGAAACCGCCGAGGATTCTTGAGTTCTTGTCGATATAATCAACGTAAGTATTGATGTTACCGGTACTTTCAAGATAACTCATGGTATAAGATTGAAGAATTACAGGTTTTTTAATGGAAGGATCATTTATATTTTCTTCGATCTTCGAAAAATCCCAATCAATAGCAACAACGATATCACTGTATGATGAATCTCCATCATATAAGATCATCCTATTGTCTTCGCCCTGGAGGAAGTCACGAAGATTTTTGAAGTTGGATCCTTTGCCGCTTTCATTACCGAGCGCCCACATAATAACGCTGGGGTTATTTTTATCTCTTTCAATAACATTTACTAGACGGTCAACAAGAGAGCTCTGCCAGATCGACTGATCGCCGGGAATCGTAGCTTCTCCGTTATTAGAATACGGAGTTGACTGTAAGTTCATATCTGAAACAATATACAGACCGTATTTATTACAGAGAGAAATAAAGTCATTAGAGAACGGGATACCGGGAGAACGAACAGCATTAATGTTCATTGCCTTCATTCTTAAAACATCCTGCTCTTTGATTTCATAAGAAACGGCATTACCTGTTTCAGAGCTGAATTCATTGTATACAACACCATAAAGCGTTATAGGCTCGCCGTTTACGACAAAGGTCTGATTTCCGTCATCATCATATGTAAATCCTGTAGAAATGTAACCATACTGTGTGCTGACAATATCAACGACTTCGCCTTTTGCATCTTTAAGCGTAAATACAGCAGTATAAAGATTCGGGGTTTCTGCAGTCCATTTTTCAGGAGCGGAAACAGGGAGACGACCGCCGCAAGCTGCAACATATGAGTTGCCTACTTTGCTGACGCCAAACTGTATTTCTGAGCCCAGCTGTCTGTTGGCAACATATACATTGCCGTCTTTATCGTAAAGAGCTACTTCGAGGGTGTAGCCAGAGGGAGCGGGATCAAATGTTGCGACATCAACTTCAATCTGCATCAATGAGTTTTCAAGCTGATTGTCGAGTCCAGGATCGATGGATATATCTCTAATGTAAACATTTGGTGTTGAATAGAGATAAACATCTCCGAATATACCACCGAGCTTTACGGAGTCATGAGCTTCAAGCCATGAAGAATAGCAATATTTATATACTTTAACTGCAATTGTATTTTCGCCTTTTTCAAGATAGTCGGTAATCCAGAATGATTTGTTTGTAAACGCATCCTCACCGTAACCTACCATATAACCGTTTACATATACATAGCACGCAGATGCAACGCCTTCAAATGTGATGAAAACTTCGCGTCCGTCCCAGTCTTCGGGGATCGTGACTTTTGTTCTGTAAAGGCCGATTTCATTATTGGTTTCAGGAACATTGTTTGGTCTTAAGGAAGTTCCCCATGCATATTTTGAATCGGTATATACAGGGGTGCCGTATCCTGAGAGTTCCCAGTTTGATGGAACCTCAATAGTGTCCCAGTAAAGAATCTGAGTGTTACTAGCGGTAAGAACTTCTTCGTTGGGATCAGGATAAACAAAATTTGTCTTCATAAAATCTGCGGGAACATAAGAATTATTTGTTGTAAATGTAAAATCCCATGTTCCATTAAGGGAGAGATAATAAGAAGACTCCTTAATGTCCGCATTTTTTGCGCTGTCTGCATCGGGATATGAAACAAGCGTTGTTGTAGGGTTGAGTTTATTTCTCGACACCGTATCGCTCTTCCATTCGCCGTTTTCTGTGAATACGGTTACACTTTTGCCGCAGCCTACTATAAGCGTGAGCATAAGAACAACCGCAAAGCACTGAAACAGACGCTTTAGTGATTTTTTCATTTGCATTAACCTCCAGACAGGTTATTTTTGTTTATAATTAGTATATCAAATATTATGAATTTTTGCAATAAATAATTAATGCAAAATTACGACAAGTTTACAAACATTTTATGATACAGTTGTTGACAATTTGGGATTTATGATGTATAATACTAAAAAACAAAGAAAATAATACATTTTTATTTTAACTAAAGGATATGTAAAAAAATGGCGGACAAACTTGTAAAAGAAATAACATCAATGGATGATGATTTCGCAAAATGGTATACGGATATAGTTACCAAAGCTAACCTTATTGATTATTCGTCAGTAAAAGGCTGCATAATTCTTCAGCCCTACAGCTATGCTATCTGGGAGAATATTCAGAAAATCCTTGACGGTATGTTCAAGGCGACAGGACATACAAATGTATATATGCCGATGTTTATCCCCGAAAGTCTGCTTCAGAAGGAAAAGGACCATGTTGAAGGATTTGCTCCAGAAGTTGCATGGGTTACAATGGGAGGGAACGAACCTCTTGCAGAAAGACTTTGTGTAAGACCGACATCAGAAACACTTTTCTGTGAATACTATGCTCATACGGTCCATTCACACAGAGATCTTCCCAGACTTTGCAATCAGTGGTGTTCGGTAGTTCGCTGGGAAAAAACTACCCGTCCGTTTTTGAGATCACGTGAATTTCTCTGGCAGGAGGGTCATACAGCGCATGCCACTGCAAAAGAAGCGATAGAAGAAACAGAACGTATGCTAAATGTTTACGCTGATTTTTGCGAAAACTGTCTTGCTATTCCTGTTATCAAAGGAAGAAAAACCGAAAGCGATAAATTTGCCGGTGCAGAAGCCACATATGCAATCGAGGCACTTATGCATGACGGAGTTTGTCTTCAGGCAGGAACGTCGCATTATTTCGGAGACGGATTCGCAAAAGCATTCAATATTCAGTATGCCGACAAAAACAACACTCTCCAATATGTGTATCAGACATCATGGGGTGTTACCACTCGTCTCATCGGTGCAATAATTATGGTTCACGGCGACAACAGCGGACTTGTTCTTCCTCCGAGAATTGCTCCTATCCAAGCAGTAATCATACCTGTTGCAATGCATAAACCCGGCGTTATTGATAAAGCAAAAGAAATATATTCAGAGCTTGAAAATGCAGGTATCAGAGTAAAACTCGACGACAGTGACAACTCTCCTGGATGGAAGTATTCCGAATACGAAATGAAAGGTGTTCCTCTTAGAATAGAAATAGGTCCAAGAGATATTGAAAACAATGTTGCTGTAGTCGCACGAAGAGATAACGGAGAAAAAACAACGCTTTCTATTGACAATCTCCCCTCTTCAGTTTCAGATATGCTTGACGACATTATGAAGGGACTTTACAACAAGGCAAAAACACGCAGAGACAGTATGACCTATATCGCACATACTACAGATGAGCTGAAAGAAATCACATCACAAAAGAACGGATTTATCAAAATGATGTGGTGCGGCGATGAAGTATGTGAAAAAGCCGTCAAAGATACCTACGGAGTAGGATCAAGATGTATTCCATTTGAACAGGAACACTTAGGAGATGTCTGCCCTATTTGCGGCCGTCCTGCAAAACATATGGTAGTATGGGGAAAGGCATATTAATTTTATTGAGCGATTACAACATTATAAAAACGGAGAATAATAAATGGAATCTGAATTTTCTCGTCCCAAAAAAGGAAAAATGAAGAAAAAGCTCAAATTGTTTCGAACATTGACCTTTGTTTTTGCATTATTGTTGATTTTCGCACTTGGATTTGTGCTCTTCACTTCTATATCGTCCTCTCAAGAAATCAATCTGCTAAAAAAACAGATTGACGATCTGCGTAATAATCTCACAGAAATGACTAATGAGAGAATTTCATTTCAGTCCGAAATAACCACGCTCACATCGGAGAATGAGACTCTGAGAACAGACTATGAGAAACTCAATGCAGATACTCAGGAATATCAGACGACTGTTACATCGCTTCAATCTCAGATCGAACAGCTCACAAAAGATAAAAGCGATTTGAGTGCAGAAATTTCCGAAATTTCCAAAGATCTTGAAACTGTTCGGAGTACAAATAAATCTCTCAGCGAAAGAAATGCAGAACTGTCACGTCAGATTGCGTCACAGAAGCAAAGCAGTTCGTCCTCTGAAAGTAAAAAAGTAGCATATTTAACTTTTGATGACGGCGTTTCCAAATATACGAATGAAATACTTGACATACTTGCACGATACAATGTTAAAGCTACATTTTTCCCGAACTGGAAAGGCAACAGCGATGAAAAGTACAAGCGGATCTACGATGAAGGACATGCTATAGGAAACCACACATATTCGCATGAATACGATGACGTATACACTTCACGTGACGGGTTTATTTCCGAAGTGAACAGACTCAATGAAAAGATCAGACAAGTTACAGGTTATACCCCTGTTATTTTCCGTTTTCCCGGAGGTTCGAACAACACTGTTCATAAGAATTACAATAAAGATATAATGCAGCAGGCTATAAGCGCGCTCTCGGATCTCGGAATGCAATATTATGACTGGAATGTCAACAGCGGAGATGCCGACAGTTCAAAGGGCGCTTCCAAAGATACAATATTGTCAAATGTTCTTGCTCGTTCAACAATGGACAGAGCTGTCATACTTATGCATGATACAAACACAAAAGGAACAACGGTTGCAGCATTACCAGAAATAATCGAAGGATTGATAGCAAAGGGATATTCTTTCGGCACGCTAATTGATCCTGACGCTCCCGTTATACAGTCATTAAAACCGGCAAATTAAATATTTTACAACAAAACGCGGCGGTTTATATCGCCGCATTCTTGTAAATAAAAAGTTTTTTACAAAGATAATATCGGAGAAGCATTATGACACTTGATGAAAGGCTTATAAAAACAGTTCCTACCCCAAGGCAGGTTGAACATCAGCAAACTGAATTTTACGGTTTCATCCATTTTACAGTAAACACTTTTACTGACAGAGAATGGGGAGACGGAACAGAAGATCCCGTAATTTTTAATCCCGTAAAGCTCGATACTGATCAATGGGCAAAATCATTCAAAGCTGCCGAAATGAAAGGAATGATCCTTACTTGCAAACATCATGACGGATTTTGCTTATGGCCAAGTAGATTTACCGAACACTCAGTAAAGAATTCACCATATAAAAACGGCAACGGAGATATCGTTAAAGAGGCAGCTGATTCCTGCAGAAAATACGGTCTTAAGTTCGGAATATACCTTTCTCCATGGGACAGGCACTGCACCCTATACGGTAAAGGAAAAGAATATGACGATTATTTTGTTTCGCAGCTTACAGAACTTCTTACCCAATACGGAGAATTATTTACCGTATGGTTTGACGGTGCGTGCGGAGAAGGTCCAAATGGAAAAAAGCAGGTGTACGATTGGCAGAGATATGACGATGTTATCAGAAAAACACAACCGAATGCCTGCATTGCAGTTTGCGGACCAGATGTAAGATGGTGCGGGAATGAAGCAGGACATACGCGGCCTTCAGAATGGAGCGTTGTACCCGGTAGATTGGTAGATGCTGAAAAAACAGCCGAAAATAGTCAAAAAGAAGATGACGCGGAGTTCAGGACAAGAATTATCAAATCAAGCGATATAGACCTTGGCAGCAGAGAAGTCATGGCGGGTGAAGATAATTTTGTTTGGTA
>JAEEJJ010000145.1 GCA_016281805.1 Clostridiales bacterium
CGCGATTCAAGGTCGGCGATCATGTGCGTGTAAAATGGAGAGGTCAGGAAGGTGTGATCATTGATGCAAGCAACGGTTTTTACATGGTATCAATGTCAGGCGGAAGGACCGTTGAGTCATACACGGCATCAGACCTGGAAAAAACATGGTAAATTTGCGTATTCGCTGCTTACTTACGCATAATTCACGCAGATTTGATTTTCAAAAGCAAAGCCACTTAAGAAAAAAACGCTTTCGGCGGAGAAAAACCGCTGAAAGCGTTTTTATTAAATTCTTTATTGCTGAAATGAACAGATCTTTATTTTACAGCGTTTTTCATAAATTCGATCGTTTGCGGCGCTTCGGCAAAGAAATCGGAATATCCGCACTCTACCGAAACAGTTCCTTTATAATCCGCTTTTTTGAGAGCTGAAAGAAATCTGCTTTCATATTCGGAAGAGCCGGGAATTCTTCTTTGCTCAGAAGCTATATGGCAGTGACAGAGTATGTCTGTATTGTCTTCAATAACCGAAAGATCTTCTTTTTCCTTTGACATATGATAGCCGTCTGCAAGAAGACGAAAAGACGGTAGTGCAAGCTCCCTTACTGTTTTTGCCCCATCCGCAACAGTATTGCACCAGTTTGTTTCATCGCGGTTCAGCGGTTCAAGAACAAGTGTGATACCCGCTTTGCGGCACCGTTCTTCGGTATACACTATAAAATCGTATATTTTGTTTTTCGCAAGCTCAGTATCAAATCCTTCCGGTATTCTGCGGTTTCCGCCCGAGCCGAAAACCAGGATTTTTGATCCGAGCTTTTCAAGGCGTAAGACTGTTTTGTCGATATGGGCGTGCAGAATTTCCGTTTCGTCCTTTGCAGCGGTAACGATATTCGGCATATCAGGCAAAAGACCGTTGAAAGCGTAAAGACCGAGAGAGGATCGCGGGTATTTTTTTGCAAGATAATCGATATCTGAATCGCTGAGCATTTTGAGAGTTCCTATATTTGACTCAAATACTTCAAGCCCGAGATCACGCGTTATTTCAAGGCATTTTTCATAATAATGCGCAAAATACCGGTCTGATTTTTTATCTTCATGTAAAACCGTTTCCGCGCCTGGCATACAAAATGAAAATCTCATTGTTTTCCTCCGTCAATTCAAAATATGATTTTATAAAAGCTTCGCCAGCGCATCAACATCGGCATCAGTAGTTGCCCAGCTTGACGCAAAACGGTAGACGGTATGCGTATCGTCATATTTTTCCCAGAAGCCGAAAGAAACATGCTTTTTCAGTTCTTCCGCTTTTTTATTTTCGAGAATTATAAAGATCTGATTGGTTACTGTTTCTATAAAAAACCTGTAACCTTTCTTTTTAAATATTTCACGCATTCTGTCAGCGGCTTTTATTGCATTGCGGCTGATCTCATAATACAGTCCGTCCGTAAAAAGCGTATCGAACTGAATTCCGAGAAGTCTGCCCTTGGCAAGAAGCGCACCGTGCTGTTTAATACTTGTAAAAAAGCCCTTCGGGGCATTATTATGCGTAAAAACGACCGCCTCGCCGCAAAGAGCGCCGACTTTTGTTCCGCCTATATAAATTATATCGCAAAGGTCTGCAATATCTTTGAGGGTAACGTCTGTGCCGTCACTCATAAGCCCGTAACCGAGCCTTGCCCCGTCGAGATAAAGCGGTATGGAATAACTGCGGCATACCCGGGACAGTGCAGAAAGATCGTCAAGAGTATAAAGCGTGCCGTATTCGGTAGGATGAGAGATATACACCATCCCCGGCTGCGCCATATGCGCATGGTTTTCATCGGCAAAAAAAACTTTGAGATAATTTTCGACCTCATGAGCATCGAGCTTGCCGTATTTTTGCGGAAGAGCGACAACTTTATGCCCCGTATACTCTATTGCGCCTGCCTCGTGCGCATTGATGTGTCCCGTCTCCGCGCTGATAACGCATTCGTAAGACTCAAGCACGGAGCTGATAACGGTCTGGTTTGTCTGTGTTCCTCCTGCAAGAAGAAACACCCTGGCGTCTTGCCTGCCGCACTCATCTTTTATTTTTGCTTTTGCAGACTCGCAATATTTATCCGCTCCGTAACCGGGAAGCGGTTCGTAGTTGGTTTCGCAAAGTTTTTGAAGTATTTTTTCGTGAGCGCCTGTATTGTAATCGCATTCAAATGACAGCATATCTTTCCCTGCAGTTCTTTTTTTTACAATAAAATAGCATAAAACAGCATATTTGTCAAGATTAAAATTATCCCTGCCGAAACAATTTCGACAGGGATAGATTTTTTATATCATCAGCCGCAGAAAAGTATGTTGTTAACGATACTTTCAAGGTATTCCTGACGTCCCGAACCGGGAAGTGCGGGCGCGCCGAGTTTATCGGCATACGCGGCAAGTTCTTCGAGGGTCGTTTCGTCTGCACGGATCTTTGCTCCGATACCGGTGCAGTAGCTTGCGTAACGTTCTTTAACGAATTCGTCGATCCTTCCGTCTTCGATGATCTTCGCTGCCTTGATAAGACCGAGAGCGTAGGAATCCATACCGAGAATATATGCATGGAACATATCTTCTACAGTATAGGAAGGACGGCGGTTCTTTGCATCGAAGTTAAAGCCACCCGTAAGTCCGCCTGCTTTGAGGACTTCATACATGCACATCGTTGTATCGTAGATATCGAACGGGAATTCATCGGTATCCCAGCCAAGCAGATAGTCGCCCTGGTTTGCGTCTATGCTGCCGAGCATTCCGTTGATCGCGGAGATCCTGAGGTCATGCTGGAATGTATGTCCGGCAAGTGTTGCGTGGTTTGCTTCGATATTCATCTTGAAATCTTTGTCAAGACCGTAATAACGAAGGAATCCAATTGCTGTTGCAGCGTCAAAATCATACTGATGTTTCATCGGTTCCTTCGGCTTGGGTTCGATATAGAAATCGCCCTTGAAGCCTATGCTTCGACCGTACGCAACAGCCATTTTCATAAGTTTCGCAATATTTTCCTGTTCAAATTTAACGTCTGTATTGAGAAGAGTTTCATAACCTTCGCGTCCGCCCCAGAAAACGTATCCGCGTCCGCCGAGTTTTACGGTGATATCGAGCGCCTTCTTGATCTGAGCAGCTGCAAAGCAATATACGTCGGCAGAGTTTGTTGATCCTGCGCCGTTCATGAAACGGGGGTTGCTGAACATATTGGCTGTGCCCCAGAGACATTTGATGCCTGTCTGATTCATTTTTTCAAGGATATAATCTGAGATCTCATCGAGACGGCGGTTCGTTTCCTTTATATCGTCTGCTTCGGGAACGAGGTCTACATCATGAAAGCAGAAGTATTTAACGCCGAGCTTCTGCATAAATTCAAATCCAGCGTCTACCTTTGCAAACGCATGTTCCATAGTGCCTTTTACTGTGCCGAAGGACTTATCCGCAGTATCGCGGCCGAACATATCGGTTCCGGCAGCGCCGAGATTATGCCACCATGCCATTGCAAACGGAAGATGATCTTTCATCTTTTTGCCGAGGATTACTCTTTCGGGATCATAAAATTTGAAAGCAAGGGGATTTTTTGAATCGGGTCCCTCATAAGGGATCACGGGAATATCGGGAAAATACATGATTTTTTCTCCTTATCTGTTTTCCGTAACCGGAATTTTTTTAATTATAACATATCTGAAAAATATTTTCAAGTGGTTTGATTATTTTTTTCCGGGTGATCATATTTTGCCCGGTCAAATCAGTGCGCAAGAGATTCCGCAAGACGGAGAAGAGATTCAACCTCTTCAATATCCTTCATTCCTCCTACAATTATCTGCAGCCCTTTATGAGAAAGGTTGCGCATAAGGAATTCCACTTCGTCTCTGTGCGGTATGAGAACGAGACCTTTTCCTGCTTTCTGTATTTTTTGGAGCGCCTCTATGCTGGCCGAGGTTTTCGGCTGTCCGGCAACGTGAGTCCACTGAATGTTATCTATACCCTTGACAGACAGGATCATATCAAGGTGCCGCTTCTGTTCAACGCCGTCAAGATGATATGTGCAATGCTCGAAAGCCGACGATGTTGCTTCAAGCTCGGGAAGAATGAATTTTTCAAACATCTGCGGCGAGATCATGCATGAATAATCGCATTGCAGCTGCAAATGCCTTTCGGGGCACCATAGCTGCATCCAGGAATGGGACGATCCTCCGAAATTGTTTTCTTTTACAACTTCAAAATATTCCGTCTGAGTTTCGATCCACGCGTCTATTATTTTCCTTTCGGCTTCAAGCACAAATTCCGGCTCGTAAAGCATATCAACAAGAAGGTTTTCAGTGCCGCGGATATGAGCAAGACCGTCAATGATGCCGCAGTTGTCGTTCATAGCAACAAAATAATCGTGTCCGGCGCGTTTCACGAGTTCCTGCGCGAGTTTTTTGTGCGGTTCGAAACGCTTTCTGTCATAATTCAGCCGCGAGATATCGGGCTCATCAAGAAAAGGCTCATACCAGATCGTTTCGGGAGTATAATTAGGTATGCTGCCGAAATACTGACATTCACCCGCAGTTCCGAAATTTATCATCTGACTGGGGATGCATTCGCATAAAAAATCAGTATGCTCGCAATAATTTATCATAGCATCATACAGAGCGTCGGGATCTGTGTACCTCTGCTCGACCGTATATTCATGATGCGGAACACTTTTCTTTTTCGGTGTTTTTCTCGGCATCGTTATGGCAAGGCAGCAACGTGAAATATAGTCTTTTGCCCAATATGCCTCGTAATGTTTTTTCGCTTCTTCCCAGTCGTCTTTATATGTCAGCATATTCTGCTCCCTCAATTGTTCGTAATTTCCGCTTTTTCTGTATTATATAATAAAAAGACAAGTTTTTCAAGTCCTTTTTTGGTGATTTGAAAAAAAAGATAAAAGCGAAATACTGTTTGAGTGACAAACAGGCCGTGTCACAAAAAGTTTCGATTTTTATATTTATCGACCTATTGACAACTCAAAAAAAATAAAGTATAATAAGTGCCAAGTTAGCAGAGGGTAACCAGCTAACTTATATTTAAGGTAAAAGGTTAGCATACGCTAACCGGAGGAGGGGTATACATGATGCCGCTGGCCCTTGCAAATATAGGAGAGGAAAATACGGTAAAAAAAATCAGCGGAAATCAAGATGTAAAACAGCATCTTGAAAATCTCGGTTTTGTTGTGGGAGGAAATGTGACCGTTATTACCGCGCTTAACGGAAACGTAATAGTAAAAGTTAAAGAATCCCGAGTGGCTATAAGCGAAGAAATGGCACGCAAAATAATGGTTTAATGAAATTCAATCAGATCTGATTTACGGAGGGAAAGGAAAAATGAAGACCTTAAGGGAAGCAAAAATCGGAGAGACCGTAAAAGTTGTAAAACTTCACGGTGAAGGCGCGGTAAAACGCCGCATTATGGATATGGGCATCACAAAAGGCGTAGAAATCTATGTCCGCAAAGTGGCTCCGCTCGGAGACCCCGTAGAGCTTACGGTCCGCGGTTATGAGCTTTCGCTCAGAAAAGCCGATGCGGAAATGGTGGAAGTGGAATAAAAACAGGAAGAACAGTATATAATAACAGAAAGGATTTGTTTTTATGGAAATAAAAATAGCCCTGGCGGGCAATCCGAACAGCGGTAAAACGACCCTGTTCAATGCGCTCACGGGTTCGAATCAGTTCGTTGGAAACTGGCCCGGAGTTACTGTTGAAAAAAAAGAAGGAAAGCTCAAAAAGCATAACGACGTTATCATAACAGACCTTCCGGGTATTTATTCACTCTCGCCGTATACGCTTGAAGAAGTAGTTGCAAGAAATTATCTTATAGAAGAACGCCCTGACGCTATTCTCAATATAGTTGACGGCACGAACCTTGAAAGAAACCTTTACCTTACAACACAGCTTACAGAGCTCGGCATCCCCGTTGTTATAGCGATCAATATGATGGACGTTGTAAAGAAAAACGGAGATAAAATCGACACTGCCGAACTTTCACGCCAGCTCGGCTGCAAGATAGTTGAAATATCCGCGCTGAAAGAAACAGGCGTTATCGAAGCCGCTGAAGCAGCGATAGATGCGGCAAAAAACACGAAAACGGTACCTATGCATGCTTTTTCGGGCTCGGTAGAACACGCCCTGGCGCATATTGAAGAAGCTGCCGTTCACGGACTGCCCGAAGAGCAGCAAAGATGGTATTCGATCAAAATATTCGAACGCGACGAAAAAGTGCTCGAAAAACTGAATATTCCGTCAGACAAACTTGCTCATATCGAAGGCGATATAAAAGCAGTTGAAAAAGAAATGGACGATGACGCGGAATCGATCATAACAAACGAACGTTATCTGTATATAGCGTCGGTAATAAAAGCAAGCTACAAAAAGAAAAATGCGGGAGAGCTTACTGTTTCGGATAAAATAGATAAGGTGATCACAAACAGATGGCTCGGTCTGCCGATCTTTGCCGTAATTATGTTTTTTGTATACTGGATCGCTATGGTCGGCGTAGGCTCTGCCGCTACCGACTGGGCGAATGACGGACTTTTCGGCGACGGCTGGCATCTTTTCGGCATAGGCTCGGGCGCATATGAAGAGGCGGCGGGAGAATTCGGCGACGCTTCGCTTATAGTTGACGGTTATGACGCATACGTTGAAGAAAACGGAGAGGCTCCGGCGGCGGAATTCGAATATGAGATCGAAGACGAAGAAACACTCGCCGTAGAGACCGCTACCGCAACAATAGATGATTATAACGAAGCCCTGAAAGTTATCGATAAATATAATGGCGAAGAACCTGACCCCGCAAATTACGGCGTTTGGGTACCCGGTATCCCCGTTCTTATCGAAAACCTGCTGAACGCGATGGGCGTTCCCGAAGAAGGCGCGGGTGCGGTAATACGCGGCCTTATCCTTGACGGTATCGTAGCAGGCGTAGGCGCGGTCCTCGGTTTTGTGCCTCAGATGCTCGTTTTGTTCTTCATGCTCGCATTCCTTGAAGCGTGCGGATATATGGCGCGTATCGCGTTCGTTCTTGACAGGATATTCCGCAGATTCGGTCTTTCGGGCAAATCGTTTATTCCCATGCTTATCGGTACGGGCTGCGGTATACCCGGCATCATGGCGTCGAGAACGATCGAAAACGAGCGTGACCGCCGCATGACAATCATGACAACGACCTTCATCCCCTGCGGCGCGAAAGTTCCGTTTATCGCAATGATAGCAGGCGCGCTTTTCGGAGGCTCGGAGCTTTCAAAAACGCTTGTTTCAACATCGGCATACTTTATCGGTATGCTTGCAATAATCGTTTCGGGCATTATTCTTAAAAAGACGAAAATGTTCGCAGGAGATCCCGCTCCGTTCGTTATGGAGCTTCCCGCATATCACTGGCCGACGCTTAAAAACGTTCTGCGTTCAATGTGGGAACGCGGCTGGTCATTTATCAAGAAAGCTGGAACGATCATTCTTCTTTCAACTATCCTCGTATGGTTCACAAGCTATTTCGGATTTACGGAAGACGGCTTCAGAATGCTTGAAGAAGATGAACTTGAATTATCGATCCTCGCCAAGATCGGCAGCGCGATCGCATGGATATTCGCTCCTCTCGGCTGGGGAACATGGCAGGCAACAGTCGCTTCCATCACAGGTCTTGTAGCGAAGGAAAACATCGTAGGAACGATGGGCATTCTTTACGGCGGCGAAGGAAACGTTTACGCAACTCTTGCGGAAGCCTTCAACGGAGTTACCGGATACTCATTCCTCGTCTTCAACCTCCTTTGCGCTCCGTGCTTTGCGGCAATAGGCGCAATAAAACGCGAAATGAACAGCGCAAAATGGACATGGTTTGCTATCGGCTATCAGTGCATATTCGCCTACTGCGTAGCTCTTATGATAAATCAGTTCGGCGGAATTTTCACAGGCAATTTAAACGTGATCGGACTTATTTTTGCCATCGCAATTTTAGCGTTTATGATCTATATGCTTTTCCGTCCTTACAAAGAATCAACAAAACTCACAAAACAGGTCAGAGTTTAATTTAAAAACGGAAGTGAACAATTATGATTACATGGCTTACGGAAAATATCGGGACTATCGTAGCGGCGCTTGCGGTACTTGCCGCGGCTGCCATCGCCGTTGCAGTCATAATAAAAGACAGAAAAAAAGGAAAATCCCCGTGCGGTAATCGTTGCGCCCACTGCGCAATGGCGGGGCAGTGCCATAAAAGTAAATAAAACAAATCAGAGGAGCCGAACAGGCTCCTCTGATTTTTGAGAAAAATGTATCCCCGCCGGGCAAGATGAAAATACCGGCGGGGAAAGCTTTACATATCAGTTTTTCGGAGAATGGATGGAAGACAGGGTGGTTTTGGACTGACTGTCATTCTGCTATGAAGCGATTTTTGCATAGCGCTCACTTCCCAGTACATCCATCATGAAAGTAAAAGGAGAAAGGATTCCTCCTGCAACCATAGAGAAAACACGTGGGGTTGCACCTGAGATCAATGCGACGCCTTGCTCGTTTTGGGTAACAGGCTGCTGGCGGTGTCTGCAGGCGACATTCCAGAAAATGATCTGAGGAAGCTTATATCCGTGAGATACATACTTCTTCTCAGCATTTTTGAAGTTGACCGTAGATGCATGGTCAACACATGCATCGAATTCCATATCGGAAATGATAATCAATTTCGCAGGAAGCTCGTTCTGCGGAACATTGTTTTTTACTGCGGCATTAAGAATCAGATCAAATACAGCCTCAAGATTCGTATTGGCTATCTCATTAAAAGATGCAGCATATCTGAGCCGATCAGCAAAGGTTTCACCTTTTACTTCAATCAGATGAGGGTGCGCAGAAAACTCTATAAAATGGTTTCTGAATACACCGGTATTATGTTCTGCGAAGTACAACCCGAGAGACAATGCTACCGCAGCCGGAACAGGCTTCAGACCGCCGTACATTGATCCGGATGTATCAATAACAGCCAAAGCGTTTTCATCACCTCCGAAATCCGGCAAAGAAGCCCACGTTGCGTTCAAAACACACTTTTCCTCAGCTGTTATGTCACGCATGAAACTGATTCCTCTGTAACCGTCCTCTGAAAGGTACGGCGCGACAAGTTCATACGGTGCTACGTTATCCGCATGAAGAACAGCCTCGCCTTTCGTTACATCGTTTATAAACGCATAGTAACGTTCGCCATCATTTCGGGCAAAAGCATTTCTGTATTTGAACATAGATTTTGAAGGCAATTTCTCATAATCGAAAGAATAATCCTTCTCACGAAGATTGTTCTCAATGATGCGGATCCTGCCTCGAAGAGCGGACAATGCTTTTCTGTAGTCTGCATCCGAGAGTCCGAGAGCTTTTGCAGTTTTTTTGCCGTAAGCTTTGGTGACCTCATTCGACGCATTGACTGACGGCAGCCATTTCCCCAGAAGGGAAACCGGCTCGTCCTTTTTCATCGCTTCCTGATCTTTTGAGAACTGCTTCTTAATGACCGCAAACATTTCTTTCTCACAAGGGGTTCCCATGACTGACAAAAGGTCGTCATAACGGCCGTAATCAGCAACAAACTCCAGGTTCTTTTTTACGGAAGCGGGTTCGTTTGCAGCAAGCCAGTTCAGAATAACACGGAACACGCGCCTCTCGCCCAGTCCGCCTCTGACGTCTCTTGCAAAAAAGAGAAGTTTCATGGCTAAATCTGAGTTCTCTGTATAGGCACGGATGAATCTTGTAATTATCTCTTTATCACTTTCACGGCGAAGCGCACCGATGGTTGCGAAGAGATCAAGACATTCGGAACCTGTTGATTCATAAGTAGCTGCTCCGTTTTCAGTAAATGTCATATTTGCTTCCTGCTTGATGTACCCCAGCATGAAAGTCACTCCTTTTCGTATATTGATATGTTTTTCATTTAACAAGGCCTCGTTCTGAGAGAGATTCGAATCCACGATCGATGATTTTCAGGCATCTGCTATAATGTATTGCTGATTGGACCTTTTCGATTTGATGCCGGACAGACTCGAAGCTGCCACGGGGATTCTGACGCCCCGCTCAGTCACCGAGCTGCCGGCATCGAATACAAGGCGCAAATCTTAACAGACATGGTCCGCAAGTAACTGGAATTATCATTTCCTTGATTGTATCCATTGCTGTATGCGCCTTTTATCAAGATGCGTTTTTAATATAAGTTACAAATCTCTCCGGGCAACAGCCTGTCTGTAAAGCAGGTGTTCAGCCTGAGCGATTGCAGCTTTCTTTGGTTGCTGTACGCATCCTTTTTGTATTTACAAGGCACTTCCAGGACTTGAACCTGTAAAAATTCGACGAATCGGATACATAACCTAGCTGTCAGTGCCTTTTCAAGACGCTGCCTTTCGGCATATGTCAGACACATCTCAGTAGAGCAGTCCGTTATTAAGGTAGATGTGAATTGCTGTATGCGTCTTTATGGCTTTATTTTACTGCTTTTTCCGTCCGTCATCACGGAAAAAAAGTTGCGAACATCTCAATGCTCGCAACTCTTTTGGTTTATAAGTCTTTCTTTTATCAGCCCTACAAAGTGCTGAGGTGCCGTAACTCTAATCATCGGACCAAACGACAGAATACGGATCACCATTTCATTCTCGTCATCTTTGTCATACGAAATGGTAACACGATAACGGTCAGTGTCGATTCTCTCTGCCTGCTTTTTGAAATGGGCAAAATGCAAAAGGATTCGTTCCAGAGCATTTCGTTTATCAATCAGTTCAAATTCTACGGTATTCATCTCATGTAAAACCGTTTTTCCCCGGTTTATTTCGAACGGTTTTGTATATGGCTTGCAAGAAACAATTCTGGAAAGATTAACTGTGTATACGTATCTGCAGCCGGACCCCCTCAACCTAAATTTATCGTCCTTTTCAGAATACTCCAGGTACTCAGGCATCAGTATCATTTGAGTGAGCTTTTCTTTTTGATTTGTTGAGTCGATACTGAGCGGATACCGTTTTTCTATAGCATCAAGTATCAGTCTAAAAGTTCTTTTGTACGTATCATCTTCGTATGGATCCCCATCAGAATACTTATCAAATACGGAATAATCCGATGCTGTGAAGAGCGGTTTTACCTCAGGAAAAATGTCTTCTTCGTCAACAAATAACCTGATACGCGGATCTGCATAAATTGCCTTTATCCATTGTTTTTCCAGATTCGTCATTGGCATCGACGGAGAATGCTCAAGAGAAGTAGACCCGTCTGAACGAATAAGCTGCCATCTTTCTTCAGCAAAAGCAGGCTCTATATTCAGAATGCTTTCCCCAAAGGCATTTTTCTCAATAATACTTCTGAGTTCATTCTTATTAAGCGGATGCTTTACGGCTGTTTTAAGAACGTAAGCCACTGTATTGTAATAGGCGCTGTAGAGTTCACTGAAAATCATTTGTTCTCACCTATATCAATGCCATAAAGCTGATACATTTTCTCAATGTCATTCCTGAATTGATTTTCAAGAGTCTTGTTTGAAAAGCTTAAATCCGTGATCCTGCAGATAAAGGTTCTGATCCAGGGAACAAGTTCACTTGCGTCAAATACATCAGCAGTAAATCGACTTGTATATTCATCAATCTTTTCTACAAATCCGCACCGTTTTTCGCGCTCAAGCCGCTTATGTATATATTCCTCGCTGTCAGAATATTTAACCGTAAACTCAACGTGTTCCATCTGTTTTCCGGAATTGCCTTGAGTACTTACGCCCCAAACATGGGGAAGTATATCGTCAAGTTTTTCACGAAGCTCGTCGAACCGGTCTGATACCTTACCCAGCTTAACCGATACTATGTTGTCTGTTCTAAAAGATGAAATTCTTTTGAACCGTGGGGTATAGGCCATCAGGTACTGACGGCCGTTTTGGGCACTGATCATTATACGAAGAGGAGTCACAAGGTTTTCTGAGATTCTGTCGTTATGTCGGTTTATCGTTTTCATCGTTATATTTCTCTTTTCGGACATTGCGATAAACAGCAGACAGATAATTTCACTGTCCATAGCTCCAGTTATATAGTGATGCTTAAAAGCAAAGTGCTCGTCATGAGCATCAATCTTATCCAGAAGATAGGACCCGATTACGCCGCATGGCGCGACTTCCGAGAAGAAATCAAGAATATTTGAATCCGAAAAATCCACTGAATCTGACCGTCTGTAATACACGGTTTTTCCGCGTCTTTCAGAAACAATGATTCCTTCAGAAACGTATTCCTTGAGTTTTTTTCTGACCGTAGAAGGATCGAACATTCTCGGCTCATTGAAGGAATTCAGGTACTTATCAATAGCATCGGTCAATTCGTTCAGGGTAAGGACGATATCGGGCGAATTCAGAATGTCAAACAGAATAAAATGGAGTGTGATGTCTCCATCAGTAAAGCTCTTTGCCTTCCATGCGGTATACAGAGGATTATGATGTGAAACACGACTGTCGATGGAAAGAAAGACTGTTTTTCCATCGAGCGTCTGACGAAACTGCATATAATCTCCAAGCCAGCTTTCCAGACGTCTGCGTTCATCGTCATATGAGCGAGCACTTTTTTTGTTGTATTCATTCCGTCTCTTAAAGCCGTAGACATAGAACTCCCGCATATAGTCACGAATACGGTTGAAGTTCTTTATCAGTTCGCTGTACGCCATTCCTTTGCAGGCTCCTCCCCTTGTGACAATATTCTTCTGGAATCTATTTTCTCATTTAAGTTATCAATTATCTCCAAACTCAATTCATCCGTAATCTCTTCCGAACGTTTTAAATATTGTTTTACCAAAATACGGCCCGATTTCAAGATACGCTGAGAAAATACGATCATATCTGGGAGACGGTGAAAAGCGAATAGAAATAGCCTTTCTGTTCCATAAGGTCTTCGAAAGTTCCCTGTTCCGAAACCTCGCCGTTTTTCAGTGCGAACAGGCCGGTACAGCGCCGCAGGATATTTTCATCAAGATCGTGGGTGACGATCACGCGGGTGTAACCGTCCAGCTTCAGGATAGCGTCGAGCACCTCAAAGGAGGTTTCGGCATCCAGAGAGGCAGTAGCCTCGTCCACAAAAAGAACAGGAGTTTTGCGCAGCAGCGCACGGGCAATGGAAATACGCTGCCGCTCGCCGCCGGAAAGACCGGAGCCGTTTTCTCCGCAGAGATAGTCCGCGCCCTTTTCGTCGATGAGCTTTTTCAGTCCGGACAGCCGCACGGCACGGTCGATCTCCTCTTCAGGAAATTCGGAGAACATGGTGATGTTGTCGCGAATGGTGCTGTTAAAGACGAATACGTTCTGCTGAATGATGGAAACGAGGTCGTAAAGCGAGTCTGCGGATACGGTTTTGAGTTCTTTTCCGTCATAGAGGATCTCGCCCTGATAATTTTTCGATGACGCCATCAGCAGATTCAGGATCGTCGATTTGCCGCTGCCTGAGCCGCCTACCAGCGCGTAGCAGCCGCTGGCGCGCAGTTCCATATTCACGTTACTCAGCACAGGCTTTCCTTCCTCATAGGCAAACGAAACGTCCTTGACCGAGATCCCCCCTGTGAGCTGCGGAGGGATATGCTCGCCATCGTCTGAAACGTTTTTGTTCAGCGCCTGCGCCAACTTATCGATCAGACCGTAGGATGACATCATGCCGGCGAAAAACGTGGGGAATTCCTGAATTGGTCCCAGCACATAGTTCAAAAGCTGAACAAACACAATGGCTGTACCTGCAGTAATACCGCTGCCGGAGAGCGCCAGTGCGGCTGCCACAAAGAACACGCCGAACTGCAGAATCGCTCCCGCAATGCCTGATGAATAGTTTACCAGGACGTTTACCTTCGTGCGTTTTTTCGAGGCTTCCGCTACATCAGTGTTGCTGTGATCGTGCAAATCGGCAATGCTTTTCTCTGCCTTAAAGCTTTTGATCACAGAAAAGCCCGTGAGTGTGTCCTTCAGCATGCCGATATAGCTCTCTTTTTGATCGGAGACATTCTTTTCCGCTATCGCCGCCTTGTTTCCCAAAACTACAGAAACAATGATGGGCAGCAGGGAGAAGCCGATGGCAATAAGCGTAAGAAGAGGGCTGTACCACAGCATGAGGCACAGGGCGCCGGCAAAGGTGATACCGACCTGTATCGTGTTTTGCAGTTTTCCGATGAAGTCCGTCTCGATCGTATTCACATCGTTGGAAAGAGCGGAAATATAGAGAGAGGTGTTCTCGCCGGAGAAGGCCTGTATGCCCTTTTCCATCAGACGATCAAAAACGTATTCCCGATACTGCTTCATCGCCTTTGCCCGGAACTCGGAGAGAAATGTCCTGTCCAGAATCCCTCCAAGTCCAATCAGCGCAAACGCGCCTCCGGCGACGATCAGGAGCGTGGCGAAATCGTAAGGGCATTCTCCGGATATCAGGTCTGCAACCTCCTTGATGAGCCAGGAGACCACCAGATTTGTCGCAGCGCCCAGCAGGGATGCGATCACAGTCATAGCCAGATTGAATTTGTTATTCCGAAACAGTTCTTTGATAAAAGGACGCCGCAACGCCTTGATTTCCTTCTTACTCATATAGCCCCTCCGGCTCTGTAATGTATTTCCAGATAGCAAAAAACGGGAATTATTCCCACTCAATTGTGCCGGTGGGCTTGGGTGTGAGGTCGTAGAGGACGCGGTTGACGCCTTTAACTTCGGTGATTATTCTTCTTGTGATCCTGTCGAGAAGGTCATAGGGCAGATGTTCGATGGTTGCTGTCATTGCGTCAACGGTATTGACGGAACGGATAACAACGGGCCATTCGAACGAACGGGCGTTATCGCGGACGCCTACCGATTTTATATCGGGAATGAGCGTGAAATACTGCCATACCTTGCCTTCGAGACCTGCTGCGGCGAATTCTTCGCGTAAAATAGCGTCGGACTCTCTTACTGCTTCAAGTCTGTCTCTCGTGATGGCGCCGAGGCAGCGAACGCCGAGACCGGGACCGGGGAACGGCTGGCGGTAAACCATATTGTCAGGAAGACCGAGCGCTTTGCCGCACTTTCTTACTTCGTCCTTGAAAAGCATTTTGAGAGGTTCTACAAGCTCGAATTTAAGATCGTCGGGAAGTCCGCCGACATTGTGATGAGCTTTTACGGCTTTTGCGGTTTTTGTGCCGCTTTCGATTATATCAGGGTAGATCGTGCCCTGACCGAGGAAAGCGATGCCGTCGAGTTTTCTTGCTTCTTCTTCGAAAACGCGAATAAATTCAGCGCCGATGATCTTGCGTTTCTGTTCGGGGTCGTTTACGCCGGCGAGCTTGTCGAGAAAGCGGTCAACGGCGTCAACATAAATGAGATTTGCGTCCATTTCGTCTCTGAAAACTCTTACGACCTGTTCTGGCTCGCCTTTTCTGAGAAGACCGTGGTTTACGTGAACGCATGTGAGATTTTTGCCTATTGCTTTGATCAGAAGAGCCGCAACAACGGAGCTGTCAACGCCGCCTGAGAGAGCGAGAAGGACTTTTCCGTTGCCTACCTGTTTTCTGATAAGTTCGATCTGGTCTGAAATAAAGTTATCCATATTCCAGTTCTTTTCGCAGCCGCATTTTTCAAAAACGAATTCGGCAAGAGCGTTTGCTCTGCAATGCGGGCAATCGCCGAGAGTGGGAACAGACGGGCATTTGCCGTTTGTTTTATGGTCAACGGCTATCATGGGAATGCCGCAGGAATAAATTTCGTCACGAACGTCTATGGCAACGCCGTCAACGATCCTGTTTTTACCGCCGTTGAGGATAATACCTTTTACTGACGGAAGTTTTTTCAGTTCTTCAAGAGTGATATCGTGGGGATGGATCTCGGTATAAACGCCGAGAGCGCGGATCTCGCGGGCGATAATAACGTTTTCTTCACTGCCGAGATCGAGAATAAGAATCATGTCCTGTTTCATATGTTTCTCCTTTAAGTTATTACTTGGTATATCAGACGAACAAAAGTCCGTTATTTACAAAGATATTTCTTTTCCGTTAAGATATTGAAGGATACCGCCGTCGGTTTGAAAATCAAAAACTATTTTTTTTGCCGTCAGGTCCTGATGGCGCATTTTTACGGGCTTATCGCGAAAATATTCTTTGTTCAATGCGAGACTTCCGTATTTTGTATCGCCTAAAAGAGGATGACCGAGATACGCCATATGCGCGCGTATCTGATGTGTTCTGCCGGTATAAAGTTCCACGAGCAGTTTTGATACTGTGCCGTTTGTATCAATGACCCTGTATCCTGTTTTTATAAACTTATACCCGTTTTTTTCCGCATAATTTTTGTCTTCAGTAATTTTTACGAAATTGTCCTCGCCGCTGCCGTCGCCTGTTTTTTTAAGATACGCGGTAACAGTCGCCTGCAGTGGCAAAGGTGTGCCGAATACGGTGCATTCATAATATTTATGGATTTCTCTGTTTTTGATTTTTTCGTTCATTATGCGCATTGCTTCTGCGTTTTTTGCGGATATGACAAGTCCTGCGGTGTTTTTGTCTAGCCTGTGGCACAGTGCCGGGACGAACGCGCTTTTGCCTGGAACGTATTCACCTTTGTTTATCAGATACGCGATAATATGATTAACGAGCGTATTTCTGTTTTCTTTTGCATCGCTCTGGCAGATCAGTCCCGCCGGTTTATTGACAACAAGAATGTTTTCATCTTCGTATACTGCCGAAAACGATATTTTTATAGCAGAAAAATCTATATCATTTTTTTCGGGGCTGTCAAAAAACTCATCGTTTATATAAAGGGTCAGCACATCCCCTGCGCTAAGCATTTCTTTGCCTGAAGCATGCGTTCCGTTGACTTTAAAGCATTTTTTTCGGAAATATTTGCGCATAAGAGATTCTGGAAGAGTCGGAAACCGCTTAAGAATATATTTTTCGAGCTTCTGTCCCGCATCACTTTTTGATATAACGATCTCGCGCATAAATCACCTTTCAAGACAAAAACAGAGCCAGCCCCGTTTTTCTTTTTCACCGATGATCTTAAATCCGTTTGTCTCAAAAGCAGAAACGACATCTTCACGGCGTTCGGTAATAATGCCGGAGGTAATAAATACGCCGTTTTCTTCAAGATTTTCAGCGATAAAAGATGAAAGGCGGATAATTATATCTGCAACGATATTTGCAACTATAACTTTGTATTTTTTGCCTTCTATCGGATTTCTGTTTTCAAGAATATTTGCCGTTTGCGCGTCAAGCGTGCCTGAAAAAGTATTAAGTGCGGCATTTTCAAGTGTTACTTTTACGGCGTTCGGGTCTATATCGAACGCATCAACGCTTCCGGCTCCCAGAACAAGAGAGGTTATCGAAAGGATCCCGCTTCCGCAGCCTATATCAAGCACTCTGTCGCCGTTTTTTACTGTTTTTTGCAGCGCTTCAACGCAAAGCGACGTTGTTTCGTGCGATCCCGTGCCGAAAGCCATGCCCGGGTCGAGAGTAACGGTCAGTTCGTCATTTGTCTTTTCATACTGTTCCCATTGCGGAACGATAACGATCCTCTCACCTATATGCAGCGGTTTATAATACTGTTTCCATGATTCCGCATAGTCTTTTTCGTCCACTGAGCCGATATCGCATTTAAAGCTTATGCCCTCATCGTTAAAACGTTCGCGCAAAAACTCCACAGCTGCCAAAACAGATATATGTGTGGGTAAATATACATGCAGAACGGCTGTTTCAGTGTCTTTTTTAAGCAGTTCCTCGTCGATTATCCCAACATTTTTAACTATTTCGCAGTCCAGCATATCAGAATAATCTTCAAGATAAAGTCCTCCGATATCAAGCATTGACGCTATTGCGCAGGCAGTTTCGCCGAATGAGGACGGAACGGTCAGTTTTATTTCGGTATATACCATTTTATTTCCTCTTTATCTTAATTGTTTTGATCTCAAACGGCTTGAAATGAAGAGTAAACGAATTATTGCTGCATACGACTGGCGTTTTTTCGTTTTCAAGGATATCGCATTCAAACACTTCACCGATATCGAATAAAGTTTCCGCCTTCAGTGATACGCGCGCGCCTGCAGGCTCATATGCTCTGACGATGATATCGTCCGAATCTTCAGCTTTCTTTACCGTTTCAATTACTGCATTGCCTTTGATATCCGCAAATATTTTATTATGTGTATCGGTATTTCCCTTTACACCGGATTCAAATGCTGTAAGGGGCACATTGAGCCTGTATGCCTCTTTAACTACGGAGATCTCATCGGTATGCGGCATTACGGCATACGTGAAAAACTGCTCTCCCCTGTCGGCATTTCTGCCGGGATACGACGTGGATCTGAGAAGATTAAGCTCTGCTGTTGCGCCTTCTGCGTGAACACCATATTTACAATCGTTAAGGAGTGCCGCGCCGTAGCCGGTTTCTCTGAAATCTATATACTTCTGAGCGCAGATTTCAAAACGCGCATTATCCCATGACGTATTTTTTGTTGTAGAGCGCTTTATCTCGCCGAACTGTATATTGCAGACAGCCTCGTTTGTATGTATGTCAAACGGAAAAAATACGCGAAGCATTTTGAAGTTTTCCTGCCAGTTCACATATACTCTGAAGTCTACGCGGTTTGCGCCGTCAGAGAGGACCGCTATACAAACAGCTTCGGAATTTCCGAATTTGTATGTAAATTTTGCGCATGCCTCGGCGCCATCAACATAAAATTCGCTTTCGCAGGCGTCAACTTCCATACAGAGATCGTCTCTGTAAGTAAATTTCATATCCCATGCGTCGCTTTCATCGTTGTAAAGGCGAAGCACATTACCCGGAGCTGAAAGGAGCTCTCTTGAATTTGCTTTATCGTAAATCGATACGACCTGACCTTTGCTGTTGAATCTGACTTTCAGATTTCTGTTTTCTATTCTGTTTTCCGCAGATTTTACATTGAACTTTGAGTTGTATGATTCAGAAAGACCGAAAGCGGGAACGGTAACTTTTTTCCATTCGCCGTTTTCAACAACGTTTTCCGTCCGTTCAAATCCTGTGGCATTTGCGTATACTGTGCCCGAAAGTCCGTAATTTTCAGCTGCTTTTTCATAAGCAGATACAGTCATTTCACGCGCTTTCGTAAGTATTTCGCGATAACGGGGCACGCTTTCATCGTAAACACGGGCGATAGATGAGCCGGGCAGAATATCGTGGAACTGATAGAGCAGAATTTCTTTCCACATTTTATCTATTTCGTTTTTCGGATAATCGCCGCAAAGAAGCGACGCAAATTCAAGCTCGGCAAGAGCAAACTCGCATTTTCTGTTATAATATTTGTTTCTCGCCTGTGTGGTGTAAGTTCCCTGATGTTTTTCAAGATACAGCTCGCCGTTCCAGACAGGATATTTCGACTGTTTCTTTTCTATTCTCTTGAAGAAATCTTCCGAAAGCTCCTGTTTTACCGGAGGAAGTCCGGCAAGATTTTTTTCTCTTGAAAGTCTTTCAAGATGATCTTCACCCGGGCCTCCGCCTCCGTCTCCTATACCGAATAAGAGAAGCGCTTCGGGGCAGACACCTTTTTCGCTGTAATTTCTTTCGGCGCACTTTATGCTGTGCGGAGATGCGGCGCTGTTGTATGTGCCCTCAGGCGGCATATGTGCAAGAACGGAAGAACCGTCGATGCCCTGCCATGTAAATGTGTGATGAGGGAATTTATTATGCTCGCTCCACGAAAGCTTGATAGTCATAAAATAATCGACTCCCGCTTTTTTCAGAAGCTGAGGAAGCGCTGCGCTGTAGCCGAAAACATCGGGCAGCCATAACGTTTTTATGTCTTTCCCGAATTCCTGCATAAAAAAGCGTTTTCCGTAAAGGAGCTGTCTTGCAAGAGCCTCGCCTGACGAGATATTCGTATCTGCTTCGACCCACATGGCGCCCTGAGCTTCCCACCTGCCCTCGGCAATGCGCGCCTTTACTTTGGCGTAAAGCTCCGGATAAAGCTCTTTCATCCACTCGTAAAGCTGCGGCTGAGATGCGCCGAATACATAGTCGGGATAAAGCTCCATATTCGCAAGCGCTGTTGAAAATGTTCTTGCTCCTTTTCTTTTTGTTTCACGGATAGGCCAGAGCCATGCAAGGTCAATATGCGCGTGACCTATTGCGGAAATAGAAAGCGACGGGTCTCCGCCCCGTTTTTTCAGCTCAGGCGCAAGAAGGCTTGCCGCCTTTCTCACAGATGAATCATTTATACCGTTGCCTAGCGCGGTAGCGGCATCGTAAAGAGCATATACAACTGAAAGCTTGCGCGGGTCTGAATTATCGAGCTCTTTTTCAAGAGTTGAAAGAACGGCGAAATCGTAAAGAAGACTTTTCACATTTCTGTTGACTGTAACGATCCGCATCATTTTGATTTTTCCGTCTCCGCAATAACCGCCGAAAAGATCATTCATTGCGCAGTCAAGCCATAAAGAAACTTTTCCGTTTTTTACTTTCGCTTTGTCGAGCTCAACCTCTATTTTCAAAGGCTTGCCTAAAGATGTGTCAAAGCCTGAATCTACATTGGTTATGCCTCTTACAGGGCAGCCGTTTTCGTCAAACACGCATCCCTCGCCCGAAACATCTATAAGAAGCACGGTATTTTTCAGATCTGCTCCGTTCGGGATCGTTCCTTCTATAAAAAACCATGCGCAGTCCCAAAGTTCACCCCATTTAACGCCTTCCGCGACATCTATCTTTTTACCTGATGTTTTTTCTGAAAACGGAACGGGTTCTTTGGTGACATATCCTGTGCCGGAAAGCTTGGCGATTTCGTTATAAACGTTTTTTTGCAGTCTTTCCGTTGCTCTTCGGATAATTTCGTTCATCTTATCATAGTTGTAATGCATACCGTATCTCCTATAAAACTTTTTTACAAATATTTTTCAGTTCACATTTTTCGCATTCGGGATTTCTTGCTTTGCATACAGCCCTGCCGTGGAGGACTATTGCATGGCAAAAAGCAAGGCTTTCATCCGGCGGAATAACTTTTCGAAGCTCGTCCTCGATCTTTTTAGGATCCTTCTTGTCGGTAAAACCCATTCTGTTTGATAGGCGGATACAGTGCGTATCAACTATTATGACCCCCGGCAGACCGTAAATCTCACCGAGTAAAAGATTTGCGATCTTTCTGCCTACTCCGGGCAATTCAAGCATTTCATCCATTGTTTCCGGAATTTTGCCTAGTTCTGTAATTTTGCGGGAAGCCGCGATTATATCTCTTGCTTTCGTGTTGCCAAGACCGCATGATCGTATTTCAGGCTCAAGTTCCTCTGCTTTCAGCAGCGCAAAATCTTCAGGCGTTTTATACTTTTTAAACAGTTCCTTCGTTACCTTGTTTACCCTTTCGTCGGTACATTGCGCTGAAAGACGCGAAGCCACAAGCAGTTCAAACGGTGATGAATATTCAAGTGCGCAACGGCTTTCGGGATACATTTCAAGCAGGATTTTATGTATTTCAAGCTTTTCTTTTTTTGAAAGCAGCTTCATTTTTTTCACCGCCAAAGACTATAATAATTCTATTATATGATTATATATCATGGAGTTCGGTTTGTCAATGAACGCGAAAAAAATTCAAAAAAAATTTGCCGTATGCAATATACGGCAATATATTCAGTCTGCAATAAAACTTCTTTTTTTGATTTCTTCAAGCTCGTCTATAAGAGCGGAAAAAAAGGTTTCGTCGTCCGATAACAGGTCGAAATGTCCTGTGCCGCTTACGGCATTGAAATCCGCCGCAAGCTCTCTCAGCTCGGATGTGTGTTCCGCAAGAACGCCCTTTTTTTCATAAATAAGCGCATAGCAGAGTTTTTTAAATATCTTCCAGCATTTTGCTCTGTCTTTACCCTCAAGAGTGCGCCATATGTCGGTCATTGTCTCCATATTTTGCCTCACGGTGTAAACGGCTGGAGGGATGAGAATATTCTTTCAGCAATTTCCTCCGGCGTTCCTTCGGATCTTACGATAACGATATTTTCATCATCAAGCCTGCTGAAAACTTCGGTATATTTAGCTCTTACACGGTCAAGCGTTTGCCTGTCGCGTTCAAATATTTCACAGACCGTGCCGCGGGTGTCAACCCGTTTTTTGCAGATATCAGCCGGGACATCTATAAAAAAGCAGATATCGGGTTTTGTTATGGAAGAGCACTGCTTATTCATTCTTATCACCCAGTCAAGATCGCAATCCATTCCCTGATATGCGAAAGACGAGTAATAGTAACGGTCGCAAATTACGTCGGTTCCTTCGGAAAGAAGCTTAATTATGCCGTTTTTCGGGTTGACGTTGTGCGCGATCCTGTCTGCAAGAAAAAGCGCTGAAAGCTCTTCAGGTGTTCGCTGGTAATTGCCCGCAAGCGCATCACGGATGATGCCGCCTGTTGTAAGTTCGGTAGGTTCAGCCGTTTTTACAACATTTCTGCCCTCATTTTTCAGTCGTGTGCAAAGAAGATCGATCTGTGTGGATTTACCTGAGCCGTCAAGTCCTTCAAAAACGATAAAACGGCCTTTTTTGATCTGTTTTGTCATATCATTTTAAAGCAGTCTTTGAGAGACGTGTAAAGCTGTTTGTATAAAACATGTGTTTTTGTATAAATCGCGGTGTTTTCAGGGATAGGCGCATATGTTTTCTTTACGCTTATAACAGCATCGCAAGCCTCGGGAACGGAAGACCAGACGCCTGTTCCTACGCCTGCAAGCAGTGCAACGCCGAGCGCTCCGCCTTCAGAGGAAGAAAGAACCTGAACTCCGCAGTCGAACATATCTGCCTGCATCTGTCTCCATATCGGCGATTTTCCACCTCCTCCGGAAACTCTTACGGCAGAAGCATCTACTCCCATACCGCGAATGATGTCCATACAGTCGGTAAGAGAATAGCAAACGCCTTCAAGAATCGCTCTTATCATGTCGGCCTTTGTATGTATTGCGGAAAGACCGAAGAAAACACCTCTGCAGTCTGCATCGAGATGCGGCGTTCTTTCGCCCATGAGATACGGCAGATAAATAAGCTTGTGGGCGGTGATGCCTGTTTCTTCCGCCATTTTATCCATTATTACATAAGGGTCAACGCCAAGCTCGGCTGCTTTTGCCATTTCTTCGGCGCAGAAGTTATCTCTGAACCATTTGAGAGAAAGACCTGCCGCCTGAGTAACACCCATCATATGCCATGCATTCGGCACAGCGTGACAAAATGTGTGAACACGTCCGAGAGGGTCGATCGCAGGTTTTTCGGAATGAGCAAAAACGACTCCGGAAGTGCCTATCGTTGAAGATACGACGCCGCTTTTAACAATGCCGTTGCCTACGGCGCATGCAGCCTGGTCGCCTGCTCCGCCTGCTACGGGAGTTCCCTCGCAAAGACCGGTAAGCTCGGCAGCATATCTGTTTACCGTGCCGCTTATTTCATAGCTTTCATACATTTTCGGAAGAAGGGCGATATCTATGCCGAGGATAGAAAGAAGTTCTTTTGACCAGCAGCGGTTTTTTATATCCATAAACTGCATACCTGATGCGTCGGATACCTCTGTTGCGAATTCTCCGGTAAGCATATATCGGATGTAGTCTTTGGGAAGCATTATTTTGGCGCATTTATCAAATATTTCAGGCTCATTGTTCATTACCCAGCGAAGTTTTGAAGCGGTAAAGCCGGTAAGCGCAGGGTTTGCAGTTATTTCTATAAGCTTTTCTTTGCCTACGATCTCAGTTATTTCATCGCATTCCTTCTGAGTGCGCTGATCGCACCAAATTATGGAGCGGCGAAGAATTTTATCGTTTTTATCAAGCATTACAAGACCGTGCATCTGTCCTGAAAGACCGATACCTTTGATCCCTTTCGGATCAGCGCCGCTTTTTGCTATTACATTTTTGATCGATTTGCATACTGCGTTCCACCAGTCAAGAGGATCCTGCTCTGCCCAGCCGTTCTGAGGCTGATAAAGAGGATATTCCTGTGTGTCTGAAGCAAGCGCGCTGCCGTTCAGATCAAAAAGAACTGTTTTGGTACCGGAAGTACCGATATCTGTACCGATAAGCATAATGTTTATTCTCCTTTAATATTTACCCAGTTTGTGAATGCAGTCGGAAATTGCCTTGAAATTCTCAAAACTAACTGAATTCGGTATTGAATGATCCGATGAAAAAATGTAACCGCTGTTTTCCTTAAGAACGGGAATAACACGTTCAAGCTCTTCGATTATAGCATCTTTATCGGACCACAATACTGCGTTTATGCCGCCGCGCATTGCGAGTTTGTCGCCGTAGTTCTTCTTTATGCGGATCGGATCCATACCTGCCTTTACTTCTATCGGATTGAGGCAGTCGATGCCGATCTCGATCATGTCGGGTATAAAGGGCTCAACGTATCCGCATGAGTGGAGTTCTACAAACATTCCTCTGTCGTGCGCCCAGTCGCAAGCCTTTTTATGGAACGGCTTTACGATATCTCTGTACATATCAAGAGAGAAAAACGTTGAGTTTTTGTAGCCCATATCGTCAGGCCAGTGTATTGCATCAAATTTATATCCGCGGTCAAGAACTTTGTCGAAAAGCTCGATCTGTAAATCAAGGTAATGACCGAACATATCTCTTATCCAGTCGGGATCTTCATACATACCGACAAGAACGTTTTCAGTGCCTACCGCCCACGAATGCGTAACGTCGAAACCGAACCAGAAACCGAGGGACATGAACTCCTGAGCCTCTCTGTATTTCGGATATTCGTTTTCAAGCCATTTCCAGTTTATTCTGTCGTCTGTAGGCGTCATTCTTGCCTTTGCGATTTCCCAATGTTCGGGATCGCTTATGAAAAAATCGAGAAATTCCGGTGTAGAATCAAGTTCCTTAAACGATTTCAGAGTAGCGCCCCAGGATGTGGTATGGATAATATATCTGTCTGTTTCTTCAAGGACCTTGCTTTCAAAACGCGGAGAATTATCCACGCCGAAATCGATGCGTCTGTCAAAGCCGAAATAACGGTCCCACGGAATATTTTCAGGCAAACCCTCTCTGTGCCAGCGCGCGAGAGTGCCGCCCCAGGGACTGTCCATCATTATTATACGGTCTATATCCTCGTGTTTGAGCGTTCTGATAAATCTTTCTCTGCTCGTAAGTTCCACAGTAAAAAACCTTTCTGAATAAAGCATGAGTTTATTCGTTTTCAGTATAAATATATGATATCACAAAATGCCCGGTTTGTCAATATTCCGTACAGATTCCGGCTATTGACAAATCAGACCTGATATGGTAAACTGTAACCCGTCAGGAGGGCTGATCATGGAAAAAGTTAAAATGGGCGTTGTAGGTCTCGGCGGCAGAGGACAGTATCACGCGGAGCTTTTATCAACATTTGACGACGTTGACGTTACGGCAGTATGCGATGTGTATCCCGACCGCGTTGAGAGCGCTGCAAAAAGAGTTGAAAGATCGTCTGGAAAACGTCCCGACGGATACCTTGACTACAGGGAAATGTTTGCAAAATCAGGGATTGACGCTGTGGTCATAGCCTCATCGTGGACAACGCATACGCGGATCGCGGTTGCAGCAATGAAAGCGGGTATTGTTCCCGCATCAGAAGTCGGCGGCGCCGCCTCGATAGAAGAGTGCTATTCGCTTGTTAAAACAGCGGAAGAAACCGGGATCGAACCGATGTTTCTTGAAAACTGCAATTTCGGCAGAGAAGAACTTGCGCTTCTGAACATGACTAAAATGGGGCTGTTCGGCGAAATCGTTCACTGCCAGTGCGGATATGAGCACTGCCTGCGTGACGAAATCACGAGAGGAAACGAAAACAGACATTACCGCTTTAACAACTACGCACACAGAAACGGGGAGCTATACCCTACTCACGGTCTGGGACCCATGTCAAAAATACTTAATATAAACAGAGGCAACAGATTTGTTTCAATAGTTTCAGTAGCGTCAAAGCAGACGGGACTGAACACGCACGCAAAAAAACTTTTCGGGCAGGAACACCCGGCTAACAATGTGATCTTCACTCAGGGTGACGTTGTAACGTCTGTTATAAAATGCGCAGGCGGTGAAACGATACTTTTAACTCACGACACCTCCAACTTCCGTCCGTATTCAAGGGCGGGAAGAGTGCAGGGCACGAACGGAATATGGCTTGAAGACAAAAACGCGATATGTCTCGAAAGCGAAAATGCCGGTGAGGTATGGAAGCCGTTTTCGGAATACATGGATAAATACGATCATCCGATATGGAAAAAATTCAGCACTGTCGATCTTGAAAAATACGGTCACGGCGGAATGGATTATATTGTTGACGCCGCTTTTGTGGACAGTGTGAAA
>JAEEJJ010000146.1 GCA_016281805.1 Clostridiales bacterium
CTTTCGGATCGCCGGGCATTGTTACATAACAGTTGTGAAGATGACCCGCGATCATAAAGTCCGGACGGATCTTATCTCTCAGGATACTGCACCATTCAGTGTATATATCTTTTTCTATATCAAAAGGCGGTCTGAGCGTTTCATTAAAAGGGTTGTGCGAAATAACGATTCTGTATCTGACACCTTCGGCATCAAACTCGTCCTTTGCGTTTTCCGCAATTCTGTTCAGGAACTCGGTCTGTTTCAGTCTGAAATCGTGACAGCAGATCGTATTGCCATATTCGGGATTATCGTCCGGTTTATCTTCGCCGCAGTCAAGAACAACAGCCCATAAGCTTCCCACCCTGACGGTATAATATGATCTTCCGTTGTCAGTCGGTGTATGATCAGCGATATTTTCAGCATACACACCTCTCAGGTCATGATTTCCTCTCGCAAAAATCACAGGATGTGCCCCATGAGTTACGCTGCCTGCAATACAATGAATAACAGTTAGATTTTCTATTTTACCGCTGTGATCAGGGATGTCTCCGTTCAGAATGAGCAGATCGGGCTCTTTTCCGAAAAAACCTGCTGCCGAAACAGGCGCATCAACAGCGCTGTGTGTATCGGATATATTATATATATGTATATTATCCGTTCCGAGCGGGTAGAATGCGACCGTAAAGGATTCTACCTCACCAAGTTCGGAATGATACGGTTTTCTGTTGAAAACTTCACGCCAGAACACGGTATATTTGCCTGCACCGTCAAGCTCTTCGGCGGGAACTGACATTTTATGGGTAAGAGAACCGGAGCGAAGAATACCGTTTGAATCATCATAATATTTTTTGTCGGCTACAGAAACCCACATTACGCAGTTTCTGACTACCGGAACAATTATTTCGTACCTGCGTTCTACGGCATAAACTGCAGGCCATGCTGCAAACAATGAAGGATGGGACATATTATCTCCTTTTTCAGCGGAAACTGCCCGAACATTATGTCGGGCAATTTCCTTTTTAGTTATTCTGCGGACTGTTCGTTAGTGATCGCAGCCGCTTTTCCTCCGGCAAAGCCGGCTATAAGCGCGGTAATATCTATTCCGGTCGATTCTTTTACGCCTTCGATAACCTGGTTTGCGGTCGACATTACGTCTTTTACGACCTTTGTTGAGTTGCCATCGCCGTACATTACGATCTTATCTGTCTGTGCGAGAGGTTCTGCGGCATTTTTAACAACCTCGGGCAGTGCCTTCAGGTACATTTCAAGAACAGATGCTTCGCCCATCTTACGCTGTGCTTCGGCTTTTTTCTCTATTGCTTCAGCCTCTGCGATACCCTTGGCTCTTATACCTTCAGCTTCCTGCTCCATTGCAAAACGTTCCGCTTCCGCCTCCGCTTTTCTTGCCTGCGCCTGCTGCAATGCCTCATATTTCTTTGCTTCCGCATCTTTCTGACGGCGGATAAGATCTGCCTCAGCTTCTTTTTCTGCCTTATATTTCATTGCGTCAGCCTGTTTTCTGATTTCTGCGTCAAGCTTTCTTTCGCGCAGTGCGATCTCTTTTTCTGCAAGTTCTGCCTCTTTTTCACGACGCGCAATGTCTGCATCCGAACGCGTGATTTCGATCGTTTTTCGCTGTGCCTCCTGCTGGATGCTGTATGCCGCATCGGCTTCGGCGCGTTTGTTATCCGCCATTACCTTCATTTCGGACTGCTGAACAGCGAGAGCGGCATCCTGTTCCGCAATGAGTTTTTCAGCCTCTACTTTTACGGCGTTCGCCTCCTGCTGAGCATTTGAAGTTGCTATTGCGATATCACGCTGAGCGTTTGCCTTTGCGATCTGCGCATTTTTACGGATCTGCTCAACATTATCGATACCCATGTTTTCGATAGTTCCTGCGGCATCCTTAAAATTCTGAATATTGAAGTTTACGACCTCTATGCCCAGTTTCTCCATATCGGGAACAACATTTTCGGTGATTTTCTTTGCTACGCCCTGACGGTCCTGGACCATTTCTTTCAGTCCTACAGATCCGACTATCTCACGCATGTTTCCCTCAAGGACCTGAGTGACAAGCGCAACAAGCTCATCCTGGCGCATGCCCAGAAGCGATTCGGCAGCCTTATCAAGCAATGCCGGGTCAGAGCTTACTTTAACATTTGCTACACCGTCTACGGTCACATTGATAAATTCGTTTGTGGGGACCGCTTCCGATGTTTTTACGTCTACCTGCATTACGCGAAGAGAGATCTTATCCACTCTTTCAAAAAAAGGCACTCTCCAGCCTGCTTTTCCTATAAGAATTCTGCGTTTTCTGAGTCCTGAAATAATAAACGCCATATCAGGAGGCGCTTTAAGATAACCCATGCCAAAAATAACGGCAATCAGCACTACCGCAAGTATTGCGACGGAAACGATAATTCCGCCTGGATTGAGGTTGATGGTGTAGTTCAAATAGTTCATTTTATTTCTCCTTTCGCTTTTTCCTCTTTATTGATGTTTTTCATTATACTATAAAACATATCGTGAGCAATTTTATTCATTTCTGCCGATCTGTATGCGTAAAACATCGTTCTTAATATTCCCGCAACTTTTTTTCGGTTGTCCGGCGTGAGAGATGCAAGCTCTTCCGTGACAGACAGTGATGTTGATTCTACACGCTCCGCTATGCACTCGCCTTCGTTGAGACCGCACAATTCGCAAAAGCATATATACAGAATATCATCGGGAATAAGGTCGTCGTTCTCATCTGAGAGATTTCCGTTGACAGACGACAGCATTTCGGTAATGTCCCCTATTTTGAACACCGTGCCGAGCATATTGATTATTATCAGTCTGCAAAGCTGTCTTTTTGAATACTGCTTGTTTATCGGTCGGGATACAAACCCTCGGGCGACCCAATTCTGAACTGAATGTTGTTCAATGCCCGTTATGGCAGTTACCTGTGAGCTGTAAATATTTCCTCCGGCAAAAATATGAGAGAAAACTTCTTCAGCTTTTTTTCTGTTTACAACATCGGTAACGATCGTTGTGCCTGGCAATGTTTTTACACTGACCATTTCATATCACCTCTTCGCGTATGAGTATACCACACAATCAGATGATTGTCAACACCTTTTATGTGATTTTTCTGTGAAATCAATCGAGCGGATATGTATTTTCACAAAAAACAGACCTGATTTACCCACAATCCCATCCCGGAATATCAGTCAAGAATAAAAACATCCTCTTGCGTTTTTATAATCTGTAATGTTTAGTTTTGCAAGCGATTGATTAAAAGCCTCCTTCTTTGATTTTGTAGATAATAATACCGCAGACATTTTATCTCTGCGGTAAATATAATAACTGTGATAAATGGCGGAAAGCAATCGCTACAGAGGGAACGCAACCGCCTCTGAGTAAAGCTTTTTCAGTATCGCAATAAAGGCTGACAGTGTTTTTCTTTTGTCCTCCCTGTGCGTGCATAATACGCATGAGAAGTTTTCCTCGCAGTCAAACGGAATCCAGGCAAACTGACCGCTGTGGTCGTTCAGAAATCCCGGTGCGAGGCATATACCGCGTCCCGCTGCAACGTTCGTGAGCGTCGTATCGTGATCGGGGCTGTTGAAATAATCAATTTTGCCGGTCGAAATAAGTCGGTGTTGAACGTTTCTAAGCGCCTGAGGAGAGCCGCCTCCCACCATTAGCGTCCTGCCGTAAAGATCTTCTTCGGTAATAATATTCTTTTTGGCAAGCGCGTCTTCGCGTCTTGCAATTAAATATATGCGGCTCTCAAACACATTATGAACAGTGGTATTCTGAATGTGACTGGTCTGCTCCTTCAGCGCGAAAAGGATATCCGTTTCGTTCTTCAGAAAACCGTCCATTCCGTTTTCATACTCGAACTTCGGAAAGATCTGAACGTCGGGATAATCTTTCGCAAAAAGACGCATCGCTTCGGGAAGGAAATACAGAGCCTGCCTAACCATCATACTTATTGAAATGCTGTCTTTGTATTTCGCGCTGAAATTCTGTCCCTGTTCTATCGCACGTTTCAGATCATCGCGCATACCTGTGAGAAAAGATACGAACTGTGCTCCCGCAGGTGTGAGCACTGCACCCTTTCCGCTCCTTTCAAAGATCGTAAAGCCTATTTCATCTTCAAGAAGTTTGATCTGATAGGAAAATGTAGGCTGGCTGATGAACTGGTTTTCCGCAGCACGGCTGAAATTCAGTGTCCGCGCCAGTTCTATGCAGTAATCTATCTGTTTTGTGGTCATCGTTGTCTCCATGCTATTTAATATTTCTATCAATTATAGCATATTTATATTGGACTTGTCAATAGCTTTGTGGTATAATATTACCGTAAAGAAATTCCGGAGGTTAAAATTATGTCAAAAACACTTATAGCGTTCTTTTCCAGAGCGGATGAAAACTATTTCGGAGGCGCAATGCGCTACGTCAAGGTGGGCAACACGGAAATTGTCTGCAACCTTATGAAAGAAATGATTGACGCCGACGTTTTTAAAATTGAAATGAAAAATCCGTATTCTCCCGTATATATGACTTGTATAGAAGAGGCGAAAAAGGATCTTCGTGAGAAAGCGAGACCGGAGCTTGTCGCTTATCCCGACAGCATCGACGGATACGATACCGTCATTCTCGCATATCCGAACTACTGGGGCACTATTCCGATGGCGGTCGCCACCTTTCTTGAAAAATACGACTTTACGGGAAAAACGATCCTCCCGCTTTGCACTAACGAAGGCAGCGGAATGGGCGGCAGCGAACGCACTATCAAGCAGTGCGCTCCCGGAGCGGACGTAAAAAGAGGTCTTTCGATCACCGGCAGCGACGCCACAAATTCAGGTGCGAGCGTTAAACGCTGGCTGGCATCAAACGGTCTTATGTGAGGCGCTTTATGGAATACGAAAAAGGATACGTATATAAACTGATGGATGACGGCGGTCCGACCGATAACCGCGAGCCGTATTTCAAAGAGGCTGTGGATGAGATGATGCGCGCAAGAACGCTGTGCGCTAAAGCAAACGCAACAATGCCAGACGACCCCTCTTACGTCGGATATCTGGAGGAACTGTTCGGAAGTAAGCTTGACGACGTGCGTATTCTGACACCGTTTATCTGCGATTTCGGGAACCGCGTTAAATTCGGAAAGGGCGTATTTATCAATCACTCCGCCATATTTTCCGCATCAGGCGGAATCGAATTCGAGGACGGCGTGATGCTTGCGCCCGGAGTTCACATCGCGACGATCAATCATGATATGAACGAACGCCACACGAAATACACATACGGCAAGGTCCTTGTAAAAAACAATGCGTGGATCGGAATGGGAGCAACGATCTGTCCCGGAGTGACTGTCGGCAGATACGCCGTTGTTGCGGCAGGCGCTGTAGTTACAAAAGATGTTCCCGACTACGCTGTCGTCGGAGGCGTTCCGGCTAAGATCATCAGGTATCAGGACCCTGCCGAACAGAAGGAAATATGAAAAAAAGCGTATTGATCTTTATATTTGCCATGCTTCTGCTGTTAAGTTCGTGCGGCAAAAAAACTCCGTCTGATAACAGCGTAAACACAAGTCAGACGACCGATTTTCCGGATAACGCGGTATCTGAAAAAGGAGAGGAAACTGTTATGAAATATGATTTTTCAGCATTTGCAAATGTAACGATAACGGGCGCAGATCCTGATGCGATGAGTGATGACGAACTGTCAGTTCTCTATGTTCAGGCGCGTTACTGTCAGGCAATGACCGATGCGAATATCGACGTGATGCGCGAGATCGTTTCGGAAGATATGACATTCACGCATATGAGCGGCTTGAAGCAGACTCGTGAGGAATATTTTGCCGATATAGCGGACGGCAGCTTAACATATTTCACGATAGGGATAGAAAATCCGGTGATCCATGCAGACGGCGACAAAGCGAGCGTGACATTTACATCTGTACTGAACGCCAACGCCTACGGCGCGCACGGAACATACAGAATGAAAGGCACTCATCACTACGAAAAACGCGGCGGCGAATGGATCGCCGTGAACGGATAAGGAGTAATTATGAAAAAGACTATTGCAGCAGTTTTACTGGTTGTTTGTCTCATTTTCACCGGATGCGCGGCAGGAGGAAACGGATCTGAAAGCGCAACTGAACCGGGACTGCTCCCTGATCAAACGGAGTCAACCGAAGGTCAGGCAGCATCATCCGCCGGTGAAAGAGACACTGCAGGCGAGGAGACGACCGAGCCGGTAGTTACGCCTCTCTCAACCGAAAGTTATCCCGTTTTCGACTTCTCAAATAAGACCGTCACCTTGAACAGCGGCTATAAAATGCCGATCCTCGGACTTGGCATGTTCTCACTTTCCGACAGTCAGGCGGAAAACTCCACTTACTGGGCATTGAAAGCGGGCTTTCGCCTGATAGACACCGCCCGTATCTACGGCAATGAAGAGGCAGTCGGAAGAGGGCTTCGCCGTGCGATCGAAGAAGGGATAGTAAAGCGCGAAGACGTATTCATCACTACAAAAATGTGGACAAGCGACTATGACAACGGAGACGCCGCGATAAACGCATCGCTTGAACGGCTCGGAGTGGATTACATAGACCTGATGATACTTCATCACAGTCAGCCGAGAAACGACGTAGAGGCATATCAGGCAATGGAACGGGCTGTTGCGGACGGAAAGCTTCGTTCTATCGGACTTTCAAACTACTACGAGCCTGACGATTTTGACCGTCTGGTGAATGCGACAACAATAAAGCCCGCACTTCTGCAAAATGAAACGCACCCGTATCACCAGAGCGGCGAGATGAAGGAGCATATTGCAAAATACGGCACGGTGCTTGAAAGCTGGTTTCCTCTGGGCGGGCGCGGCAATACTCAGACTCTGTTTGACGATCCGACAATAAGAGAGATAGCCGAAGCTCACGGTGTATCGTCTGCGCAGGTCATCATACGCTGGCATCTGCAGGCAGGCAATATCTGCATCCCCGGCTCGTCGAACGAGCAGCACATCATTGAAGACTACGACGTGTGGGATTTTGAACTCAGCGAAGAAGAAATGGCGCGTATGACCGATCTTGAAAAAGATGAACGTTTCGCTGATTATTGATATGGAGGGACTAAGATGAAACATACAGGACAAGTTTTTTCTTTACTGCTTGCATTTGTTATGATATTTGCGCTTGCCGCATGCGGAAGCGGCAGCAAGACGAATGAAGAAGATCCGAAGGCAGAAAACAAAATCGATACTGCGTCTGCTTTGCCCGAAGAAAAAGCATCGGACAGCGAAATCGACACAGGAAAAGCAGCGGAGTCCGCAAAAGGCAAGGCTCTGGTCGTATATTTCTCCCGCACAGGCGAACAGTATGTCGTCGGGGTTATCGACAAGGGCAACACGGCGATCGTAGCGGAGATGATCGCAGAAAAGATCGGTGCCGATCTGTGGGAAGTTCTTCCGGCAGAGGATTACCCGATGACATATAACGAGCTCACCGATGTTGCAAAAAAGGAGCAGAACGAAAATGCACGACCTGAATACAAGGGAACTGCGCCGGATCTGTCAGAATACGATACGGTATTCATTGGCGCTCCCGTATGGTGGGGCGATTGGCCGATGATAATGTACACATTCTTTGAACAAAACCGCGACTCACTTGCTGACAAAACGCTGATCCCGTTTTCCACCCACGAAGGAAGCGGGCTTTCCGGATTTGACAGAAAGCTCGGCTCGGCTGTTCCCGGGGCAACGGTAAAGGAAGGGCTTGCAATTCGCGGCAGCGACACTCAGGACAGTCAGGAAAGCGTCGGTGAAAACGTAGCAGACTGGCTGCAGGATCTGGGATTCTGACAATACCATAACAAAAATAACTGATTATATAAAAGGAGAATCACTATGGAAAACATAATACTTAACAATGATCTCGCCTGCCCGGTCGTAGGCATCGGAACGTTTATGCTCTCACCGGCAGACGCTGAAAACAGTGTTCGCGAAGCGTTGAAGATGGGATACCGCCTTATAGACACTGCGAACGCTTATGTAAACGAACGTGCAGTCGGACGCGGCATAAAGGCAAGCGGTGTTGACCGCGAAGATATCTTTCTCTCAACAAAGCTCTGGCCGAGCGAATACGAAAATCCGAACGCAGTCGAAGAAACTCTCGAAAGGCTCGGTGTTGATTACGTCGATCTGCTTTATATCCATCAGCCTGCCGGAAACTGGCTCGCCGGTTACCGTCAGCTCGAAAAAGCGTATCGCGAGGGTAAAGCAAAGAGCATAGGCATTTCCAACTTTGAAGGCAAATACATCGCTGAGCTTGAAACAAAATGGGAAATCGTTCCTCAGTTTATCCAGGTCGAAGCGCATCCGTATTTTACGCAAAAGGAACTTCGCAAAACGCTTGACAAATACGATATCAAGCTTATGAGCTGGTATCCGCTCGGACACGGAGACAAATCGCTGATCAACGAACCTTTATTCGCGGAGCTCGGCAAAAAATACGGAAAAACGCCCGCCCAGGTGATCTTGCGCTGGCATACGCAGATGGGCTTCGTTGTTATCCCCGGATCAAAGAACGTAGACCACATCCGGGACAATCTCAATATCCTCGATTTCACCCTGACGGATGATGAAATGGCGCGGATCGCAACGCTCGACAAAAACGAACGCTACTACCACCGCACAGATGCACAGCTTGTTCAGTTTGCTGCATGGAAACCTGCATTCGAAAGAAAATAACGATAAAACAGTGACCTCGACATTTCTGCCGAGGTCACTTTTCATTTCTTCGCCACCGCTCTTATCACTGCTTTATACGTTTTCGTATCGTGACAAGCGATCGCGAAATGTGTTATTGACATTTTATGTGTTTTCAGTATTCAAACGATCTTTGTGACTGTTCCGCGCGTTATTCCGCCTTTATTGTAAGCATCGACAGTGACATGATATCTGACGCCTTTTATAAGGCAGCGGATGTTGACTTCTGTAGCGCCGAAGATCTGAAAATGCGTATGAAGCTCATGCTCATCCACGCCGAAACGGACGAAATATCCTTCTGCATCGGGAACTTTCTCCCACGTAACGCGCATATTTCTTTCATCTTCATCGCGAATCGGAGTAAAATCAGGCGCCTTTACAGGAGCTTTTACAACACTGTCGCCAAAGACTCTGATTCCGCTTACGGCAAATCTGCCTCCCGCGGGGACCTGTCCGTGATTAGTGAGCTTTATATAGCGGAAGCTCTCGTCATCATATTCAAAATACTCGTGAGGATGGTCGTCGTCATTGCCTCGTCTGTCCGTAAGCATTCTCCAGCAAATGCCGTCAGCCGAAACCTCAATCGTATATTTGTAAGAAAAGCCATTATCGCGCCCGGTAGTGTCAACGATATCCTGATCCGCGAAATTGACATGTACTGCCTTTACCTTATAGCAACCGCCCAGGTCAAGCGAGATCCATTCGCCCGCTGCTCCGCTCTTTGCGCTCCACCATGTCTTCATGTTTTCATCTGCCGCGCGTGCCGGAGAATGGTCGTCATCTATCACCGATGAAGCGGTGCAGGCTGCTCTGTATGACAGCAGCTGAAGACCTGCATCGCACTGCGTGAACGGATCGTCTGTTTCGTGCGGATAATACATCGGGTAGTCGCCGCGCAGCGTGTTTGTGTAAAGTTTCCCGTCCTCGGCGATCTTTGCAGGGAACAGACAGAGTCTTCGTTCAAACGAAGTGTTGACGCTGATCGAAACAGTGTCGATCTTCCAAAGGTTGCCCTTCTTATCTTCAAACAGACAGCCGTGCCCTGCACCGCGCATAAAACCGGTCGCCTTGAAAACGGTAGGACTGTTATCGCAATTTTCAAACGGTCCCATAGGACTGTCTGATATGGCAACGCCGTCGCAGTAGGTCGAAAACTCTGTGCCCGGAGTGGCGTAGGTAAGATAATACCTGCCATCGATCTTGTTTACCCATGCGCCTTCGAGACTTGGCATACGCTCGATCTCGTTATTGTCGCCGCAACGGTCGTAGCCTCGGTTTTCATAGTCAGAATAGAAGATCGGCACAGGCCCCTCGACGAGGCGCATATTGTTATTCGGATCAAGTTTTGACGCGTGCAGACATGTGTCGCCAAGACCTTCGTAAACGTAAACGTATCCGTCGTCATCATAAAGAAAAGCGGGATCGTGCCAGCCGTAGGGTCGCCCGATATTTACCCACGAATCCGGGTCGAACGGATCGTCGGAATACAGAATATTTCCGCCCTGGCTGAATGTTATATAGAGTCTGTCACCCACAACGCATGTTCCGGGAGCATACAGTTCAAAATCAGGGTATTTATTGATATCAACTTTAATGAAGTCCCATTGTACAAGGTCGTCAGATATCCAGTAGCCTTCTCCGTGCGAAGCGAAGAGAAAATATTTATCGTGGTATATAAGTATCAGAGGATCTGCCGATTCTCTTGAAAAAAAGTTTCGCTGGTAGCGGTAATTGATGTTGACCGGATTGCAAAATGTGCGTTTTTTCATAGAAGTATCTCCAAGATCGTTTTATCATTATTTAATAATCATTGCGGCTGTTCTTTTCAATCACATTATATCGGTGAACTGCTATAAAGTCAAGCAGACACTCACAAATTAACAGTTTTTTCACTTTTTTACAATTTTCTCTGTGAGACAGGATACTGTTCGTTAATAATAGATTTTTTCTCCATTAACAATTTAAATTGGCCATAAGAACAGCCGCTTTAATGTTCAATACGGACAAAGTTGAAAAGTTTTTGCAAATTTTGCAATCGAACATCTGTTTTTATTCAATGTTATTATGATGTTGGTTGATATTCTTTCGCTGTCAAAGGTATAAAATTCTGCTTCTATTGACTTTTTCAAAAAGTCATGATATAATATTCCACAAGTAGAATATAAAAGGAGGGCAATCAATGTTAAAGCACGGTATACTCGGTCTTATTAACAACAGTAACAAGACCGGTTATGAGATAATGACGGTGTTCAGAGATTCGCTGAATCATTTCTGGGCGGCGCAGACAAGCCAGATCTACCGGGAACTTCAGACAATGGAGAAAAAAGGCTGGATCAGCCAGAACCACGTTGCGCAGACAGGCAAGCCGGACAAAAACGTGTTTTCAATTACGACGGAAGGCAAAGAAGAACTGCTTCGCTGGCTCAGAGATAACAATCTGCCAGGTGTCCGCAATCCGCTTCTGTTGAAGACATTTTTTATGGGAGATCTTCCCATTGAGGAAAATATTGCCTTTTTCAAGGCGCTTCGTGACGGATTTGTCTTTCCCGACGACGGCAAGCAGGCGTCTGTCAACGCGGAAATGTATAAACAGGCAATCGACCATCCGGAAAAAGCGATCTACTGGAAATTCACTATTGAATACGGACTCATGTACCAGAAAATGCACCGGGAATGGTGCGACCGATGTATAACCGAACTCGAACATATGCAGAATATGATGTCAAAACAAGATCAAGGAGATATTAAATGAACAATTCACTAAAAAAAGACAAAGTCACAATTCTCACACTCATCGGCATGGCGCTGATGACAGTATTCACCGTTTTAAAGGCGGTCACACAGTCTCAGATCGCCGGAAACACGCTGATCGTAGCGGGGATCGCTTTTTTCTTTATCATTGAAGGCGTATCAAAGACTACGGATTCCGAATCCGGGCTTAGCTTCAAGAGGTTTATAAAGGATCTGAAAAAGCCGGGCGTTATTGTCCTTATACTGATAATGCTCGTGCTTACTCCCGCCGAAATGCTTCTCAGCAAAGTATTTTTCGGCAACGCGTACGTCGAACACGTTATGGGACGCGTGAACGTCCCGGATCTGAGTCAGTTTCTTCTTCTGATCGTCAACCAGGTGTTTACGGTCGTCGGCGAAGAGATAGGCTTCCGCGCGTTTTTCATCGGTAAAGGAACGAAATATTTCCCGTTCTGGCCTGTTGCAATTGTGTCGGCTATTCTGTTTGCAGCCGCGCATTTTGCCACCGGCGCTCCCGCCGTGGTCGCGTGGGATCTGGGAGGCATCTTCATTGACGCTGTCCTTCTTGCGCTGTTGTTCCGCAAATCCGGCAACTGTCTGATTACCGCCATCCCGCATTTCCTCAACAACATTATAGGCTTTATTCTGGTGCCGATACTGTTCAGATAGAGAAGGCAAAGCGAAAGATAATAACGGAAACTGACATTCTGATATTGGCAACGAACTTGCATCCGACACGCCCGACAGCGCATACGGCATGGTTATGCAGGAAATCGAACTTGGTTTTGTCAGGAAATAATAATATCACCAAAACATCACACGTATATTGACGAACCCGTAAACGAACAGTCCTGCCGTTTTAACGAAAATCTTCTGTATATAAAAACATGAGCGGTTTTTTGCCGCTCATCTTTTTATATATATAACAACTCCGAATTTCAATAAGTCTCAGGCTGTTTTTCTTCCGCAACAGGGTCGCTGAGCCCGATAGTGCGTTCCACGGGAAGAGAGAACGCGATTCCGTGGCAGGGGCTGGCAAGTCCGGCTTCATCGTAAAGTGCTTTCATAACTTTTTCTTGTATATCTGCGGGAACGAGTATCATAACAAGCTCTTTTTCCGGCTGGATGGCTATTTTGAAAAGCTCTTCCGCTTCCCTGCTGCCTGTGCCTCTGCCGTGAAGGACCGTACCTCCGCGAGCGCCCGCTTTTTTTGCGGCATTCATGGCCACCTCCGAAAAGCCTGCATTGACTATGCAGAAAATAACTTCGTATTTTTTATTCATCATTCTGTCTCCTCCCCTATAAGACGCGGCTCATTACTGAGAAATCCGTAACTCAGTTTGCCTATAACGCTGCTCATTGGCACAGTGAATGCGATACCTGTGCCCGAATTGATGCTGTGAAATTTATCTTCAAGTGCAGCTAAAACTGCTTCTGAGCGTTCCGCTTTAACTACAGAAATAATAACGCTGCGCTTGTTGTCTTTAAGTCCGATAAGCTCAATCAGATCATTGTGCGCCGTGCCGTCCGCAACAAAGCTCATCTGAAGGTTTACTTCAAAAGTTTTGAGAAAATCAGCAAAAAACGTTCCTTTTCCCTTATTTACAACTGTTACCAGCAGTACAAGTCTGCTAGGCGCAATATTTGCCGCTTTTGCCATCAGTTTGCCTCCTCATAGTCAAAGTAGATGATCTGTGCGTCGTCTGCGGAGAGTATTTTCCGCATTTTTGCCTCCGCCTTTGCCTTGTGTGAGACTATTGCTTTAAATCCGAGACTTTGTATCGTGATAAGCGGAGTCATGGCTACAAGCGCAACAACACCGAATGCAAAGTCCATTACAGCAGCTTCGCCCCGCAAAGAAACGCATGCACCGATCGCCATAGGCAGTATAAACGAACTTGTCAGCGGTCCGCTTGCAACTCCGCCCGAGTCAAACGCAATGGCGGTATATATTTTCGGAACGAAAAACGAAAGACCGAGACTGAGAAGATAGCCGGGAATAAGGTAGTAAAGAAGCGAAAAGCCGCAGATCAGTCTCAATATTGAAAGGCCGATCGAGATCCCTACGCCAACAGAAAGAGCAACCGTCATCTGGCGCTTTGTAACTGTGCCTCCCGTAACTTCCTCAACCTGCGCGGTAAGTACATGAACCGCAGGTTCGGCAAGAACGACCACCATGCCTATAATAAATGCGAATGCCAGCATTATTTTCTCGTTGTATTCCGTTATCAGGCGACCGAGATTGTATCCGATCGGCATAAAACCGACAGAGACCGCAACAAGAAAAATAACCAGACCGACAAAAGCGAAAACAAGTCCCAATCCGAGCTGCAAAAGTTTGCGCAAAGGCAGATGCAGAACTACAAACTGCAAAATCAGAAAGAATGCCGCCATCAGTAAGAGCGATTTTGCCACGTCAAGAGCAGTTTCGCCGAAAAGTTCCCAGAAAGCCGGTCCAAAGCCTGACTCAATCGAGTAATCCGGAAGTGGCCAGTTGATTTCACCGCCTCCCGACGATATAGAGAGAATAAGCACCGCAAGCACGGGGCCCACGGAGCAGAGAGCGATCAGTCCGAAACTGTTTTCGCCGGCATCACGTCCGCCCAGCGTCTGCGCTATACCCAGACCGAGTGCCATAATAAACGGTACAGTTATCGGACCCGTCGTAACGCCGCCGGAGTCAAACGAAAGCGGCAAAAATGACTGAGCGCCCTGAGTTATGAGCAGTGAGGAAAACGCAAACAAAAGCATGTAGAAAAACAGCAGCAACGCCGTCAGATCTGTTTTTGTAACTATTCTTACGATAGATATTACAAGAAACAGCCCTACGCCAACGCCCACGGTAAAAATCAGCAGCATCGGATCAATTACTGCGGAAACCTGTCCCGCAAGTACGGAAAGGTCCGGTTCTGCTATCGTAATAAAAAGTCCGAGCAGAAAACATACAAGAAGAAGGACACCTATACGGCGGGACTTTGTAAGCGCTTCGCCGATATGTTTGCCCATCGGCGACATTGCAATATCCGCTCCGAGATTGAAAAGACCTATGCCTGCCACAAGCAGAAGAGCGCTGATTGCAAAAACAGCTCTTTCAAGCCATGTCAGTGGCGCGAGAGGGGTAAACGAAATGGCGATAACGATCACCGCTACAGGCATAACCGATATAAATGCCTCCCAAAGTTTGGATAACAACACTTTTTTCATATTTGTCTCCGGAATTATCTGTTGTTTTGTGTTTGATGTATATTCGGGTGAGTATGATCTTACGTTTTGAACGGTAAATTCAAACCCGTTTGATTATAGCACAAAAAAATGCGATTTTCAACATCTCTGCGCATACTTTCAAAAAAACTGAAAAGAAATCGTGTAAAATTGCATATCAGAAATTACAAACCGAAAAAAAATCCCGACAACAAAGTCGGAATTATATATCGTGAGAAGAACACGTTGTTTGTATATCCGTTACGCATCAATGAAGTATCTTGTAATAAAAATATGTTGACAATAATACGCCGGTATGCTATACTCTTTACGACAAAGCGGCGCAGAGAACCGTTGTTTGAAGCAGCCGAACTTCACGGAATCCCATCCTTTCTGTGGGCAAACAGGGGCGAAAATCAGATGAGGGTGTGGCTCCCGTATATACAGGGCAGATAAACACTCAACACCGGCGCAAAAATCATAAAAAAGACGGAAAAGAGGGCATGGTTATAATTGGTTAAAAAAATAGATGCGACAAAAGGTCCTATTCTGCGCCTCATTATTTTTTACTGTATTCCGCTGATAATAGGTACGCTCGTCCAGACGTTATTTAATGCTGTTGACGTTGCAATACTCGGCAATATGGCAGATTCAACATCCGTTGCATCTGTCGGAGCTACGACAGCTATATTCTACCTTCTCGTAAACGGTTTTATGGGTATTGCTTCCGGTCTTCAGATACTTTTAGCCCGATATATAGGCGCACGTGACACGAAAAGGATCCTTGATTCCGTCGGCACTTCCCTTATATGCTCTGTGGTTTTCGGCGTTATTATTGCCGTCCTAGGACTTTTTTTGACGCCTGTGTTTCTGAACCTTACAAACTGTCCCGATGACTGCTATGACGGAGCCGTTATTTACCTCAGGATATATCTTGCCTCTGCGCCTGCCATACTGCTTTACAATTTCGGCTCTTCTGTAATAAAAGCAAACGGAGATACGCAAAGGCCGCTTTACTATATGATTTTCGGTGGAGCACTCAATCTCGTTTTAAATATCATTCTCTGCATTATCCTGCCGCAAAAGGTAGTTGCTGTTGCGGTGGCAACCGCTGTTTCACAGATAGTCAGTGCCGTGCTAACGGTAAAAAGAGTATTCAAGATCTACGATCTTAATTTAAAAAAATTACCGTTCAGCTTTTCCTCTCTTGCCTCCATGATGCGTTTCGGTATCCCGCTGGCAATAACAAATACTCTCTATCCCCTTGCCAATCTTCAGATACAGTCCGCAATCAACAGCTTCGGTTCCGCAGCGGTCGCGGGTAGCAGTGCCGCAACGAATATTGAAGGTATAGCCTCTGCATTCACTTCATCGTTTGCAAACGCCACAAGCGTGTTTATGAGCCAGAATATTGGGGCAAACATGCCGGACAGAGTTAAAAAATCGTTTTTTCATAATCTTTGGCTTGCAATATCCATGGGCTTACTGCTTGGCGGCGTTTTATATCTGACCGGCGAATTCTGGCTTTCAATGCTGCTCGGGCAGGACAGTGCCGAAGCCGTTAAATTCGGGATGGTACGCATGTTCTTCGTAACTCTTGTATACTTTATCGCCGCCGCAAACGGTGTATTGAGCAATGCGATACAGTCATTCGGATATCCGCTTGTAAGCTCGATATGTTCCATATTCTGCGTATTGATATTCAGAATAATCTGGATGAACACCGTATACCCTGCATTCCCGAATTTTCACTGTCTTAACGCATGCTTTACCGTATCGTGGATACTGCTTCTTTTATGCAATATAGCATTTTCTGCCGTTTTCTTTAAAAGATACCTGAAAGGGAAATATAAGCATCTTTAAAAAACCCTTTTTCCCTATGCTGTGTTTTTCATTCCATTCACAATCCGCCTTTATAAATTGATTCAAAAGCCCGTTTTTGAATTCCGCTGATCTCGATGCTCTATCACGGAATCATTACGCAAATATGATGTATTGTGACGCTTCTTTTGAAAAAACGGTTGTTTGAAAAATCATTTTATGACAAATACTTGACAAACCAATTATGAATTTGATATAATAATGATAATATTTAATGCCTGAAAATGAAAACATGAGCGTGCATCTTGATAACGGGGAACGGAAATCGCTTTTATACGAAGAAAAGAACAGACTTCTTTTCATTAAGCAGAAAAAGTTGCCTGATGCGTTTTTTTGCCCGCCATGTCATTTCAACACGCAATACGGTGAAGAACTCTCTTATATTGCTTTGCGTATGAGGTGGAATCAGTATCAGTAATTCAGAAAGATTTCTAGTTGTAAGGAGGCTATTATGAAAAAATTTATATCTTGTTTAATGCTCATTACATTTGTTTTATTGCTTTTCACAGGCTGTGTTCGAATGCGCGCAACTCTGAAGGTCAACAGCACCGGAACTGTTGATATTTCAATACAGTATGCAATATCAAAATCAATGGCATCGCTTGCGGGAACAGATTCAATTTTAGACGAAGAAAATATCAAATCATTTGAAGAGCAGGGCTATACCTGCACGCCATACTCAGATGGCGATTACGACGGATATATCCTGACCAAGCATGAGGTTCCCGATTTCAAAGAAGGAATTTTTAACAATCCCGCATCGCTGACGAAAGAAGGATCTAAATACATAATTGATATTCCGTGGAATACAGACGATGAAGACAGCAGCGCTTCTCAACTGGCTGCAGCCAGTGCGATGATCGCATCTCAGGGCGGATACGCTGAGCTCGTTCTCATTCTTCCCGTTAAGCCGATAAGCCATAATGCTTCATATGTGTCTGAAGACGGAAAAACACTGACGTGGAACCTTTTGACCATGGGATCAAAATCCTCTTTGCATGTCGAGTATGATATGAATTCTTTTGTAATACTGTGGCTGATAAGAATTGCCATAATCATAGCCATAGTTGCCGTGGCAGCGGTTCTGATAATTGTAATCATAAAACTCCTGAAAAAACGCGGTAAAAAAAGCGGCGTAGAACGTACGACCGGCGATCTTCGCGAGTATAAAAAACTGCTTGATGACGGACTGATAACACAGGAAGAATATGATATCAAAAAAGCAGAGTTGTTGAATATAGCTCGGCAGGAGTTAAAATCAGACGAAAATTCAGTAAACGAAAACACGTCAGGCTCTAACGAATAAGACGGCGCATTGATTTGTCAAATCAGCTAAATCACTTGACGTTTAAACTGATATTGTATTTGAATACTTTTGAATAAATATCCACCCGCATAGCGGGTGGTATTTCATTTTCGGGCATAGCCCTACCCTATACTGCCTGCGCACAAGTGCACTTTGGATTGACTTGCCGGTCATGCAAATGTTACTTCCTACCCATAAATCGGTCCCGTGGATCAAATATTGCAGATTTTTTTGTTTGTCGTCCTCATTCGTATTAAGGAACCTGTCCTTAAAGCTTCTTTATAACGAACCTGGCGATACCCTGTATTCTCATACTGTCGAGCAGTATCTCCTTGCCCGGATATCTCTCCTTGTTCTCATAGGCAAGTCGCGCCTGCCCGCTCTTGTTCGTACCCTTGTATCTTTTTAGCGTGTTGACGCCCTCTTCGTCCATAGCGACTACTATATCGTCCTTTTCCGGATACTGTCTGTTTTCAACTACGACTGTATCCCCCTCGTCGATGTCGGCGTCAACCATAGAATCACCTTTTGCTTTCAGTATGTACATTTCTTTGTTTCCGAAAATAGATGACGGAAGCCTTACGTACTCGTAAATCTCGGCTTCCTCAAGCTGAGGATCGCCGCATTTTACAGAACCTACAACAGGCGCTGTATTGATATCGTCTGATATCATCTCTGTTCTGGGGGTTTCATAATGTCCCCGGCTGAAAGAGATAATGCCTTTTTCGTCCATCTCTTTTAGGTAAGCGTAAACCCGGCTCACTGGCATGCCAGCATCGGCCGCTATCTGCGCGATAGTCGGCTCTCGTCCTTCTTTCAGTTTCCGGTATTCAATTATCTCGACGATCTTCTTTATTCTTTCGGGATCTTTGTATCTCATAATCTGTCTCCTCGGCTTATACGGAAATGCTGTTTCCGTTTACAGTCAATATTATAAGACCTCGACCCTCATTTGTCAAGACCTTTTTTGAAATTTGCTGTCGCTTGTAAACGACACCTAATAGAAGTGCCCATATTTAGTTTTCGACCTGAATATTTTAAACTATATGTTGAGTTTTCCCCTAATGAGCGCGGATTATTTTTTTATTCGAACCACAGTTTATACATTCCTTTGAGGAAATCGGTGTCAAATTTGATTCTGCTGTCTGGAAGAACAGAGTCTATTCCGCAGTACGGACAAAGAGCGGTTCTTCCGTGCGTATCAGGGATCCATTCGTTTATTTCCTCTGGGCTAAAGATTTTAATGCAGCAAAGAGTTATGATCCGAGATTTATCCACATTGCCGGGCGAATCCCAACAACAGCGCTGTTGACCTTGTCACCGTCATTCCGCACGTTGCCGTTAAAGTAGACATATACAGCATCGCCAGAATTAACGCCCGATGACCGCAGCCACCACAAGCAATTACCATGTATTGGATTTTGCCAACCCTTAACTGTACGTGCACCTTGCGCATAGCAGTATGCCGTTCCTTTACATTGACGCTTCTTGGATGTCTCTAAATATTGTTCTGCCTCTGTTATACTGAGAAGAAACATTTGGTCAATGGTGTTATTGCCTGGAGATGTAGTGTATGATGGATTTTTATGCGCAGCTACATTTGTTGAGTAAATTACGCCTTGTTCTATTGAATTGAATGCACTGTTAATAAATGTGTCATTCAGCCATTTTCGTAGAGAGCAAGTTTCCCATGTAACATCCGTATATGATGTGTTGTATGGCTGACAATCCAAGGCGTATGTACTTATAACGAGCAGCTTATCATCTTCTTTTGCAAGTACAATCCACTCGATATCTTCATTGCCGTTTAATGTATTATTGTCCTGCTCGTAAGATCCGAAGATAATACAATCTCCGACTTTGGCAGTTTTCAACTTTTCAACTTTATCTTTTTCAACTTTATCTTTAAACGAATCTGACTCGTATATTTCATATGCCTTTATAGCGCTATCCTTGTATCCGTTTAACGAACTAAACGCAGTGATAGCTTCTTCGTACTTTCCTGCGTTGTATAAATCAACTGCATAGTTGTATTTCTTATCTTTGATCGAGGTTTCGCAATTTGTGATCTGTGATTCGCTGTCCTTGTATCCGTTTAACGAACTAAACGCAGTGATAGCTTCTTCGTACTTTCCTGCGTTGTATAAATCAACGGCAGCGTTGTATTTGTTGTTCGGGATAATAACTGTTATCAGAACAATAACAAATGCGACACAGACTACAACAATAGGAGTTACAATAGCGGCAATTTTTTTTATATTTTTTGCAGCAATGCGTCGTTGCTCTGACTTACGCTCACGCTCAATACGGGCTGTTTCTTCCTTCGCTTTGATTTCTTCAATTTTTTGTTGACATGCGTATATCTGCTCGTCCGCGTCTTTCCAATCGGAAATTGTACGAAATGCATTGATTGCCGCCTCATATCCGCTGCTAACATTTTTATTCATTTGAGACAGGGCAGACGCATAAATATCGTCTTTACGGCAAACTTCAGCTTTTTTTATGCACTGTTCTGCAAGAGGATCTGCGTTTTTGAAGCCCGAAACCATTTTAAATGTCTCAGCAACCGCTCTATACTCAGATTCTGTTTTCGCTCCATGCATAGCAAATACTGCCCTGTTATAAATGTCGGTCAGCCGTGCGTTTTCATCACACTCGTGAGTAGATGCATTATTATCTGTATTCTTTTCATATGTGTTTTTATTGTTTGATTCATTATAATCTTTCGGTGATATTGTAGCTATTTTACCTATTAGTGTCAAACCTATACATACGATAATACAACCGCAAGAGATGAAAATTGCCTTCATTGCAATTGTTCCTGCAATTTTACCTCCAACAAGCGCTGCTCCAATAATATAGTTGTACGCATCTCCTCCGACATATTCCTTGATGGATGAATAATTATCTATTCCATCCAGATAGCTATATGTGGTTAGATTATCTCCGGGAATTCGTACTATTACTCCAGTAATAATTAATGCAAGACCAACGATTAAAATGATAATTGAAATTGTTTTTCTCATTTTTCTCTATCCCTTCTGTCAATTTTTTTATCTGTATCCAACATCGTTAGTTGTCAATTTTTCAATTATTGTTATTAATTCTTGCGAAAAAGGAATTATTATTGTTTTGCTTCTTCCAACAGTTCATACAGCGCGTCCTGAGAAAGCACACCGCGTTTCAGATCCGGCGGCAATTCTCCCCGTTCATCTGCTTCGTAATTCTCCATCCATTCGCCGGAAGTGTAATATGTCTCAAGAGCACTGAGTTTTTCAGGATCATGAGAGATAACAGCCTCGTCGTACAGCTTCTCGTACTATTTCACCCGTTCAATACGGTCCGGGCTATAAATCTGCGTATCAATCATTTCTTTCTGATCGGCATTCTCTTTCCCTGTATCTGTCAGTCTGTAATCGATTTCGCCTTCGCAGGAATACGGTTTTTCATGATCATATTCACCATATTCACAGCCGATATGGGTAGCTTCAATTTCATCTGTCAGTATCAGCTGACCATTCTGACGGTCATAGAGTTTTACGGTGCCCCAGCCATTGCCTCCGTTCCACAGACGGTTATGATGTCTGCTGCCGTCCGGCGCTTCATAGTTGATCAGCAGCATGTCCTTCTTCAGGCAGTGCACCTCTGTCTCCATAGCGGCATGGATATTTTCCTGCCGAACGTGCCAGATGACCTCCTCATCATGCTCCTCAAAGGAAAAGTCTGTCTTCACTCTCAGGTGAAGCTTGGAAAAATTGAAATCATATTCCCTGCCTTCGTAATAAAACACGCCCAGCAGACGGCGATCCAGCGGTACAAAATATATTTTCGGCCTGCCGCCGCCGATATCGAACACGCTGTTTTGAAGCCGCTGACCGGTCTTTTTGCTGGTCAGGCAGTTCGAGGAAAGCCAGACCCACGGCGTTGTAAAATCCCGTCCCCAGTTTTTATCCGCGTAACCATAGCTGCACTCCGGCGTTACTGTGTACTTTCTTCCATTGAACGTAATATTTCCGCTGTAAGCAGTCTTCATTCCCTCCGCATGCCAATACATAGCGAATGCTTCCGCATCCCGCAGAGGCTTGCTTGCCCCATAGCCTACATTAAAGGCAATCTGCTTGTTCACCGAAATATCCCAGCTCATTTCGCCTGCGTCGCACATCCATTCCGGGTGGGCAGCTGTTTCCTCCGGTGTAACAGATATCTTTCCCTTCAGCGCGGTTTCGCAGGCCAGACAATCCGCTGCCTCGATCTGATACGGCGCGTTTCCGTGCATATTAACATCTTTCCATGCAAAGAAGCGGTGCAGCTGACATGCATCCTCTCCCCAGGTGCCTGCCTTTACCATCAGGTACGACGGCTTCTTTCCGGATTTCTGATTGGCTGGCAACTGTCCAAGCACCGGTTCATCCTCTGCAAGCGCCGGATTGCAAACATAAAATTCAATGAAAAACGGCTTGTCCTCCCCTGTCTCTGCGTCCTGGGCAGTGAAAGAATGCCACCACCAGTCGTAGCCGTGGCGTGCCAGTGCGCCGTGCAGCATGCAGGCGTTTCGTGTTATATCATGGTGATTAAACATATTGTCCTCCATAAATCCATATTTGTCGGAATCATTTTTACCTTGAATCTAATTCTTCTGTAATTCGCACGGAATCTTTGTTATTCTCCCCATTCTGAATAGAGCAAAACGGTAACGTTGCCCTCACCAACATCAACTGATTTCACAAGATCGGACAGTTTCTTAACTGCGAAGAATCCTTTTTCAACTTCGTTTATCTGCGTTTCAAAAGGCTAATGTAAATCAAGGATTGGAACGAGTAGCCGTATTGCCGCAGACTCCTCTGTTTTAAATGTATTGATCTTTCTTCGACATTCTCCCGACCAGCAGGTAAGATACGGCAAACAACACGGCAACAAAGCCGACGAAATACCATGTGCCTGCCTCGGCGCTGGCTATATAGTCATAAGTTCCGTGAAGAAGCGCCGGGATGACGACAGAGAGAATGCTGAAAAACTTCATTTTACCCTGCGTGTTCGCGTAATCATATTTCTTTGCAATACCGTAAAAGACGCCCATGAATACACCGAAGCAGGCATGTCCGGGAATAGCCGTCAGCGCACGAACGATCGCAGTGGTGAAGCCGTAAGACATGACATAGCTGATATTTTCCCAAAGTGCAAACCCAAGTGAGACGAATACTGCGTAAACAACGCCGTCATACCGGCAGTTGAATTCGGGCGTATTCCACGTATGGCGTCTGAGCATGAAGAATTTTGCGCCTTCTTCCGCAAACGCCACGATTACGAAATACAGAATGACGTTGTATAAGAAGCTGTCCTTCGGTACGGTAAGATCAAGCAGGAACCCGAGAACGCGCTCTACAACGAGGGCAATCAATGATGAGAAAATGCCCGCCTTTATCAGACCCCAAAGCAAACCGGGCGATTCCTTTTCAAGCCTATCTGAGCGATAGGCTTGAATCATCAGAAATATTGCCGGTACAACGGCGGCAATTACCAGAACAAAGTCATAAGTTACAAGTGAGGGTAATAAAAAGTAAAACATGTCGTTTGTATCCTTTTTCAGTTTTCGTCATAACTGTCCGATGATATGCTCCTTTGCAGCCATTTCCGGTTAAGTCTGATGTTTTCGCTGTCAATTTCCTTTTTTAGTTTTTTCGCGTCTTCCGGCGCCTTATTCTCATCATAAAGAATATTTATAAGGCTGCTCTGTTTTTCGAGTATCCTGTTTTTGATAGACCCGGACGTTTCTATATTATACGCGATCTCCGTTTTCTTCTGATCGATCTGAGCACCTATCTCTTCTAACCTCACCTCAACGTTCTGCTTCAGCCGCTCGGTCTCTTTTCTGATCCGTTCCATTCTTGCGGCGATCTTTTCCGTTCTGTATATCACGTTCGGGTACGCTTCGGCAAATCTTCTCGCAAACACAGACCGGTCACTCAAAAGAGTCCTGATCTCGCGATTGATCTCCTCTGTGTTGTCAGCCTCACTTTTCTCAACTCCGGTCTTTACCAGTTTCAGCACAAAATGAGAAACGACATAATCGGCGGCGATTATTAGGGTCAGTCCCCCTGCTATAGCGATCCTTGCCGGCATTATGATATTCTCGAAAAGACCGAGAAGGATCGGATTTGTCAGCTTTACAATGATGACGCCGCCGAGTCCAAAGAGAACGAGATTTCCGATCCAGACCCGTCCGTGAAGATTCATGGGCTTTGTGCTGTAATCCCACCATCTCGCGTGAAAACGTTTTTCAAGCACAAAACTCGTCAGGTATTCAA
>JAEEJJ010000147.1 GCA_016281805.1 Clostridiales bacterium
GATATCCGGAACCGATTAAATCCGTACAGGAAATCAATCTTACTATGTGTATTATTATACAATAATAAATTGAACTTGTCAATCGTAAAAAGCCACAAAATAGAGAGTTTCAATATGAAAATAATTATGCATTATTAATAATAATACAGAAAAAGGCTTCGGTTTTTTCCGAAGCCTTTTTGCAGAGGACTGTTTTACTTCTCAACTTCCCATTTGACCGGACCGATTATTCCCGAGGCAGGTATCGTCATATAATTCGAGAATCCGTCTTTTATCGCGTTTGCGAGCGTGTTTGAAACAACGGCTTCGATTTCGTTTTCGCCGTCCTTCAAAACATTGGAAAGATCAAACGAATAGGGGGGACATACTCTTATGCCAAGATCCGTTCCGTTGCATTTGAGCCTGATATTCTGACCGACATTGCCGAAATCTATGCCGCATACACCGTCCGGTCTGTCAAATCTGCAGGTGTATTTGATAATGCCCGAAAATGACGGATTTTCATTTATATCCGTGATATTTGGCAGATTTTCCGTATCGGCACATTCCTTGTAAACGGTAAACTTACTCATATCGGTATATTCTGCGGTTTCTATCCGGAATTTCAGAGCCGCGCTTTGAAGAGTATAACAGGGCTTTTCCTTGATATTTCTGAAATTTTCGCTGTCTTTTTCAAATACTGCCAGAACTGACTGATAGGGAGCAAGAGAAAGACTGATCTTACCGTTTTTAAGTCTGACGCCGTAAATGCTGTCGTTCAATATATCCGCGATCGTGCCGCATTCACGTTTTTCAACGGCGCGAAGATATACTTCTGTATTTACAGGGTCTGCTACCGATTCATTTACAATCATATAAACATCAGAATCGTCATATGTGTAATGTGTTATTCTCAGCAAAGGATAATTTCCGTCAACAACTACATCTCTTTCGATAGCCTTATTTACAAGATCGATAAGCTCCTGTTTTGTCTGGTTTTTCTTCATCCTGATAATGCATACGCCGTTGTTTTCAAGCGCACTGAATGCTTTTTCGACCTTTTCTGGCAAAAATTCAGCATAAGGAACAACAAGGCATCCGTAGGTCTGTTTTCCAACGCAAAGTTTGCCGTTTTGCGCTTTTGCGGGGAAAACTCTGCTGCCGCTGTCACCAGTAAAACAGTCTGTCGGCAGAATATCAAAATCAATATGCTCATCGTAAAGCATCTTTGCAGGCACCTGCGTCAGCATTGCGTCTTCTTTATATGCCGCCCATTCGGCGTCGGCATGGTAAAGAACAGCTACATTGGAAATATGATGTCCGTTAGACAGTATGTGGGCAACTTTGTTTCCGTATGTCATAAGCTTTGCGAATCCGTCGTATTGCGGGTCTTTTCCTTCTGCTCCGAAGTGCGGCGGACAGTCAGGATCGGGGAATTTCGGCGAAAATGCATGCGGAACAAAATGATTGACACCGCGAACAAGCAGGTAGTCAAGCAGCCATTTCATGCAGGGCGTGCCCTCAGCCCATCCGTAAGCGCCGAACACTTCACACATCGCTCGCCCTTCCATCTGCGTTCCTATATTAGCAAACGAAGAAGCAAGCTTTGCAAGAACATAATCAAAAAATGCGGGATCGGCCACATTTCCGGCAGTCGTTGTTGTATGTATATATTCAGATAAGCCGGGCATGATCTGATGAAGAACTATATCTATACCGCTCATATGCTGGCCGTCAAGCGCACGGAAATAATGACCTGCGCTGCATCCGAGCCGGGCATGAGCATTCATATCTTCTATTATATGTCCGATATACTGCACACCGTGTTCTTCACACCAGTCACCAAGCTGACGGGTAAAACAATCACGGTAAAGCCTTGTAACGGCATCCATATACGAATGACGGACAGAATGCGTGATATCACCGAAATCATACCACAAAGCAGGAAGAAGCGATAATCCGTCTTTGCCTGTTGCGTCAGAGATCATTCCGGGTATTATATCGTTCCACGGCAGGGCAAGACCGGGCATTCCGAGACGGTGGTTATACATTCCGTGATCGGTCACATGAGGACCGTACCAACCGTTGCCCAAAGACGGCTCATCAGAGAAAAATCCTGCTATGGTATTGCCGAAATATTTGCCGTAATGCTCAAAATGAGCTTCGTAAACGGTATCTACAAGCAGCTTTACCGCTTTGGAATTAAGCATATCTATGTAGTCCGATCTTCCCGCTTTTCGCGTTTTGTAAAGGAAAAATACACGCCAGCATCCTTCGGGAACGGAAAATTGCAAAAAGCCGTTTTTATGTCCTTCAGAAAGACGTATCGGTTCAGCAATGCAACCTTCGCCGATCCCCGTGCGCTTATACGCATACGCTCCGAGAAAAATATGTTCATCGCTTGTCTGATCCGCAAGAAGCAGTGCATTTTCAAGCGGACCCATAATGTCTATATGGCGTTCGCCTAACTGCCAGCTTCGCAGTTCGGGATGATTCTTGACCTGACCGGCGGCATGACCCGTCGGGAAATGATCGTCGTCAAGGATCCATACTTTCATTCCGCGTTTTTCTGCTTCCGAAATAATAAGATCCATGTCGCGCCACCATGTTTCTCCGCAAAAATCCTTGTGAGGCCGTGACTCAACGCACAGCGCACGGCAGCCGCTTCTGAATATTGTTTCCACCTGTTCGGGAATTTTTTCATAATGGTCTCCGTGCTGCCAGTAAAAAGGCAGCATGTAATTGTCTTCTTTCCCTTTCAGGACATCCGAAAAAAATCTGTTCATTTTTATCTCTCCGTATTTATCAGGATTATTATATAGTGTAATTTAAATTTACTCAAAATACATTTCTGCATTGATTTTTTTATACGATGACATTTAAAATCCTCTCTTTCTTATGAAAAAGCCGCAGAGAAATAGCTCTGCGGTTTTTTCGGAATGTAGATAATTGGCGGAGAAAGAGGGATTCGAACCCTCGAAACGCTTTCACGTTTACATGATTTCCAATCATGCGCCCTCGACCAGCTAGGCGATTTCTCCATAGTCGATGTTAACGTGTGATTCTGTAATTGTTTGAAACGGTATTTTCAACGATGTTTATTATACACTATGCCTATGAAAAAATCAAGCCTTTTTTGTAAAAGACATAAATATTTCGCATTTATCAGGTTATAAAGAATTGCGCATATAATCGTAAAAAGGATATCTCTTATTATGATTTATTATATAAACTATTCTCCGCTTGCCGTTTCTTTATCCTTCCCCAGTTTATAAAGCCGTATATATCGTTCACAAAAAATACAGTAAAGCAAACAAGTACGGAAATATACGACCTGTCTGTGAGCGAGGCGAGCGTCCAGAGCACAATTAAAACAAGGTCGTTTGCGGCATATGCTATCGCAAACCAGTGACTGCGGCGAAAAGTCAGGTATACCGCGGCAAAGCTCGTTGTAACTGATATCGTGCTGAAAACGATATTCGGCGTTTCAAGCGCAGCAAGAATGAAATAAAAAACAACCGTTACCGCCGCAGTCAGTATGAATGCAAACAACCATTCTGTTTTATGTATCGTATTAACTTCTACCTCCGATTTTTTTCCTTTATAAGGATGTTTCAGCCATGAAATAAGAGCCAGCAGAGCCATCGGCGCGGTCATACCGAGATATGTTATCATTTCGCCGTAATAATGGAACCGATATGAGATCATTCCGTAAAGAATACTGAAAACGATCGTCAGAAACTGCCCGAGCGGGTTTGCTTTTGCGTTAAGGATAAGAAATGTCACGCCCGTCAGCGAAGCAGTAAGCGTAAGAAGGTCTGAATTGTCAAATAAAAAATAAGATATTATAACAGCTGAATATGACAACGCAAGAAGCAGTATTTCTCTTTTTGTAAAGTACTCGAAAATCCATTTTTTCATTTTTTTCTCCAAAAAAATAAGCATCCATAGCGCAGCTTCAAAGACCTAACGCTGCGTTATGAATGCATTGCATTCTTCTACCCGGTGGCAGTTTATGCATTTATTTTATCGTAAGATTGTGAACTTTTCAAGCATATATAAAAATTTTGCCTATCGTATCTATATCGTGTTATTCAGCTTCCTTTTTCCCCGAATATATTTCATATACCATTTCTTTTCACGCTTTTTCGGACATGTCTGTAAAAGCTCGTCAACCGTATCGCATATAGACAGATATTTTTCGTATGTTTTCGGCACCGTCCTTCCTCGCAGATAATTCTGAACTGTTCTCGGCGTTACTCCCGTTTTTGATGCGATCAGACCGAGTGTTACCTGCCTTGTTGCAATAAGAGTGTTAAGCTTTTCTTTTAATGTCATCAATATCCCCCGTATTTTTTTAGATTAATCACATATCGTGATATTATATGCATATAATATCACAATTCTCGGAGGATGTCAATATGAATTAGCTGAGATTTTTCGTAGTCAGCATTATTTTTAAGATCATCAACAAAAAAGGACAGTTCCTTCTGTCCTTTTTCTATTATACCGCAAATTGCGCTCTTTTTTTTCGGCAGACTCTTTCGGCTTCTTTTATCAGGCTTTCCGCTTCATATCTGTCAAGATTTCCGCCTATGCCAAAATGAACGCCGCGAGGGTCAAGTATTTCGCAAAGCGGAATGATGTCTTCCGGCGCACAGCTCATTTCAATGCATTTTCCGGCTTTCTGTATTTTTTTTAACACTTCTCCCCACTCTCTTGCAGGCGCTTTCCCGCTGCCGGGCACCCACTGTATACCGTTGATCTCTTTTACGTTCAGAAGCGTATCGAGATGCGTCAGAGAACCGATGCCGTCAAGGTGATATATCGTTGCAGGCAGCCAGTTTTCTTCCGCAGTAAGTTCGGGTAATATGAATTCTCTGAAATGTTCACCCGAGATCATATACGAAAAGTCACAGCTCGTCACATACCATAGCTTTTCGGGATGATACAGGCACATCCAGTTTGACGATCCTTTTTGCTTTTGCGAAATAATATCGTGCAGTCCCTGCGTTACTTCCTTAAATACGTCAAAGATCTGCCAGACTCTTTTTTTGAACTCTTCGGGCTCAAGATAAAGATCCATCGCTGCAACGTCGGCGCCTCTCAGAGATACAACTGCGTCCGCTCCCGGATGGATATCGGTAATTCCCACCAGATAATCACCGTTAGCGTCGTCAACAGCCGCTTGTGTGATCTCAACCATTTTTTTCCACCACGGGTTGCTTTTGTCAAATACGATATCGGGAAAATCGTCATATTCGCGTATGCAGGGTTCCGCCCAGCTCGTCACATTTGAAAATTTCAGGTCGCATCCGCATACTGCGCCTAAAAAATCGGGTCCAAGATTCGGGTTGAAAATCGGAAAAGACTCTGCAAGATATATTGTGTTTTCCGCCCCGTATCGTGCGCATTTTATCTGAAATTCGGTATCAAGCCATCTTTCTTTTATTCCGTTCGGAGCTGTCGGGGCAGGGGAGCGTCGCGCGTTTTCCTTCGGAACAGCAACTGAAAGCAGGGGACGGTCTTCGTTTTCTCTGTTCCAGAATTCCATCCATCGTCTTTTCAGTTGATCTTCTCCAAAAGCAGTGTTTATCATCGAAACTCCTCCAAAAATGTTAGTGTATAAAACTTTTACTCTACTATTGCCTGCTCTGTTTGTGTCGGGTTTTTGCGTCGAACGCTCATCTTTCTTCTTCCTCTGTTCGGACAAACTTCTTACTGTTTGTTATTTTATCATATTTTCCCATGCAAGTCAATATATCATTCAATAAAAAGGGTTCGTATTACTCTTGTCAGGTGCGCTATACGGGACGATCAAAAACGCATTTGCGTGACTGTATTTGAAAAAGTTTTGCTCTCAGCATATGCTCGGTTCTTCGTTACTTGAAATAAAAAAAGACCTATCCGTTCGGATAGGTCTTGTGGTGCAGGAGACGGGACAACTTGAACGCATTTGCATAACGTAATCATAATCTTTTGCAACTTTGGCAAATGCTCGAGTTTTGCATTCGCAAAACTCCAGTTCTTCGTCGAGCTCACAGATCAATAAAAAAAGACTTACCGAAAGGTAAGTCTTTTTTTATGGTGCAGGAGACGGGACAACTTGAACGCATTTGCATAACGTAATCATAATCTTTTGCAACTCTGGCAAATGCTCGAGTTTTGCATTCGCAAAACTCCGGTTCTTCGTCGAGCTCACAGATCAATAAAAAAAGACTTACCGAAAGGTAAGTCTTTTTTTATGGTGCAGGAGACGGGACTTGAACCCACACAAGCTTTCGCCCGCTACCACCTCAAAGTAGTGCGTCTGCCAATTCCGCCACTCCTGCGTGCTTGAA
>JAEEJJ010000148.1 GCA_016281805.1 Clostridiales bacterium
CTTTCCGTCGATCCGGAGAGCGGAGATCTGCTTCAGACGCGGCCTGCATTCGGCGGAAACATAATGGCTACCATAAGAAGCAGCGATCACCGTCCGCAGATGGCTACGGTGCGGCCCAGAGTCATGCCCGTGCCGGAGCCTGATCCGGGCAGATCCGGAGAAATAATACGTGAGTATATTGAATCAGACGACGCCTTGCGGATAAAGGAGATCATCCGGAGCATACAAACGGACGGATCATCGCTGAATCTGAACGACGCACGCATCATAGTCGCCGGAGGACGCGCGATGAAAGGACCGGATGGTTTTGCAATGCTTGAAAAGCTCGCCTCACGTATAGGCGGAGCCGTCGGAGCGAGCCGCGCGGCGGTCGATAACGGCTGGATATCGTATCCGCATCAGATCGGACAGACCGGCACGACGGTGCAGACCGACGTGTATATCGCCTGCGGAATATCCGGACAGATACAGCATCTTATAGGGATGCAGTCGTGCAAGACGATAATAGCGATTGATAAAGACGATACGACGCCTATGATGAAATTAGCGGACATAGCCGTAAAGGGCGACGTATTTGAAATAATACCCGCCCTGATCGAAGAATGTGATAAAAGAAAAGAATAAAGGAGAAATACCATGCTCATTATCGGAGAAAAACTCAACGGTGCGATAAAAGCCGTAGCCGAGGCGATCAAAAACCGCGACGGAGATTTTATACGCGATCTTGCGTCAAAACAGCTTTTACAGCGTGCGGATTATCTCGATATCTGTTCCGGCAGACCGGACTGCGACGCCGAGATACTGAAATGGATGATCGGGCTGATACAGAACGACCATCCGGACGTCAGATTCAGCCTTGACAGCCCCAACCCTGACACGATACTTGAATGTATGCCGCTTTGCAAAAACCCGGGTATCATAAATTCGGTTTCGCTTGAGAAAAACAAGACCGGCTCGATATTTCCCGCCGTCGCCGATAAAAACGGCTGGAAGATGATCGCCCTTCTGCTTGACGATACCGGAATGCCTGAAACCGTAGAAAAGCGGATGGAAAGCTTTCACGGCATAACGGCAAAAATGATGGAATACGGGATATCGATAAACAGAGTTTACTTTGACCCGCTGGTATTTACTGTAGGCACCTCGCCCGACAGCTTTCTGAATTTCATAAACACGTCAAAGGAAATCAAAAAAGAATGTCCGGACGCGCATATCATAAGCGGTCTTTCCAATATTTCGTACGGTCTTCCTTACAGAAAAGCGTTGAACCACGCGTTTCTTGTCGGAGCCATGATGTTCGGTATGGACAGCGCGATAATGGATCCGCTCAACAGGGATCTGCTCGGCGGCGTATATGCCGCGGAAGCGCTGCTCGGCAAAGATGAATACTGTATCGAATATCTTTCCGCTTACCGTGACGACCTTTTCGGAGGAGTGAAATGAGATCTGCCCGGGGAAACGCAAAAACTCACTGCGTTCGTTTCGGAAAGCCCCGGCGCTTTCGCGCATCTGAAATCATACACGCGTAAATAACGTTGAAAAAAATCCCCGTCTTGCAACGGGGATTTTTCTTATGCGGGCGACAGGAATTGAACCTGCATGTCCTTGCGAACACAAGAACCTGATGGTAACGTAACCTCGGTGGACTTATATTTGTCTAGCAGAGATATAAAGGTCAATATCTTCGATGATGTATTTGTCTCCGGCGGTGTGCAGAGCTTCAAAGCAGGAATAAACGTAATCCCAGACGCGGTATCTGGTAAATAGTTCGGCGACTTCTTTGCCTGTCATATTTTTTGCGGTTTTATACTGTTCCGCGCAATAAACCGTAAAATTGCCCTCTTTACTCATATCATGCCTCCTCCGGAAACGTTATGCTTCCTGTGCGTACTTCTTCATCATATAATTCAAACAGTGCGGCAGCGCTCAGATGCCACAGCTTTGTTTCCTCCTGCTCAAGAAGTGAATAAAGCTTTGATTCATAAAATTGTCTTGTGGCGGTCAGTTCGTCACATTTATGTTTTTCCGTGATTATGGAAATGACCTGCGGTACGAGCAGGATAAGCATTGCTTCAAATTTCTTTTGCTCCATTATAGTTCCTCCTCCGGTACCGTTTTGATAAATTTTAAGTAATGCAGCGCTTTTTCTGTTGTCAGAATGAGCTGATTATACAGCTTTTTGATCTTCAGCGCGTCAAGGGTTTGTTCTTTTGTCAGTACGCCCGCAGCGTATAGGTTAAACGTAGTATAAACGTCATCGTTTGCGACCGGACCGTATATCAGGTCATATGATTTTCCCGTATACGTCCCCGATCTGTTCGCCGATACAAAATCAAGCCACGGCTCACCCGGTTCATCAAAGCGAAGAAGCGAACACTCGGCAAACGCCTTATTTTCATCTATTTCATAAATATTGACCGTTTTTCGGCCCTCTTTGCGGCGGTGATATACTTTTTCAGCAAAGCTGATCGCCTGTATTTTATTTGTCGTAGTGTAAAAACCGAAGCCGAAATCAAGATAACGGTTTTGCGGCATCAAAACAGGTTTATCAACGATCACATTACTTCCGTGATACAGTATCATAAAACTCCTCCCAAAAATTTGTCTGCAAGTGCTTTTTCTTTTCTTAGCGACGAAAGCATCGCTTCTGTATGCTTTCGTTTTTCAATATCTTCACGAAGCTTTTCGACTTTATCCGGGCTGATATATTTTGATATTACTTTTTTGCCGTTGCGGTATTTTAAATAGTAATACGTTTTATCGCCGACGTGCCGTTCGGATATACTTCCCCTCGGAAGTCCGTTCATCGTTTTTTCGTATTTCTCTATCATAAAGCTTATACGCTGCTTTTCCTGCATGACTGTGCTTATAATCAAATTCATTTTAGTCACCTCAAAACGAATTATACACTACCGACACGCGTTTGTCAAGGGGTATGTAGTACATTTAAAACTTTGATTTCATATTTTTTGATGTTACTTCGTTATGAAATCTCATCGTTTATCCCATTTTGCATAGATTATCCCAAATTATTGACAAACGCGGTGTTTGTATGTATAATTATATTAAATAAATGAGGAGTTTGACTTGATGCTTCGTATAGGCTTATGTGACGACAGCGCGGATTTTCGCAGACTGTTTTCGAAAACCTTAAAGGAATTGTGCGCGCGGATATTTCCCGCGGAGCTTGAATATGAGATATGCGATGGTTTCGGCTCAGCCGATGAGGTTTTATCATACATTGAACAAAACGAAATAGACGTTTTGTTTCTTGATATAGATATGCCGAAGATGAGCGGACTTGAGCTTGCAAAAAGGCTTATCTCAAAAAACGACAAAACGGTAATAGCGTTCGTATCCGGATACGACCACTACGTTTACGAGGTTTTTGAGTTTTCCCCGTTTGCCTTTCTGCGTAAGGACAGACTGAAATCAGACCTCACAAAAACGCTTACCCGCCTGGTTCAAAGATTTACGCGTACCAAGCCTGTTATAAAGCTGAGCACCGCGGACGGAAGTTTTTCAGTTTGCCCGGACGACGTTTTATACGTGCGTACAAAAGGCAATTATTATATCTGCGTTATAAAAAACGGCGCCGAGCTTAAATGCAGGGGAACGATGAACGACGCGGAGACGCTTTTTGCTGACTGCGATTTTTTCAGAGTACATTCCGCGTATATCGTGAATCTGCGCCATATTCAAAGATTTGACAGGGGCGAGATCAGGGTAGGCGACAACTGTGTGAAAATACCCGTGGCGCAAAGACGGCTTGCGGAATTCAGAGCCGCTTACGCCGGATATAATATGAGGAGCTTACAGATATGATATATAAAATGATCGAGGCGGTCGCAACGGCTGCGGACGCGCTGTTTCTTATATGGTTTGTACCGCGGTTTTTACACACTCGCTTTTACAGAAAGGAAAATCTCATAGCGCTTATTGTTCCTGCCGTTTCGCTCGCTTTCCAGTTTTTTGCGGACAGGCTGTTATCCGGCTTTGATATACTTGCCATAATTATTACCGTCGTACTTGCGGTACTGTACGCCTTGCTTATATGCAAAAAGAAATACTTCAGGGCAATCCTTGCGGGCGGCAGCTACGTTATAGTGATAATGCTCGTTTCAAGCCTTATGTATCCGTTGTTCGCATTGGTATTCGGCGAAGGCGTGTCTGTGATGCAGGGAGCGGAAACGCCCGCGAGGGTCCTGTATCTTGCCATTTGCCGTACGGTGCAGTTTGCGTTGTATATGCTTTTGCTCACGGTATTCAAGTCGGACGACAGCGCAAACGGAATAATAGGCGTATTCTTCGTTTGCCATACCTTAGTGACCGTGTTCGGGCTTTTTGTACTTATGACGATAGCGGTAAACGATACGGAAAGTAAATTCACCGTGCCGGTAATGGTGTTGCTTTCAATTCTTATAATCTCCAACTTCGGCGTGTATTTCCTTATACGTCAGCTTATGAAAATGCAGCGGCGGGAATACGAATATAAGATGATGGAGCAGAAAATGAACGCGGAAAAAACACGCGCTGAGGACGCGGATGCGATATGGGAAAATATAAAACGCTTCCGTCACGATATGAAAAATCATTTTACCGTGCTTAAGGGTAAGTTAGGAGAGGGCGACGTAAAAGCGTGCGAGGAATATATAGATGAAATATACCCGTCGATCGAGCGGATGGGCAATCTTGTCCACACCGGAAACGCCGTAATAGATTATCTGATAAACACAAAATTCCCGTCAGATGCGGGAATACAGATAATCGTCTCCGGCTTTGCGGACATTTTAGACGGTATTGACGACGCCGACCTTGCAAGTCTTCTGGGAAACGTGCTTGACAACGCTTTTGAAGCCGTTGAAAAAATACCGGATAACAAAGACAGGATAATAGAGCTTCATTTTCTGAAAAAGAATCAAAACAGGATAATAATATGTAAAAACACAGTATCCGGTCCCGTTCTTGATGAAAACGGAAAACTTAAGAAAACCGACAAAAAAGGAGAACACGGATACGGTCACAAGATAATCGCGTCCGTCACCGAAAAATACGGCGGCTTCGCTGAGTATATCGAGCAGGACGGTATGCTTTGCGTGCAGATCATACTGCCGGAATAAAGTTAAAAACAAACTCCCTCGGTCAGTCGGAAATAATTTCGCATGATTCGCCTCCCTCAATGATGGAGGTGGCTCGAGCTTTGCGCGAGACGGAAGGAGTTTTACGGCTTTTACTGCCGGTTTTTTCGTCGTTTATCCCATTTTATATGCATTATCCCAAATCGTTGACTTTGAGATTTTTATTTGTTATAATTAAAAAAACAACTGAAAAAGGTTATTTAATGAAAAAAGAAAAGAAAGAAAAAAAGCCGAAGCCAAAGTACAATATGCTTCAAAACGTATCTTTTATGTTAAAGACTGCGGCGGAGGCAAAAGAGAAAAAGGTAATAGTCGTTATTGCGGTTTTGGTAGTTATTGCCGTAGGCAGCAACCTTCTCGGCGTATACGCTGCGCCGCTTGTGATCAAAGGCTTGCAGGATAATCTGCCGCTTGAAAAACTGCTTTTGACGGTTTTATGGGTCTATGGCTCTATGGCGGCGCTGTCGATGATACAGTCGTATATAAACACGGGCAAGACGTACCCGCGCGTTTCCGTGCGAACGCATATATTGAAGCAGGTCAACGACAAGGCGTGTACCGTATCGTTTCAGTGCAGGCTTGAAAAGAAATTTCGCGATCTCTGCCGCGGCGCGTACGATCACTGCGACGGCAACGGACGCGCGGTCGAGGCGGTGTGGGAAGCGCTGTACGGCATTGCGGTAAGCCTGGTCAGTTTTGTCATATATCTGATAATGCTGACGAGCGCCGAACCGCTTTTGTTCGTTATTGTCGTCGTAACGTCGCTTATCGGTTATTTTGTAACGAATTACATAAACGGCTACGGTTACCGCCACAGGGAGGAGCAAAGCAGAATATCGCACCGCCGCTGGTACGTAAACGAGGTATCGGATTCGCTTTACGCGGCAAAGGACGTACGCATTTTCAATATGCAGCCGTGGCTTACGGATCTCGCAAAAGCGGCGGACGATCTTATGACTGCGTATCACCATAAAGCCGCGGGCGTTTATATCTGGTCTAAGATCGTAAACATTATACTAACGTTTTTGCGTAACGGCGCGGCGTACGTGTATCTTATCGGCGCGGTCGTACGCGGCGATATGGACGTGGCTACGTTCACCCTGCTTTTCGCAGTCGTCGGCGGCTTTACCGGTCAGGTAAACGGTATACTCGGAGGACTCAACGCTCTTTATAAAAACAGCCTTGATATTTCTTCCGTACGCGAATTTCTTGAATATCCGGAGCCTTTCAAATTCAAGGGCGGTATAATACCAAAGCGCATTGAAACGTTGGAGTTGAAAAACGTCAGCTACCGCTACCCTGACACTGAAAAAGACGTTTTGTCCGGCATAAACCTGACCTTGAAGCCGGGTGAGAAGATCGCCGTCGTGGGCTTGAACGGAGCGGGAAAAACAACACTTGCAAGGATAATATGCGGGCTGCTCGATCCGACCGGCGGAAAAGTTCTTGTAAACGGTACGGATTTAAAAGAATACGACAGGGGCGAATACTACAGGCTGTTTTCCGCTGTGTTTCAGCAGTTCGGCGTAATAGCCGGAACGATAGCGGAAAACATAGCGCAGAGCGGCGGCGAAACGGATATGGAAAGGGTCGTTTACTGTGCAAAACAGGCCGGGCTTGACGAAAAGATAACGAGTTTGCAAAACGGTTATGAAACGCACCTCAATAAAGAAGTCTTTGACGACGCGATAGAGCTGTCCGGCGGCGAGCGCCAGCGGCTGATGCTTGCTCGCGCTTTGTATAAGGACGGGCAGTTTTTGCTGCTCGACGAGCCGACCGCCGCGCTTGATCCGTTAGCCGAGGCGGATATTTACGGCAAATATGACGAAATGACAAAAGGCAAAACGGCGGTATATATCAGCCACCGCCTCGCCTCCACACGCTTCTGCGACAGGATAATTTTGCTTGACGGCGCGGTGATCGCCGAAGAAGGCAGTCATGAAGAGCTGCTTTCGGCGGGTGGGAAATACGCCGAATTGTTTGAAGTGCAGAGCAAATATTACAGAGAGGAGGGCGAAGAGGATGAAGAATATAGATAAAGAAGAAAAAATATCTTTTGCACAGGCGTTTAAAATGAACTGGCGCGCTTTCGGGATAATATACCGCAAAAGACCGCAGATGATAGCCTCGAGACTGATCGCGTCAATATGGGACGTTCTGACGCCATATGCGGAGATATGGCTTTCCGCGCGTATCATAGACGAGCTGGCGGGCGACAGAGACCCGGCGAGACTGAAATTCCTCGTAATACTTACTCTCGCCGTCACGGCGGCATCGGCTCTTATATCCGCTTTTATCAGAAAATGGCGCGACGTACAGGATACGTCGTTCTGGTTTGCGGTGGACCGTATTTTTATAGAGAAGAAAGCGTCGCTTGACTACGCGGATCTTGACAACCCCAAAACGCACGAGCTTATAGCGGCGATGGAAACGATCGGCAGCTACGCCGGAGGAGGATTTGCACGCGTCGTATTTTGCTTTGACACTTTCTTTCAGCAGATATTCTCTATAGCCGGCGGTATCGCGCTCACGGTTTCGCTCTTTACAAGCAAAACCGGGGAAAACGCGGCGTCTGCTCTTACGGAAACTCCGTGGATAGCGGTAGTCGCCGCATGTGTTATGGGCGCTTTGATCGCCGTCAGTTCGGTTTTGAACAACAAATCAGGTGCGATATGGGCAAAAAACGCAAAAGCACACGTTTTGGGTAACAGATTCTTCTGGCATTTCGGTTGGCTCGGCTGGGACGATGAAGCCGCGGCGGATATCCGCATATACAATCAGCAAAGATTCTGCGGGAAATATATAGCAAACAAAGAATCTGCGTTTGAATCAAAAGGTCTTTACGCCAAGCTTTCAAAATACCCCATAGGCGTGTATTCCGCTCTGTCAACAGGGCTGAGCGTTCTGTTCAGTGCGGCGGTAAACGCATATATTTGTATAAAAGCGGTATCCGGGGCTTTCGGCGTCGGTATGGTAACGCAGTATACCGCCTCAACTATGCGCGTATTCTCCGGTATAGGCATGCTTATCGAATTTTACGGTGATATCAAAAACAACGCGGCGTATCTAAAGCTTGATTTTCAGCTGATTGATATGAAAAGCTCGCTGCAAAAGGGCACGCGCGGGGTCGAGCCTCCGCGGAAGGAGTCGGGCGGCATAGAATTCAAAAACGTATCCTTCAAATATCCCGGCACGGATGATTACGTGCTGAAAAATGTCAGCATAAAATTCAGACCGGGCTCACGCCTCGCGGCGGTAGGCATGAACGGATCGGGGAAAACGACGTTCATAAAGCTGCTCTGCCGTCTGTATGACCCCACCGAGGGAGAAATACTTTATAACGGCGTTAATATCAAAGAATATGATTACGGCGAATATATGCGTATGTTCGCGGTCGTTTTCCAGGATTTTTATATAACAAAATTCAAGCTCGGAGAAAACGTTTCATCGGGACCGATAACAGACAGGGAAAAGGTCGAAAAATGCCTTGAATCAGCCGGGTTTGCCGACAAGCTTGCCGAATACGAAAAAGGCATAGACACGTATATGGGCAAGATCTACGATCCGGACGGCGTGGAATGCTCCGGCGGCGAAGCGCAGAAAATAGCGATAGCGCGGGCGCTTTATAAGGACGCGCCGTTCATCATCCTCGACGAACCGACGGCGTCGCTTGATCCGATAGCCGAGGCCGATATATACTCAAAATTCAACGATATAGCAAAAGGGAAATCTGCGATATACATAAGCCACCGCCTTTCAAGCTGTAAATTCTGCGATGAAATAGCCGTTTTCCACGAGGGGCAGATAATCCAGCACGGCAGTCACGACGAGCTTTTGTCGGATGAAGACGGCAAGTATCGGCAGCTATGGTACGCCCAGGCGCAGTATTATCAAAAATAGAAAGAAGTAAATTATGGTTTATAAAAAGAATATAAAGTATTTTGATAATATCAGCACTCTAATGTAACAGAGCCATATAAATAAAAGGTGATAAATAAGAGAGGAAAAAGAAGATGAAAAAAATTGTTTTGGTTTTTACTGTTATCGCTATGATATTTTCCGCCGTGTCGTGTCTAAACGCGGGAAATAATAATGCGGGTACCGTTGTTTTCAAGCTGGATAAAGAATACGTCAAACCGGTAAAAAAAGAGCTTACGGAAAAACAGCAGGAAACGGCGGACAAGTGCTACAAGGATTTAGTCACCAAACATGAAAGGCTTGCCGTCATACCGCGCGAAATGCTTTATGAAAACGTGTATTCAATTGAAAACACGCAGTACGTCACATTCGCGTTCTGTTTAGGCGGCATAGCGACCGACTGCAAATTTCAATACATGAAAAAGCCGGGCGAAACAGAGGGAAGCTGGACAATTCAGGAGGACGACATGTATAAGCAATTCTACACGACGGGCATAACCGCCGAGGCGATGGACGCCATCAGGACCGCAATCGAGGAAGATATAGACAAAAGTATAAATGAATGCCATCTGAAGAAGGATGAAACGTCGGAGGACGGATTGCGTATCTATTGGAATAAGAATGATAAAGGCTTGTTCGCACAGGCGGAATGTATCGCAAACGTGACCGAAAAAACGACAAAGAAATTCGGCTGCGGCGACCACTCTCACATTTTCGGAAACGTGTTTTTGGAAATTGCTGACGGAAATTTAAAGATAGTCGAACATTACGCCGACGCAACCTGATATAAAGGATTGTTATCTTATGAATAAAATAAAGCGGATATTATTCATAATCAAAGAAATGACAGACGACAATAAGCTGATATTCGTTTTAATGATCATTGGCTTAATATTGAGCAATTATGTGATGATCTTTTTTCTCGGAAACTATTCAGCTTATAAAAACTCAACGCTTTCCGGTTATCAGTCGCTGAAATACCCCGCACAGAATTACAATGATCTGAGTTACGGTGATATACTCGGTATCGATTTGAGCGAATACGGTGTTGCGTCGTGTACTTTCTCCGCGACCGTCAAGCCTGAGGACGTACATATGACCGGCGGTTCACTCATTACAGACGGTTACGGAACAAAAGAAAGCTTCTTTGTAAACAGCAGTTCAAACGACAAGTTTCCCGTAAAAGCGTTTCTCGGTAACTGCGATATTTCCAAATCGGACAAAGAAAACGTAATTGTGCTGCCGTGCACGGAATATACGAGCTCGTTAAGCTATGACAGGGAAACCGGCAGCTACGGTACCGTTGAATTTTTCGGTCAGACACTGTATGTGATCGGCATCAGCACGTATACGAACGATACGATAATACCGTACAAGCTTTATTCGTCAACGTTTAAACCGGAAAACGTCAGCTTCTACGTTGAAAACAGGCTTGATATAAAGAGGAGCGACGAGCTGAGAGATAAAATCTATGATATCTTCGGATGCTCCGGTCTTGTCGATCCCTATTCGTATTACAGAGCCGCCGAAAACGGATACGCTGTGTTGATAATCATTATTTTCGTTGCTTATCTTATTTCGATGCTGTCGTTTGTCTTTTATATCGTGTATTTTACAAAAAGGCGGGCAAAGTCAAATTCCATCGCATATATCTGCGGCGCAGAAATGAAGCGGCTGATCCTTGAAACGATAATAACGAATGAAGTGATAGCCGTTTTGTGCTTCGTCTTTGCCGCCGTATTGAACGCGCTGTCGTCGTCGGCATTTGACTTGTTCTATTCCGTAAAATACGATTTAAAAGATTACGTAATAATGCTTTTGATCGTAATGACGGCAACGCTTATCTGCTCCGTTCCGTCCGTTTACGCGATGAAAAAGAGCACGGCGGCGGAGCTGGCAAGAAACGTTACGTAGGGTGACAGATATGAGAAAAACGCTTTATATTCTTTTCGAATACATAAGATCCGCGGGATTATCCTTGCTTGTGATCGTCGTTATATCCGCACTTGCAATGTCTGGTTTAACGGTTTCCACGGGAAGAATAGCCTCTGAAACTGAAAAATATGACAAGCTGAGAAATTCCGGGTTATCAGACTGTTTTTACGGGTCAAGAATTAAACCCGCGGCAAATCTAACGGAAAAGATAAAAACGGTAAACGGAGTTGTTGAAATAATAAAAAGACCCGACACCGTCAATTTCAAACCTAATGACGGATCAGACGGATTGTTCTCAATGAAGCTGTTAACAAAAGAACTTTATGAATGTGCAAATCTCAATTTTAAAGGATCGGGCTTTGATTATGATAGTAACGATCTTGAATGTATAATAGCAAGTGAATATTTCAATAAATACTCAATAGGTGAAACTTTATCGGTTAAAATACCGGCAAAGAAAAACGGAGAATACATAACCGCAGATTTTCAAATAAAAGGCATTGTCAAAACACCGCAGTCCGTACTCTCAATGTCCGGCGGCGGAAGTTCCGTGGATGCTTCAATGATATATGAAGACGCGTCGTTTATTATTGTCAAAGACTGCGAGGCGTTAAGAGATCTTGCCGGCGGCAGTATAACGAAGAGTTATCTTGAAACGTTCTTTATAAGGTTTGATAATAAGCTGACGGAAAAAGAAAAGACTGAAGCGATAGATGAGCTTTCAAAATATCTGACGCTGCAAACCGTTGACGAAGTTTTAAAGACAACAAAAGAACAGGTCAAAGAAACTGTTTCAAGCTTTCTGCCCGTGATAATATTCTGCGTGCTGTATTCAATATTGACGCTTGTCGGAATGGAGATCCTTATACTGTATAAGACATCCGAGGAAACGGCGGTTTGCAGATGCCTCGGTATGTCAAAGGCGAGATTGGCGTCAACCGTCTGCATAGCAAAGGCGGTTACGATCATTGTTTCATTCGCTTTATGCTGTATCATAAATCGGTTGTTTTACAGTATCCCCGCCGTATCATCCGGTACGGTTTATCACGCGAGACTTCTTGTACCGGCTTTGATCCTCGGAGTTTTTGAAATAATTATCGCCGTCGTTATTTCCGTTGTCGCGGCTGCCAAAAAGAGCGTAAAAAGCTCGTATGAAAGAGTATAGGTGACGGTATGCATCAGATAGAAATAAGAAAACTGAATAAAACGTACAGATCCGATAAAATCGAAAACCTCGTTTTGAAAGATATTGATCTTGATATAGAAAAGGGCGAATTTGTCGCTGTTATCGGCAAATCGGGATGCGGGAAAACAACATTTTTGAATATTCTCGGTACGCTTGATGACTTTGACAACGGCGAATACCTACTTGACGGAGAGCCGGTCAAGGAAATGTCGGATAAACAAAAAGCGCGTATACGCTCAGGAAAAATAGGCTTTGTAAATCAGGATTTCATGCTTTTGCCAAACCGGACGGCGTATGAAAACGTGACCCTGCCGCTTTATTTCGGAAAATCCGATCTCAGCGATATGAAAAAGAAAGCCGAAGGAGTCCTGAAAACCGTTGATTGTTTTGAACTGTCAAAGAAAAAGATTAAGCATTGCTCGGGCGGTCAAAAACAGCGTATAGCAATAGCAAGAGCACTGATCATAGATCCGGAAATAATACTCGCGGACGAGCCGACCGGTGCGCTGGACAGCGAAAATACCGCGGAGATACTTAAATACCTGCGGAAGATAAACAAAGAAAACGGCGTTACGGTTATAATTGTTACACACGATCCGGACGTTGCTTCAGCGTGCAGCAGAACGATCATGATAGAAGACGGACGTATCGTTCGATAAAACACCTCAGATAAGCATGTTGACTTTTACATAGTTTTAAGGTATAATATATTTGAAAAAGGGGAAGGTGGATTTTACCGTGAAAAACAGTGCAGTTGTAATCGTTTACAGCAGACAAATATGTGCTTTGAGCTCATCCTCTTTTCCGAGGTGGAGGAGATATTTAAAGTTACTTTCTGTGTGCGCATAACCACTGTGTATAAGCAGTTGTTATGTGCATAATATTATCATAAGTATGGATAATAGACAGATTCCTAAAGAAGTTTATTGAATATTAATTATTGTCACTTAAAACGGAGAAACATTGAATGAGACAAATATTACTTGTCATTGCTTTATGCTTTCTTGTAGTTATCGCTTCATCCTGTTGCGTTAACGATTCAACAACAATAGTTGTTTCTACAGATAGTAATACTACCAATTGTTATGTATCGTCAGAATATGATGCAACTCAATTTACGCCTACAAGTTATGAATTTGAGCCCGGTGCTGTTTTAATCGGATTTAAGGATCCGTGCGATGAAAGCTCAATTAAAGAATTGTTTCCAGAATTATACATAAGTGAGGTTGAAGATGTAAACAAAAAACTATTTAATCAGATTAAAGATTTGCCTGGTATGGAAAAACAGATTGAGGAGTGCGAAAGAAAAATAGGATTGGATTTTGTTATAAAACTGTCTAAAAAAGACAAAAATGCAGTTTTGGAAGCAATAACAATAATTATTGCTAACCCCAGAATATCATATGCCATTCCGAATTATTATTGTGTTCCGAATTAAAAAACGGAAAAGTTAATATTTCGCACTTTTTCTGCTGTGTTTTGTTACACACGATCCGGACGTTGCTTCAGCGTGCAGCAGAACGATCATGATAGAAGACGGACGTATCGTTCGATAATTTAAATCATATAAGTGAGAGGAAAGGATTATAAAAGACGTGATCATAAAAGCCGAAAGCTTGATAAAGCAATATGACGCGAGCGTGGGATATTTATGTGTAAACAGAGCCGACGTTTTTTGATGATTGAAAAACCGCTTGCAAAATACAATATTGTATATTTGGAGAAAATAATCATGAGTAAAGCAAAAATAAGGAATCTTACGGTTGTCATTTTATCAGTTTTGATGATTTTTACGGGATGTTCTTTTCAGATTGATCACCCGGGTCTGATCGGTTCAAGGTATTGGATATCTGACGATGAACAAATGTATTTTTACTTTCCGGCTGAAAGCGGTACGGGCAAGGCGGAAGGCTTGATCGTTATAGATCACGCATACTGCAGCGATATTATTTTGGAATGGAGCGGAAAAGGCGGAGAAGTAAAAGTCAAAAACGCATTATATGATCTGCTGTTCACTGCCGATACAGTGACAAATGAAGATGAACAAAGCTGTATATTTAAAATAAAACCCGACAACAGCGGTTTTGACTGGCCCGAAACGATTTCTTTCAAATTGTTGCCGCAGATACCCGAGAAGCTGTTAAACCGCGATCCCAGACCCGAGCAGACCTCGCTTGATTTTTGGATACTGCAGGATTTTGCTGAAAATGATTGGTCGGATTATACCAAAATCAGATCCGGCTTTATACGTGAGTATTATGGAAAGTCATACAAGCCGTCGGTTGACGAAAGCGGCACATTCATCGATCCGGATATATGTGTTAAATATTTGATTTCCTCGTGGCCGTATTATACATCAAGGCAATGCGTAACGAATATCTATATAACCGATCCCGGAGTTACCTTTTTCGGACTTACCGTTGAATCAACCGTTGGTGAATTCGACGAGGTTTTGACAAAAAACGGATTTAAGCGCGAGATCAGAGATACAGACCTTGATCCGTGCGCCGAGTATAAAGAATCCTGGTGTAATTCATTTTATTCAGTAACGGTCACCAAGCGGTCCGACAAATGTTTTGTCGATATAAATGCTCCGGTTTTAAACAGAGCAGGAGCTGAACACAGCGGGAACGGGTATTGGTGAGACGTGCGCCGAAAACGACGAAGACGATAATTTTGATTTTATGTCTTTCGTTGTATTTTAAGCCCGGTGGAAATTAAAGTATTAACTACCCAATAGATTAAAAAATCAAAAAATTTCATTTACCCCAGCGAAAGCGCGGTCGGCGGAGTACCCGGCGATGGTGAAATTCCAATGGAATCGGCTTGCAGCCGATTGCTTGTTGAATGCCGCGGTTCAGGGGATAAGATCGAACAGAACCAAGTATAGCAATAAAAAACAAAAAGTATGGTTCCATATGAAAAAGCATATGAGTAAAAAAGTCAATTCCTTTTCGCATACAAAAAATAATCGGTATGTGTTTTTGTTATGGAATTGACAGAGGGAAAAACGACAGGTGTTTTTGTTATACCAAAAAATCAAAAATAAACGTCTTTTGTCGCGGCTTTACTGAACTTTATTGATAATGATAGCAATAATGCAATATTAAAGAGCAATTATTGTTATTGAATTTTGTTAAAATTTTGGATATAATTGCATTGAACATATCAAATTCGTTCATTGATTTTTCCACTGTCTTTAATTCATGCTTAAAGTGGGATAAAGTGATTTTTTTCATTAAATTTAACTAAGGAGGAAAATAGAAAATGAAAAGGATTATGGCAATAGCAATCGTTATGGTTATTACCGTTGCTCTTTGCGCAAATGTTTCCGCAACCGTAAATATCGACAGGTTGAGCGTCAACAAAAACACGCTAGGCGAAATGATGGGCAACGATATCAACGGCGATACGCTGACCATCGCAAAGGGCGACAAGGTCTACATTCTCGGCTGGGCTTTCAACGGGACGTCACGTCTTAAAGAAATCGTTTACACGTTAGACGGCGCCGAGAAAAAATGCGAGGACAATTATATTGACAGACCAGAACTTGCGGCGGCTTTGGGACAAGCCGGACTTGAGGATCTCGAAATTCATGCCGGCATAGGCAGCAACGAAGCCGCTATGGAGCTTCTCGGACTTGATCAGCTTGGCGACGGTACATACGCAATGTCGATAAAAGCAATATACGAGGACGGCGCGGAGGAGCTCTACAAGGAGTTCACCCTTGTCGTCGGTACCGGCGTCAAGGCGGAAGATCCCGCGCCTGTGGATCCCGACCCCGCTGATCCTACGCCCGACAATCCGTCGACCGCCGACGCGGCTGTTTTAGCTGTAGCCGCCGTAGCATGCATAGCTCTTGCGGGCATTGTGATAGCTAAGAAAGTTAAATAATATGCTTTTGGTAAATGCGCAAACTGTCCAAAATGGCAGTTTGCGCATTTTATCATATTGTATCTCAAAACTATAGTTTGAAGCTAATTAATACAGGTTTCCGCAAAAAAAGGAGAAATAAAATGAAGAATCTAATAAAAATCATCGCTTGGATAATAACAGCAGTATTTATATGCGGTGTTATCCCGTTTGCTGCTGAGGCGCTTGACGCAAACGACTGGGCAATAGTCACCTATGACGGTACAGAAAAAAGCCATGCAAGAATCTCAGTATCCGAAAATAACGGTATCAGAATGGAGTCTGAGGGACATTATCCGTCGTCTTATGCTGGACTGACCTACACGAAGCCGCTCAATGTCAAAGACGGAATATCTATTGATATAACAATGGAGGAGTTGAACAGTCAATCAAGTGACGTGTGGTTCAGTATGGTTATTTTGAGCGCACCGGTTTGTTTTGATTACAGCGGGAAAAACGAGGGTAAAGGTTTATGGATACTGCAGCGTCCGGGAACAATTGAAACGCTCGTTATCGCCGATGGTTCAGTCAAATCAAAAGGCAATCTCAAGCCAAACGATTTCGTACCCGGAAAAGACTACTATGAGCCCGGCGCCAAAATTCATTACGATATAAAGATAGAGGACGGCGCGCTCTTTGTTTACATCGACGACGTGAAAATTGAAACAGATTTCAGCGAGGCGCTCGATTATTTTGAGAACGGACAATGCTATTTCGGCTTTTCGACGTCCGACACAACTTTGTCTCATCAATCGTTTGTAGTCGATTATATAAACGGCCAACAGGCAGCGAGCGAGGGACACCTCGAAGGCGGCGAAATACCGACCGAGACCGAGGAGACCATTGATTTTGAAAACGTTGACAAATTCCTGCTCGTCGATTTTACAAATCCGGATATACTGTCAAAAATAGGCGGCGTCGGCGATTGCAAGCTTGAATTTGACGAGGCCGAGGGTTGTATCAAAATGACTGTTACGGGAGAGGACCCGCATTTTGAGATACCGATGAGTAAATCAAGATATTTCGACGGTGGAAAATTCACGGTTCTCCGCGTCAACTATAAAACGGACGAAGATCACGATGGCACGATATACTTTACCACCAAAAACGTTCCTAAAATAGACTACTGCTATGTTGAGTATGATTTCGAAAAGACAGACGATTTTAAGGATGCTCTCATTGATATGGACGAGAGCAGCAACTGGATGGATGAGGTGAGAAGTCTGCGCTTCGATCCTGTGAACGAAGGCGAGGAAGGTCAGGTATTCTACTTCAAATCTATAACCGTTGAAGTTTTCGAAGAACCGGAAACGGAAAAGAAACCGGACACGGAGCCAGAACAGACGAAAGCAACCGAAACCGAGGTCAATACAGATACAACGTCAGACGATGCTGCAAAGGAAGCCGATACAACAAAGGAAGATGGAAAAGCCGTCGAAAAATCAAACAATGTATGGATATGGTTTGTTTTAGGCGGATGTGCCCTTGCAACGGTTATAGTCATAATAATAGTGGTTACGAAAAAGAAAAAGTAATATGAAGCTGTTTGGCTGCCCGCTATCGAACGATCAAACAGCGCTCTATTATAATTTTATTAAACAGTCACTATTAAAAACTTATTTCAATTATTTAATATTACAGTTTTGTATAAAAAATATTGATTGTTTAAAATAACTCGCTTTACTTTTTTTTGAATATCCTTATAATGGATTGTGGAGGAGCTGTATTATGCTTGATTACAATCTCGATATAGACGAAGAATCATACTGGCACATACAAACGCCGGACAACTCAGCGCGTTTATTCCCGTTTTATGTAACGGAATGCGGTTATTTTTCAGCCGGAGACAAATATTATACAAAAAGAGATGCGTTAAACAGTTTTTTGTTTATCGTAACAGTCTCCGGATCAGGCTGCATGAAATGGAAGGATAAACATGTTACTCTTAATGCAGGAGACGCGATTGTTATTGATTGCAGTATTTATCAGGAATATGCTACAAATCCGGGTGAAAAATGGCGCTTTTATTTTCTCCATTTTAACGGTATGGCGGACGGTTTCAAAAGCTCTGTTTATCAAGAGCTGACATACGTAAAGCTGCGCTCCCTTGAGTCCGTTTTGTCCCGTATAAGGACGATAGACGATCTGATATCTCAAACGAGCGTAAGAGCGTATGCAAATCAAAGTCATGCCGTATCCGGAATCCTTACGGAACTGATCGATTCTCTCAACGAACAAGCAGATAATGTCTTGAAAGATAACAAACCGGAAATCCGAGAGCTTGCCGCTTATATACACGATCATTGCAAAGATGATCTGCATATCGACGATTTCACCGAATTCATAAGACTTTCAAAGTATCATTTGATACGGCTGTTCAAGCAGCAAATCGGTATAACGCCTTATAAGTATTTGCATAAATGCCGCATTAATCTGGCGCAGGAGCTTTTGCGGCGTTCGGATATATCGGTAAGCGAGGTCGCATTCGCGGTCGGATACGATGAACCGATAGCGTTAATACAACATTTTAAATACTTTGTCGGCGTTACTCCAAATGAATACAGAAACGGCAATATGATTTTATAATCACAGGGGAAGAATATGAAAAAACTTAGGATAGGACTTTACAGCGCGGGACTGCGCGCATACTGGGCTCAGTTTGAGGGCTTGAAGGACAGGCTTGTCGGGTATAACAGCTTTATAGAAAAAAAGCTCGGTGAATACGGCGAGGTTTATAATTTCGGTCTTCTCGATAATTTCGATTCAGCGGAACAGGCGGCAGATTTTTTGAGATCAAGCTGCTGTGACATAGTTTTTCTGCACAGCGCAACGTATTTTACGTCCGATATGGTCGTACCGATACACCGCGCGGTAAAGGCTCCTTGTGTTGTTCTCAACCTCCAGCCGTCGCCGCAGATAGACTACGACAAAACGGATACGGGCGAATGGCTTGCAAACTGCGGGACCTGCCCCGTGCCCGAAATCTCAAACGCTTTTGAACGCGCCGGCATCCCTTTCCGCTGCGTAAACGGACTGCTTGGACTTGACGAAAGCCCGGAGACTGCGATGTCAGACGAAAAGACGGACAAAAGAAAAGAGGCGGATAACGCGTGGAGACAAATCGGCGAATGGTGCCGCGCGGCGTTTGTCAAAAAGAATATCGAATTTTCAAATTTCGGCTATCTCGGCGGAAATTACAGCGGTATGCTCGATCTTTACAGCGATTTCACGATGCTCACTTCACAGGCGGGCATACACGTTGAAATACTTGAAATGTGCGATCTTGCCGCGTGTCTTGATAAAGTCACCGATGAGGAAACCGAAAACAAGCTGAAAGAAATATATGA
>JAEEJJ010000149.1 GCA_016281805.1 Clostridiales bacterium
GTCGGGATCATGCGGATCCCAGAGCTGAGTTGCCGTGCTTGCGATAACGTTTTTGCAGTCTTTCAAAACCGACCACCTGTGTTGGGAAATCAGCCTTGCTTTTATTGAAATGCGCTCTGCGATCGGTTTTTTCAAACTGTCTGCTATCGCCGTTTTCAGCCCGGCTTTTCTTGCTGCCATAACAACGCCTGCGGTAAGATACTGCGCCTCGCTGTCCATAAAAGCGTATGTAACTGGTATATCGAATTTAAGATAAAGTGATTTTACAAACAGAATAAATTCATTTTCGATCATATCCGGCGTGATCTCGCCCTTTCTGCCTTTTATCCGCCTGTCCGCAAGGACCGTGACGCCGTTTTCTTTTTTTCTCATGCCGACCGCTACAAAGGCTGAAGCGGAACTGTTTCCGCCGTAATCCACCCCGATGATTATTTGAGAAACGTCGTCGGGAACGGATGAAACCGTCCAGTTTTCAGGCGCCGCTGCAAACTGCGGAAAAATTAGCCCTTCCGCGGCAGCCCTTTCGCCAAGAATGGAACGTCTGTACCAGAAAGAACCGACTTCATACTGCGCTTCGATCTCTGCGCGCCTTTCCGCCGATATTGAAAGATTATCCCGTATGCAGAATCTTTCGTGGTTTACGTCAAGACCGAGTGCTATATATTTATCCACATATTCCGTATATATCGGATGCGTCGGATAATCGGGATTGAAATCCCACAGCACACGTCTCATCTTCGCCGCAAGCTGACGGTTGAAAGCCTCGTCGATAAAGCACTGATCGTCTTTTGAAATGAAATGCTTGTTTACTTCCGTGGCTATCCATATCCCGTATGAATTACCTCGTATCCTTTTGTAACTGTCAGCCTTGCCGCCGCCGGCAAAAACAACAACTTTTTCGCCCATTTTCATGGTTTTTACAAACAGAGCCGTATTGCCCTTGTATTTGCCCCAGCGGCATCTGCCGCGAAAGATATGCTCAAGACCGAACCCGTTGCAGTCGCCTATATTCGTAAGCGCGGCGGAAAGAGTCGTTCCCGACGCAAGGTGCAGTCTGTCAGGCGATCTTTCGAGAAGAAAGGCAAACGCCAGCACATTTGCTATCGTTTTACCTGAGCGGACCGCACCTTCAGCAAAACTGAAAGTGCTTTTCATACAGTTGCGGATATAGTTTTTATGCTTTTGCGAAAGCGGCTGCCACGGTATTGTTTTTCTTTTTATCATGAAGTGAGTATTTCAAGCTCGTCAAGATCTTCCGTTTCCTCTTCCGGCGTCCGTTTCCAAAGTCCGAGATAATCGCCGAGTTTCAGCAGCGCCTGCTGCTTGTTGTAGAGCTTAAAACGGAATCCCGACCGTGAATTCGTTATTTCCGCTACCGAACGTGTATCAAGACCGTCGCTTTCTTTTATTTCTATTCTTGTTTCTCCGTTTTCGTCGCAAAAAAACGAAAGATAGTTTGAAATGTCGTCAAAAGCTATTTTCGCAAGCTCCTGAATGATCCTCTATTCCGTGATTTTTTCCTTTTTCTTTCTTATTCTTTACGCCCTCTTTCATACGCCTTGCTTCATGCGGGGTCCCCTTCGCATTTGCATAAATATAATATCATATTTTTCGCCTCCCGCTTTCCCGTACTTTTGCACAAAAAAAACCGTTATAACACTTTTCAGATGTTATAACGGTAACTTTTAAGGTCATTTATTCGTTTTTCAGGTTTTTATGGATCGTTTCAAAAAGAACTCCGGTTTTGTCACAGCCGTGCTCCCAATACATCATGCCGCCGAGTCCTTCGCGCTTCACATATTCGCATTTTTCTTTTACGGATGAGGGGTCATCGTATGAAATAAAGTCTTTTCCGTCAAAAAGCCATGAGGCCTTTGCGTATTCGTCGTAATACTTTTTAAATCTTCCGCTCTTTTCGTGAATAAGGCTTATTTCGGTATAGGCAGGACCGAACCCTCCGCCTGTTGGAGAAATACCGTTCAATCCGTTTTCGCCGCCCGAAACGTTTTTCCACATTCTTGAATAGAACGCGGCGCCCAAAACGAGTTTTTCTTTCGGAATACCGATATTTTCAAGCATTTTTACAGAGCGGTCCGCGCTGAAAACAACAGGCGCGTTTTTCGGATCGTAAAGACACGTATGGTGGCCCGCAGGCTGATCCCAGCCGCGAAGGTCATACGTCATAAGATTGATAAAATCGAGATATTTATGCGAAATATCTATTTCCGTTCTGTCTATATACCATTGTCCGCATGCCGCGGCGGTCGTAAGCCAGCATTTTCTGCCGCGTTTTTTTTCGTATTCGTCAAGCGCTTTTCTGTATTCGGCAAAAAGACGGGTATGCTGATATTTTTCTTCAAGAATGCCGTCGTCGCCGGGAAATTCCCAGTCGCAGTCTATTCCGTCAAAATCAAACTCATATACGATCTGCATGGTAGAGTCAACGAACGTTTTCAGCTTTTCATCGCTTGACGTTGCCGGACCGTGCCCGTGCTGATCTCCTCCGCCGGTTGAAAGAAGGATATTCAGTGAAGGATTGTGCTTTCTTATTCTTTCAAGTTCCGAAAGATACGGCCGCTGCGCGTCGATCGTGAGTTTTCCGTCCGAAACGGTTGCGAATGCAACGTTCAGGTGCGTGAGCTTCTTTGCCTGTTCTTTTGTGATCTCATAAAGAGATCTTCCGGTGGAATATCCTGCAAAATAATATTTACCGTCCATTTTTTTTACCTGCAGAGGTTTCGCGCCGTTTCAGCCCATCTCCAGAGCTTTGTCGGGTCGTTTTTGACTGTTGTAATGTCTTTCAGGATAAACTCGACGGGACATCCGTTTTTCTGCGTGGCGTTCAGAGTTTCTTTGAACTCTTTTATTATATTTTCTTCCGGATAAATATCCCACGCGAGGTTCGACGGATTCGGTTTTCTTGAAAAAACGAAATCCTTTCCTATTTTTTCTGCGCCGAGCTCAACATTTACCCACGGGCTCATTGATATTTTACGCAGATTCGGCAGCTTTCTGAGCACATCTACCTTAATGTCGTCAGGCTCGCAGCAGCCGTAATATCCAAGACCGAAACGCTCATACCACGGAATTATATACTGAACGTCAAATTCGTCGTGCATTTCCGGCGAAACCATCGAAAAAAGCTGCGCCGCGCTGTAGGTCCAGCTGTTTTTTGCGGTGTGATCGTCGGCTTTTTCGTTCGGATCGTCGCTGTAGCCCTGCATAACGTCGTTGTATGCGCCCGTGCAGTGGACCGTGTCCATACCTGTTGTGATAAGACCGTTTTCTTCAAGCTGATCGAGCATGCACATATGAACGGCGATCGTTTTTTTCAGGATACGGTGGATGAATTCGGGGTTATCAGCAATATCATACATTATGTTTTCAACGCCGCGCCACCACGAAAGTCTGTCCCAGTAATGAAAATATCCGTCATACGCCGTCATTTTAACGCCGAGGATGCCGTTAAGGATCTCGTTGTATTTTTCTCTCTTTTTTTCTGTTTCTTCGGGAAAAAAGGTTACTTTCGGCGTTTTGAAAAATTTTTCAAGCGCCTCGTCATCGGGTATCTGATCTACATAAACATGGGTCTTTGCTCCGCCCCTGCCTCCGTCCTGCGTGATGCCGGGCATATTTATGTTATCGACCGTATATACCTTTGACGTAACAACGTAATTCCGCACGGGTCGGTCGTCTTCCATATGCTTGTTGCGATAAAGCGTTTCTTTCAGCTGCCACTCTATGTCGCGCAAAACGGGATCTTCACACTCAAGCGTGAGCTCGTTTTCGTAGTTCATTTCATTCCAGCAAACCTGATCGATCATAAACATCGGTCTTTCAGGATGAAGACCGTTCAGCTTTTTCCAGAGACGGATCTTTTCTTTCTGTATCGGCAGGGCAGCAAGATCAGCCACTTTTTTCGCAAGTTCTCTTACGAGCAGTATCTCTTTGTTTTCCATAATATCGGCAGCTCCTTATGATGCACCGTGATTTTTTGTCTTCAATATTATTATACAGTAAAACATATAAAAATCTTATATAAAAGTATTATAATACTCTTTTATATTTCCAAAAATCTGTTCTTTGTCGCTTTATGACTTTATTGTAACTGATAAACAAACATACTTTTACAAAACATAAATATGCTTGACAGTATCTGTTTTTTATGGTAAAGTTTACCGTGGTAAATATGTGAACAGGATGGTGAAGCCATGACTGCTGAAACGTATCTTTCAAGGATCCCCGTGCATATAGCCGACGCTTTGAGAGCGAGGGGAATTGAAATAAGCAGCATTATATCATACGGCTATACCGATATGGATAAAGACGGCAATTTTGCCGACTGCTGGATATTTTTTGACAAAGATAACATATACTATCTTACGGGATACGACAGAGTTGAAAAAACAGGCGGCAGAAAAAAGCTGAAAACTGTTTTTGATTTTGTTTCGTTTGACAGTATACCGCATGAAGATATAAAATCTCTGGAAATCGAACGCTTTGTTTCAACGGCGCGTCTTGTGGCGAAAAAGAAGGATGAAAACGAGCCGAACGAGGAGCTGATCAGGTTTTCTCTCGGCATTGCAAATAAACTCACTTCGTTTATCCGCCATTTCAACGATTTTAAAGACGGAAAACCGGCAGAATACAGCGAAAGGGTCGATGAGGAGCTTTTTTGTCCGAAATGCGGCTCAAGATATCCCGATCCCGAGCATAAAGTATGCCCGAGATGCATGGATAAAGGTTCGGTTTTCAAACGTCTTCTGGGATTTTTCAAGTTTTATAAAAATAAACTCATCGCGTATTTTGCGATGCTCATTATCAGCACGGTTTTTTCGGTTTTGTCGCCGTATGTGGGAACAAAGCTTTTATATGACAACGTTCTCACGCCCGGTGTTGACGCCAATCTCTTCGGCGAGGTAGGGCTTGTTCTTGCCGTGATCATTCTTGCAAGAGTTGCCTCTTTGCTTATAAATATCGGTCAGTCGTATATCGTCGCCGGAATAATCCCGTGGGTCGTATATGACCTTAAAGTCCGCATTTTTTCGGCAATGCAGCGCCTTTCCGTCAGCTTTTACACTTCAAAGCAGACAGGTTCGCTCATGACGCGCGTAAACAGAGACTCAAACAATATCTACTGGTTTTTTGTTGACGGCGCACCGAGCGTTGTTGTGAATGCGCTGATGTTTATCGGCATTCTTATAATAATGTTTTATATGAACTGGCAGCTGTCGCTTATAGTTCTCGTTATGATACCGCTTCTTCTGTTTCTTTATCGCATTATTCAGCGCGCTTTCCGCAAACTTCATCATGTCCGCTGGATAAACGAGGCGAATATGTCGTCTTATATAAGCGACTCAATGAGCGGACAGAGAATAATAAAGGCGTTTGCGAAAGAAAGAGAAGAGGGCGAACGTTTTTCGGGCTATTCAGGCAGAAGCGCCGCGGCAGACAAACGCGTTTCAAATGCGGAATCAACGATATTCCCCTTGCTCGGACTTATTATGATGCTTACCAATCTTGTTGTTCTTTTTGTCGGCGGCGTAATGATTATACATCATATAAACGGGATGACTCTCGGTAAACTCATGACTTTTACCGCATATATGAATATGCTTTACAGCCCGCTCGATTTTCTTGCCTGGGTCTCAAACTGGTGGGCAAGATGCGTTGACTCCGCACAGCGTATTTTCGAGATCATGGACGCAGTCCCGGACGTCTCGGAATCCGAAAATCCCGTCCGCATGCCTGAGATGAAAGGCGATATCGAAATGAAAAACGTTCGTTTCGAGTATGAACCCGGTCATCCGATCATAAAAAATCTCAGTCTTTCGGTAAAAGCCGGACATATGGTGGGAATTGTGGGTAAAACCGGCGCAGGCAAGAGCACGATAGTAAATCTTATGGCGCGGCTTTACGACGTAAACGACGGAGAAATAACGATAGACGGCGTAAACGTAAAAGACATTGCAAGCATAGATATGCGAAAAAACATAGGTATCGTTTCGCAGGAAATATATCTTTTTATCGGCACGATAGCAGACAATATCCGCTACGCAAACCCCGGCGCCTCAATGGAAGAGGTAATACAGGCGGCAAAGACCGCGTCTGCGCATGACTTTATTATGCGGCTTCCCGACGGCTATGAAACGAGGATAGGCGCTGGCGGTCAGGATCTTTCGGGCGGTGAAAAGCAGCGCATATCTATCGCAAGAACGATAATTCAGAACCCCAAAATACTTATTCTTGACGAAGCAACGGCAGCAATGGATACCGAAACCGAACGCAATATCCAGCAGGCTCTTTTCAATCTCCAACAGGGCAGAACGACCGTTGCCATCGCTCACAGACTTTCCACTCTGCGTGATGCCGATGTGCTTGCTGTTATAGACAGGGGAGATATGGTCGAATACGGCACACATGATGAGCTGATAAAGAAGCAGGGCGAATATTACAAGCTATATATGCTTCAGTTCGACGCCATAAAGCATATCGGTATTGCCGAATAGACAAAGAAAGGAAATACGGTATATGAACGATAACATTATAGTAGAGCTTGCCGACCTTGAAATGATCGACGTGAACGAGGCTAAGTTTGCGCCCGAAAAAGGCGGATATCTTTCTCTTACATATAAAGGCACCGAATACGGCAAAGTAAAACTGAACAGAGCGCTGCCTTACCGCGCGCCGGACGAATATATCTGTGTTTCAGATAAAGACGGAAAAGAGATCGGCATTCTGCGCGATCTTGCAAGCCTTTCGGAAGAACAGAAAAAAATCGTTTCAGACGAGCTTGACAAGCTTTATTACAGCCCTGCGGTCACCCGTATCCTTTCCGCAAAAGACAGGATGGGTTTTATGTATTTTGAGGTCGAAACAACTGCCGGAAAGCGGGAGTTTGCCGTAAGGGACGCTTCAAGAAACATAAAATTTATCGATCCTGACAGAAAAACCGCCGTTCAGATACGGGATGTTGACGGAAACAGATATATTATAGACGATTTTATGAAGCTTGACTCTTCAAGCGCAAAAAAGATAGAGGCGTTTCTTATCTGAGTAACGTCATGCACAGCACCGAAAGGGGTGACCGTTTTTGAATCGGGAAATAAACACAGACGATGCGCTTTACAGCGTTGAATATGATATAGACTCCTCCGATCTTCTTTGTTCTGGCAGAATTATTCTTACAAAAGATCATACTCTTGTTCTTTATGCAGACGGTAAAAATTTGTCAAAAGAAGAATTTCGCTGCGATTTCAATGAAATAAAAGAGCTTTCCATTTCGTCGCATATAGGCTGCGCAAGCCTTGAAGCGGAAATGAAAAACGGCGACAGCATCCGTATCTGCCGCTTTACGCAAAGCTGTCTGAATCAGGTGTCCGAATTTATAAAGGCGGCAAATTATTATATCGAAACGGGCGAACTGACGGAAATACATATCGAAAGCACGGTATGTCCGAAATGCGGCAAGCATTATATCGTAAATACAAAGATATGTCCTCACTGCTCAAATAAAGTTTCGATAGTAAGAAAATTTTTCGCGCTCGGCAAAAATTATATACCCGCATTCGCTTTTTCGGGTCTTCTTGTGCTTATAACGAACGTTATAAACCTTATTATCCCGCAGATAAACAGAGTGCTTGTAGACGAATATCTTTTCCCCGCATCCGAGGGGATCGAACCGTGGGGAGATAAAAACCCCGTGCTTATGATCCTTATCCTCGTATTGCTTATGCTTCTTTGTTATGTGGCGATGCGCGTTATAAATATCATTGCCGCAAGGCTGAGAAACGCAACCTCCGCAAATTTCGTAAACAGCATCCGCATCAAGCTTTACAATAAGATACAGGTTCTGTCTATGTCTTCGATCTCAAGAAGGACTACAGGCGACCTGATAAAGCGTCTTACTGAGGATACGTCCGTTATTACGGACTTTATAAAATCCGAAACGGTATGGATAATAGAAGTAGGCGTTGTGTTTGTAGGCGTTCTTGTTTATTTTATCGCCACAAGACCTCTTTTAACGCTGTTTGTATTTATCCCCGTTCCTCTCGTTGTTTTTGCCGCGGCGCGGTTCTGGAACTTTATTCACAGAAGGTATGAAAAACAGTGGCGTCTTTCATCGGCGGCAAACGGAATACTTCACGATATCATCAAAGGTATCAGAGTAGTAAAGGTTTTCGGTACTGAAAAAAGCGAGATCGCAAAATTTTCAGAAGCAAACAGAAAACTTGCCGAAACATCGCAGAAAAACGAGCAGCTTTGGGCAATACTTTTTCCGATGCTCGGCTTTATAGTAGGCGTAGGCGAATTTCTTGTTCTGTATTTCGGCGCGCAGTCCGTTCTGAACGGAATAAGCCCCGAACTCGGTCATTCAATTATCGGCAAGCCTCTTTCGCTCGGTGAATTTACGCAGATAATGAGCTATATCGGTTTTATTTACGGACCGCTTCGCTGGCTCACATCGCTTCCGCGTTCTATTGCAAACGCAGTAACAAGCATGGCAAAGCTTAACGAGATCCTTTACGAAGATCCCGATATAAAAGATAAAGAAAACGCGCTTACTCCGGAGATCGAGGGCAATATCTCATTCGTAAACGCCACATTCGGCTACAAGAGCTATGAACCGGTGCTGAAAAACATATCCCTTGATATCAAAAAAGGCGAAATGGTCGGTCTTGTAGGGCATTCCGGCGTAGGCAAATCAACGCTTATCAATCTTATTATGAGGCTTTACGACTTAAACAGCGGCAAGCTGCTTATAGACGGCGTTGATATCCGCGATATCTCCAAAGAAACTCTCTGCCTCAATATAGGCACGGTTTTTCAGGAAACTTTCCTTTTTGCAGGTTCGATATACGACAACATCATTTATGCAAAGCCCGACGCTACTCCCGAGGAAGTCTTTTCCGCGGCAAAGATCGCGAACGCGCATGAGTTTATTATAAGACTGCCTGATGCGTATAACACGGTCGTTGGCGAAAACGGTTATTCTCTTTCAGGCGGTGAAAGACAGAGGATAGCAATAGCAAGAGCGATATTGCGCGACCCGAAAATTCTTATTCTCGATGAGGCTACGGCATCGCTTGATACCGAAACCGAAAGCAAAATACAGGAAGCGCTGCAGCGTCTTATAAAAGGCAGAACAACTATCGCCATTGCTCACAGGCTTTCAACTCTTCGCCATGCAGACAGACTTATCGTGCTTGAAAAAGGCAAGGTTGCCGAACAGGGAACGCATGAGGAACTGCTTAAAAACAAAGGGATATACTACAATCTTGTTATGGCTCAGCGGCAGACTACAAAAATGGCGTCCTTAAAACAGTAATATCGTTGAAAAAATACAGATATGTTCCGCATAAAGGAGCATATCTGTTTTTCTTACAAAAAGTTATAATATTTAAAACGATTTTATCTTGACATTAAAACCATATTGTGATATGATTATATCAACGAGAGATTCTTATCTGTTGATATATATTTTCATTATAGGAGGGGCGGTTATGCCTAATACGGAATACGTTGTTTGCTGTGATTCCGCAGCTGATCTTACACTGGAGGAATGCAACTCCCGCAACATTAAATCTGTGCCTTACAAATATATGCTCGGGGAAAAGGAATATCTTGACGATCTTGTTACCATTACACCCGAGAAATTTTTCAAAACGATGGAAGAAGGCGCAATGACGCGCACATCTCAGCCTAATGCAGAAGATTTCGTTAAATTCTGGGAGCCTTATCTAAATGAAGGAAAAGATATCGTTCACCTTTGCCTTTCTTCCGGTCTTTCGGGCGGCTTTATTTCCGCAACGGTCGCAAAGGGGCTTTGCGCCGAAAAATATCCGGGCAGAAAAATATATGTTATCGATTCTCTTGCCGCTTCAAGAGGTCTTGGGCTTTTTGCCGATAAGCTTGCCGATCTGAGAGACGAGGGTAAGAGCGCTGAAGAGGTTTACAACTGGGCGGAAGAGCATAAACTCAATCTTCATCACTGGTTTTATACTACCGATCTTACGTATTTTATCAGAGGGGGTCGTGTTTCAAAAGTTTCCGGCTGGTTCGGCTCGCTTCTGAATATCTGTCCGCTTCTTCATGTTGATTATGAGGGACACCTTATCCCCGTTAAAAAGTGCAGAGGCAAAAAAGCTGTTATGCAGGCAATGCTTGATATGATGGCTGAAAATGCTGAAAACGGAGACGATTATTCCGAAAAAAGCTTTATCTGCAACGCCATGCGTGAAAAAGAGGCTGATGAGATCGCAGGGCAGGTAGAAAGCAGATATAAAAAGCTCAACGGCAAGGTCCATATAGGCTATATAGGTCCTGTTATCGGTGCACATACAGGTCCCGGCACGGTAGCACTGTTTTTCTGGGGCAAAAAACGAACAAAATAAATAAAAATCATAAAATGCTTGACTTTTCTCCCCGTTTGATATATACTTAAACAAACATATATATCAGGCGAGGAGATATTATTATGATGAAAATAGGCGTTATGCCCGGATCATTCAGACTTCCGTTCAAGGAGGCTGTTATCAAAGCGCGCGATATGGGCGCAAAGGGTTTGCAGCCGTATGTTACGGGTGGCGATCTTGCTCCCGAAAATCTTACTGCGGACGACCGTAAGGCCGTTTTGAAATTCGTGCGTGATAACGGGCTTGTTTTTTCAGCTCTCTGCGCCGACTTCGGTATGGATTTTTCCGCATACGGTGAAAACGATGCAGAAATCAAGCGGACAATGGCTATGATGGATCTTGCCGTTGATCTCGGAACAAATGTTATCACAACTCACATCGGTCATGTTCCCGAAGATGAAAACAGCGAAAAGTATAAAAATGTCTGCAAAACAATTGAGGCTCTCGGCAAATACGGCGACTCTATAGGCGTATGCTTCGCTACCGAAACAGGTCCTGAACGCGCCGTCAAGCTTCGCGGTATTCTTGAAAAAGTTGATACAAAATCGGCAAAAGTAAATCTTGACCCGGCAAACTTTGTTATGCTTTGCGGACAGGATCCGGTTGAAGCAGTCCATGTTCTTAAAGATTATATAGTTCACACTCACGCAAAAGACGGTATAAAAACAGGAGAAACAACTTATCAGGAACTCCCTCTCGGCACAGGCAATGTTCCGTTTATGGAATACCTTGCCGCTCTCAGAGATGAAGGATACGACGGATTTCTTACCATTGAGCGCGAATGCGGCGACACGCCCGAAAAAGATATTCAGCTTGCGTTCGATTTTCTTACAAACGCATTGAAAAAACTTTACTGATTGAGAAAGGGAATTAATATGGCTATCAAACTCGGATTTATCGGAACAGGCAGTATCGCCAATGTTCACGGTGACGTATATAAAAGAATGAGCGACCGCGTTGAATTTGTTGCATGCTGTGACCTTAACGAAGAACGCGCCAAAAACTTTGCGGAAAAATACGGATTCAAGAAATATTATACCGATTATAAGCAGATGCTTGCCGAAAACAAGTTTGACGCGGTTGAGGTCTGCACATGGAACAGCGCTCACGCCGAATGCACTATAGCAGCTCTTAATGCGGGCGCAAACGTAAAATGCGAAAAGCCCATGGCTATGAATACTCAGGAAGCACTTGCCATGAAGGAAACCGCGGAAAGAAACGGCAAACTTCTGATGGTAGGTTTTGTTCGCCGTCACGGCAACGATGCGGCTGCCGCCCTTGATTTTATAGACAAGGGTTATCTCGGCGATGTTTATTTTATCAAAGCGTCTTATCTTCGCCGCGCAGGATTCCCCGGCGGATGGTTCGGCGATAAATCACGTTCAGGCGGCGGACCTCTTATCGATCTGGGCGTTCATGTAATAGACCTTTCAAGATATGTAATAGGCAATCCTAAGCCCGTATCGGTTTTCGGCGCAACGTTCAATAAGCTCGGCGCAAGAACGAACCTTAAAACGGGCGGCAAAGCATGGTCCGCTATGGCTGATGAGGTAAAAGATCCGATCTTTACCGTTGAAGACCTCGCTACCGCAATGATCCGTTTTGATAACGGCGCGGTATTGTATGTTGAGGCAAGCTTCAGCCTTAATATGTCAAACAATACTCCCGGCGGACTTGTCTTTTACGGAAGCAAGGCAGGTCTTACGCTTGATCCGTTCGAACTTCATACCGAAGTCAACGATATGATAGCAGATATCAAGATCAGCGGACCGACAGGAACAGGCGATTTCTTCTATGTTGAAAACGAAAACTTCCTCGATTCCATCGAAGGCAAGGCAGTATGCAAAGCGCCTGCAGACGACGGAGTTGAGCTTATGAGAATTCTTGACGCGATATACGAATCGGCAGCAACCGGAAAATCGGTTGATATAGTAAGATAGGAGTGATATCTGATGAAAGTTGGCGTAAGCTCTTACAGCTTCGGGCAGTATATGGGCAATACCGGAGCAAATATTTTTCAGGTAATAGACAAAGCAAAAGAACTCGGTTTTTCGTCAATAGAATTTATTGACGTATATGCTCCCGAGGGTAAAGACAGAATAGAGCAGGCGAAGGATATCCGCGAATACGCAAAAGACAAGGGGCTTGAGATCTCTGCATACACTATCGGTGCAGATCTTCTCAACAACGACCCCGAAGAGCAGTTTGAAGCTCTCAAAAAACAGCTTGCTATCGCTCAGGCTCTCGGCGCTCCCCGCATGAGACACGATATTACGGGCGGTTTTCCCGCTTCCAAAAAAACGGAACGCGGTTTTGACGACTGCGTGAAGATCGTAGCTCCCCGCGCGCGCAGAGTTACCGAATACGCCGAAAGTCTCGGTATAAAAACGATGTTTGAAAACCACGGCTTTTTCTGTCAGGACAGCGACAGGGTCGAAAAGCTTCTGAACGCCGTAGCGTCCGATAATTTCGGACTTCTTCTCGATATGGGCAACTTCCTTTGCGCAGACGATGACCCCGCAAAAGCAGTCGGCAAGCTTGCTCCGTATGCAATACACGTTCATGTTAAAGATTTCTTTGTCAGAAACGGCAACCTGCCGTCTCCCGGTATGGGATGGTTCGGCTCCCGTGCGGGCAACTACCTGCGAGGCACAATAGTCGGACAGGGCAACGTTCCCGTACAGCAATGCATAAGACTGCTGAAAAACAGCGGATACAGCGGAAATTATTCTATTGAATTTGAAGGATGCGAAGAAAATATTTTCGCGCTCAAAGCAGGCCTTGCAAATCTCAACAATTATTTCCCCGACTGAAATTTATAAAAAGAAACAGACCGGAATTTTCCGGTCTGTATTTTTTAACGAATTTACGCCATTGCAATTTTGATTACTTCGTCTATCGTTTCAACAGGCTTGAATTCGATATTGTCTTTCACAACGCTGTCAACCTCGTAAAGATCGGGAAGATTGTCTTTCGGTATGATAACCGTTTTCATTCCCGCTTTGTATGCAGCCATTGATTTTTCTTTAAGACCGCCTATCGGCAGCACTCTGCCCCGTAAGGTTATTTCGCCCGTCATGGCAACATCGTTTTTTACTGCTTTTCCCGAAAGCTCAGAAATCAGAGCAGTGGCCATTGTAACGCCTGCCGACGGACCGTCTTTCGGAACGGCGCCTTCGGGAACATGGATATGAATATCCTTTGTTTTATAAAAATCCTCGGCTATACCGTATTCCGAAGCTTTTGAGCGTATGTAGCTTACCGCCGCATGAGCGCTTTCCTTCATAACGTCGCCAAGAAGTCCCGTAAGCTCTATTTTGCCAACGCCTTCCATTGCGTTTACTTCTACAGGCATAGTTTCGCCGCCTACAGTTGTATATGCAAGCCCCGTTACAACACCTATCTGCGGCTTTGAAGCGGGTTTGTCGGGCCTGAATTTTTTCGGACCGAGGTATTTTTCGATATTTTTCTGCGTTACCGATATAGGCTCCCTGCTGTCGTCGGGCATTGAAAGCCACTCTTTTGCAGCCTTTCTGCAAACGGAAGCGATCTCTCTTTCGAGATTTCTTACTCCAGCCTCCCGTGTGTAAAAATCAATTATCTCACGAAGAGCTTTGTCTGAAATTTTCAGCATTTTCGGGGTAAATCCGTGCTTTTTCAGCGTTTTAGGCAAAAGATGGCGTTTTGCGATATGAAATTTCTCTTCAGCGGTGTAAGACGAAAGCTCAATGATATCCATTCTGTCTAAAAGCGGAGCGGGAATCGTATCTGCAACATTTGCCGTTGTTATAAAGAATACGCTGCTCAGATCAAACGGCATATCTATGAAATTATCGCGGAAAGTTTTGTTCTGTTCGGGATCAAGCACTTCAAGAAGCGCCGCCGACGGGTCGCCTTTGTAGTCAGAACCGAGCTTATCTATCTCATCAAGCAAAATAACGGGATTGCAGCTCTTTGCTTCTTTTATCGCATTTATTATTCTGCCCGGCATAGAGCCGATATATGTTTTTCTGTGTCCGCGTATTTCCGCCTCGTCATGAATGCCGCCGAGAGAAATACGGGCAAAATTTCTGTTTAATGCTTTCGCTACAGACATTGCTATTGATGTTTTGCCGGTGCCCGGAGGACCTACAAGACATAATATCTGAGCGCGTGAGCCGTCTTTTGCGGGAAGACCTTCCGTCATCTGACGAACGGCGAGAACTTCAAGAATTCTTTCCTTAACTTTCGTAAGTCCGTAATGATCGTCGTTAAGAATTTTTTCGGCACGCGAAACGGAAAGGGTATCCTGCGTATATTTCCCCCACGGCAGTTCAAGGCACTCGTCAAGATACAGTCTTATTACCGCTGCTTCCTGCGAAGCGGAAGGCATTTTCATAAGACGCGAAACTTCTTTGAGCAGTTTTTCCTTGTTTTCGGCGGGAAGAGGAAGAGCGTCGATCTTATCGTAATACTCATCGTCTTCATCGTCATATCCGCCCGCTTCTCCGCCCTGTTCTCCGAGTTCTTCCTGTAAAGCCCGTATCTGTTCTCTGATAACGAAATCGTGCTGATTTTTATTCAGGCGCATTCCGACTTTCGTATCGATCTTCTTTTCAAGAAGGATCATTTCCGTTTCTCTTTTCATAACGGTGATGATATCGTAAAGTCGTTCTGCGGGGTCAAGCTGTTCAAGAAGCCGCTGTTTGTCTTCAAAGCCTATGCGGATATTCTGCGCAATGTAGTCTGCAAGTTCGCCTGCCTCGTTTTTCATCATAACGTTTGCGGGCACATCCGGAGACATTCTCTCCATTACCGCGATCATATTGTCAAACGTATCGCGTGTTTTGCGGATAAGGGCGTCAGCCTCGGTGGAGTCTTCGGCAAAAAGCAGTTTTTCGGGAAGTATATTGATATCTGCGCCTTCATAGCCTACATCACGAACGCTTCCGCATATTTCGGCTCTGCAGATAACTTCAAAGGCGGCTCTTGTTGTGTCTCCGTGAAGTTTAAGTATTTGCTTTACTTTTGCGATCGTGCCTACAGCGCAGATATTAGTGTCGTTCACATCCTGTGCTGTGAAGTCCTTTTGAAGCGTAAGAAAAACGAAACGGTTTGATTTCATTGCAAAATTCAGACCGCTTGCCGTCTTTTTTCTTCCGATCTCGAGATGCAGCATCGATTTCGGAAAAGCCACTATTCCTCTCATCGGTACGATGGGCAGGAATTCGGGACCGTCAAATGTTTCTTTCAGTTTATCGTAATTATTCATATATTCCTTTAAATATCGGTTTTCCCGAATATTTCGTCAAGATATCTTTCACATGTTCCCTTAAGCGCATCAAGTGCGGGAACAACAGACTCATCGCCTACGGATAGTCTGTACATCAGAGCGCCTTCGGCGCTGCAGTAAAGATCGTGAATAGGGAATACTTCACGAAGCAGATAAAAAGCGTATGCCACATACCGAAATTCGCCGTGAACTCGGGGCATTTCATCTCTTACGGTTTCATATGCAACGCTTTTCAGGTCGGTTATAGCCTGTTTTATGTCTTCAAGAGAAGAAGATCTTGCAAAAACGATAGTGCCGAACCAGTTCATCAGCTCGCCTGTATCGCATCCGTGCGAGTCCGAAACACCTACTATCGGCAGCTTATAGCCCTGAGCGCGTATATCCGCATATTTTGCAAGCTGAAGCTCGTTTGAGTCGAATTCAAACTTATGGTATCCGCCTATAAGCTCATATGCGGTAAAATCTTCTTTCTTCAGAATATAATCCGTAAGCCTGTCACTTATGTAATAACCGTTCCAGACGCGCCAGTAGGGGTGACAGAATATACTTATGCCGCCGCCTTCGCGTATTTTTTCAAATACCCATTTGCATGAAGCATACATATATATTTCGTTTTCGGCTGACGGATCGGGATAATCCGTTACCGTTTTCATTATCTCTTTTACTTCGGCGTAATATTTATCCTTATCGCTTTCTATAAGAGCGTTTACCGAAAACGAACCGCCGAAATTGACCATATGCACGGCATTTTCGGGAGGATGGACCTCTTCGCCGTGATAAAGCGCCATATCGATGGGGTATTTGCCGTAAAATGCTTTTGCCGTTACTGAAGGGGCATAGTTTCTGTGATCGGTCAGAGCCATAAAATCGAAACCGACTCTTCTGTAAGACGATACTACATAAAGCGGATCGTCTCTTCCGTCAGAACCGTATGAATGAAGGTGCATATCGCCTCTGTACGGACGAAGGGAGTAAAGATCTTCATTCAGCGCGTAAATATTGAATGTTTCAACATCCTCATATTTCTCATCAACGTGTTTTCTTAAAATCACGTTGTATTCCTGCTCGTCGCCGATTTCCGCAGAAAACTTCAGGCTGCCGTCACTTTCAGAAACGATATTCAGAGATATATCTTTTTTCTGTCCGCTCTGCATTACGGGATAAAGCGTAACTGTATATTCCCCGCTGAATCTGAGTTTTTCGTATAAAGGTGTTATACGAAAAGAAACACATTTTTTTGCAGGGACTATTTTCGGAACGATTTTATAATGAGTCTGAGCTTTTCTCAGAGGACTTTTAACGGCATTGTAATATTCCAGCATCAAATCACTCCCGCTGTTTTATTCACGTGTTATTTCCGGTTCTCCGTTACCTGTTACATAATCCTTGGTGATAACGATCTTGCGTATGGTTTTGTCTGAAGGTGCGTTGAACATAAGCTTTGTCATAAATTTTTCCACTATTGTTCTCAGCCCTCTTGCACCGGTGCCTCTTTTTACCGCGGCATCGGCGATCTCTTCAAGCGCCTCGTCGGTAAATTCAAGATCTACACCGTCGATGGCAAGAAGCTTTTTATACTGCTTTACAAGCGAGTTTTTCGGCTCTTTAAGTATTTTCAGAAGCTGTTCCTTGTCGAGATTATCAACTGAAACGATCACCGGAAGACGTCCTACAAGCTCGGGGATCAGACCGAACTTTATCAGGTCGTGGCTTTCCGTCTGCTTTAAAAATACGCTCGGATCGACTTCTTTTTTAGTTTTTACATCAGAATTGAATCCGATCACAGAGCCTGCCGTTCTCTTTTTTATGATGTTTTCAAGTCCGGCAAAAGCGCCGCCGCAGATAAACAGAATGTTTTTTGTGTCTATTTTTATGAATTCCTGATTCGGATGCTTCCTTCCGCCCTGAGGAGGAACATTCGCAACCGTGCCTTCAAGAATTTTCAGCAGCGCCTGCTGAACGCCTTCGCCCGAAACATCTCTTGTGATGGACGGGTTTTCGGACCGTCTTGATATTTTGTCTATCTCATCAACGTAAATGATACCGTTCTGAGCAGCTTCGATATCAAAATCCGCAGCCTGAATAAGCCGCAGAAGAATATTCTCAACATCCTCCCCAACATAGCCGGCTTCGGTAAGAGTTGTGGCGTCGGCGATCGCAAACGGAACGTTAAGCACTTTTGCGAGTATCTGCGCCATAAGGGTTTTTCCCGAACCTGTGGGACCGAGAAGAAGAACGTTTGATTTAACAATTTCAACGTCGTCTTCTTTTTTGTCGAGTATTCTTTTGTAATGATTGTATACGGCTACGGAAAGCGTTATTTTTGCGTCTTCCTGGCCTATAACGTATTCGTCGAGCTTCTGCTTTATTTCGGCTGGAGTTTTTATGTCTATAAAGCGGTTTTTCTTCTTTTCTTCCGCATTTTGCTGCTTTAAAGCATCAAGATATTCAACGCATGTTTCTATGCAGTCGCTGCAGATGAATACATCGCTGTTTATGCCGGAAAGAAAGATTTTGTCTCCGTCAAGATTTGTCTGTCCGCAAAACGAACACTGTTTTATATCCGTGGGTGTTTTTTTAGGCATATTATCTCTTTGAAATGACCTTGTCAACAAGTCCGTATTCAAGAGCCTGCTGGGCAGTCATGAAGTTATCTCTTTCTGTGTCTTTTTCAATTACTTCAAGCGGTTTGCCCGTGTTCTCAGAAAGAATACGGTTAAGATCGCTCTTAATTTTTATTATTCTGTCGGCGTGTATTTTTATGTCTGTTGCCTGACCCTGGAATCCGCCGAGAGGCTGATGGATCATTATTTCGCTGTTGGGCAGAGCAAATCTTTTGCCTTTTGTGCCCGAAGAAAGAAGAAATGCGCCCATCGAGGCAGCCATGCCGATGCATATTGTTGAAACATCGCATTTTATATACTGCATCGTATCGTAAATTGCCATTCCTGCGGTGATCGAGCCGCCGGGGCTGTTGATATAAAGGCTTATATCTTTTTCGGGATCTTCGTTTTCAAGGAAAAGAAGCTGCGCAACAACAAGATTTGCCGAAACGTCATTGACTTCTTCGCCGAGGAATATAATTCTGTCTTCAAGAAGACGGGAAAAAATATCGTATGTCCTCTCGCTGTGACCTGTTTGTTTTACTACATATGGAACAAGACTCATCTGGTTTCTCCTTTGGATTGATATAACGGGGTTTTATTCCGCATCAGCGGGCTTTTCAACCTTTTCGGTTATTTCGGCGTTTGCCTTTACAAGCTCGAATGCTTTCTGGATCGTGAGATCTTTTGAAATGTTTTCGGTTGCGTAATCGCTTACGATATCCTTCATTTCAACCTTCATCTCATCCGCAAATTTCTTGTATTCGTCGTCTATTTCTTCCTGACTGATAACTATGCCTTCAAGCTCTGCGATCTTTTCGAGGGCAAGACGGATCTTAACGTCGCGGTCCGCATTTGCTCTGAACGCTTTTCTCATCGAATCTTTTGTCTGACCGGTAAACTGCATATACTGATCCATTGTAAGACCCTGAGATGCCATACGGGACGCAAACTGATTGTATGCCGCATCCGCTTCGCTTTCAAACATGCATTCGGGGATATCGGCTTCGCAAAGATCTGCTATCATATCGTAAAGCTTTGATGAAACCTCGTTGTCGGCTGCGTTCTGCTTGCGTTCGGCAACTTTCTTTTCGATATCTGCTTTAAGCTCGTCAAGAGTATCAAAATCGCTTACGTCTTTTGCAAGCTCGTCATCTATTGCCGGCAGCTCTTCTCTCTTTATGTCGTGGAGTTTGCATTTGAACTCTGCTGCCTTGCCCTTAAGATCTTCTGCGTGATAATCTTCGGGGAATGTTACGTTTACGGAAAATTCATCGCCGGCTTTTCTGCCTGTCATCTGTTCTTCAAATCCCGGAATGAACTGACCGGAGCCGAGAGTGAGATTGTATTTTTCGGCTTTGCCGCCTTCAAAAGGTGTGCCGTCAACAAAACCTTCAAAATCAAAAACAACCTTGTCTCCGTTTTTCGTAACATCGTCGTCTTCAACATCTATAAGTCTTGCCTGGCGTTTCTGATAAGATTTAAGCTCGTTTTCAACATCTTCGGGAGTTACGTTTACAGCGGGTCTTTCAACTTTGAGTCCCTTGTATTCTTTTACCGAAACTTCGGGCTTTACAGTAACTTTTACTTTGAAGATAAGGCCTTTTTCATCGTCAAAAACAGGCTCTGCGCTCGGTCTGTCTACCGGAACTATCGCAGCTTCCTTTACAGCGTCTTCATATGCTGCGGGGAAGATGGCTTCGAAAGCGTCATCGTAAAATACTTCCTTGCCGTACATTTTTTCGATCATTTTGCGGGGTGCTTTTCCTTTGCGGAAACCGGGAACGGCGATTTTACCTACATTTTTTTTGTAGGAGTCGTTGACTGCCTTTTCAAACTCTTCGGCAGGAACGGATATTTCCATTTCAACAACGTTTTTTTCTTCTTTTGTTACCTTTTCTAAGATCATTTTGAACACTCCTGTATAGTTATATCAAATTATTATCTATTTTTAACGGCTTAAAACCGAGAAAATCCGCAGAAACAAGTCTGAATTCCGTGCCGGCATAAACGCCGGTATATGCGCCTTTTATAGCCTTGCCGTGAAGATGTCCGTAAAAACAGCGTTTTATTCCGTATTCCGAAAGAACGGACAGTATTTCTTCGCATTTTGCCGCCTGAGTTATCGGCGGATAATGCAAAAATACGATTTTTTCGTTTGCTTTTGCGCTTTTCAGAGACTCCTTCAGTCTTCCGACTTCTCTGAGCAGTATTTTTTCGTCCTGCTCCTCGTCGGGGTCAGGTATCCATCCGCGTGTGCCGCATACTGATATACCGTCAGTATCGTAGCTGTTGTTGTGCAAAAAAGAAATCGTTTTAAACCTTTCGGCAAAGGCGGACATTTTTTTCATGGTCGTCCACCAATAGTCGTGATTTCCCTTCAGAATGATTTTTTTGCCCGGCAGAGAATCGATAAACGCAAAATCAGGTTCCAGCTCCGAAAAATTCATTGCCCACGAAATATCTCCCGCAATAACTGTCGTATCTTCTTCGCCTGCCTGCCAGTTGTTTTTCAGCTGACTGTCGTGCTTTGCCCAGTTATCGCCGAAAATATCCATTGGCTTGTTTATTTTTTCGGAAAGCGACAGATGAAGGTCTGCGATAACAAATAAAGCCATATACTATTCTCCGATTCCGAAAAACCGGGCGGCGTTTGCAAACATTATTTTTTCAGCGATTTTATCGGAAAACGCTGCTGCAAACATGGAGTATATCTCCGTATAGCTGCCAACGTCGGTAAAGCCTTTCGGAACCGAAACGATGCCGTCCAGGTCTCCGCCTATGGCAATACAGTCTTCTCCGCCGAGAGAGAGCATTTTTTCGGCGTGAGGCAGAAGATCTGAGAGTTTTGGATCGTCACAGATTATATCCGGAAAAAGATTAAGTCCGCAAAGTCCGCCTCTGTGAAATATTTCGCGCAGCTGATCGTCCTCAAGATTTCTTTGCTTGTTATAAACAGACCTGCAGTTTGAGTGAGTGGCGATAAACGGTTTTGAGCATATTTTAACAAGATCGTCAAAGCCGGCATCGGAAAGATGTGAGCAATCGGGCGTAATGCCGAGATCTTCGCACATTTTTACTGCCGCAACGCCGGTTTCGGTAAGACCTTTTTTATTGTCTCTTACGCCGCCGCAGGCGAGCTCGTTTTCACCGTTGTGCACAAGGCCGAATACGCGAAGAGAATAATCGGCTTTGAGCTTTTTCAGATTTTCGGGATCTCCGTCAATGCATCTGCCGCCTTCGGACGAAACGATCGGCACGAAATTTTCGGCATTTTTTGAAACGGGCAAAAAATAATCCATTACCGAGCGGAAATACTCAAATCCGCTGTTTTTATATTCGTCGGGCGTAAAAACGGCGCAAAGCTGATACGCTTTTCCGATTTTTTTTAATCCGCTGTTGTTTATATGCATTGAAGTGTCGTCAAATCCGTTTTTCTTTGCGAACATAACGGTTGGCGTATCGCAGTGAAGATCGATAAATTTCATTTTGTCACCATAATGTGCGAATATCAGTCTGCGTCTTCCTCTTTATCGGTCGGGGCAAAACGTTCGTCAGCACATGTAAAATAGTTTTCGTAATATTTGAATTCTGTTATTTCTCTGTTTTCGGTAAATGTAATGGCGGCGGCGTCAAACCGTTTTTTCAGACGATTAACGTCCACGCCTCTTTCTTCGAGTTCTCTCAGAAATTCCGCTGCGGCTTTTACGAGAGAAAGCATTTTTTCTTTGTCTATATGCTTTTCGGGAGGTTCGTAATTTGATACGTTTGCGGATTTTACCTCCGTAAAAACAAGCGTTTTGCCGTAAAGCGCCACAATGTCAAGCTCGTGCGGATGACTTTCCCAATTTCTCGCTACGATCTTGTATCCGTTTTTCTTCATCCAGTCGGCGGTAATATTCTCAAAATGATCGCCCGTGAGCCGTTTATCCGTTTTTTTCATGTCAGTGCATTTTTTTCAGAAACGATTTTCTGTATATATCGCATATTCCGTATTCACGGATCTTTTCGTAATGCTTTTCGGTCGGATATCCCTTATGCTCGTCAAGCGCATACATCGGATATTTTTCCGCGAGTGTGAGCATGAATCTGTCTCGCTTAACTTTTGCGATTATCGACGCACATGCGATCGAAAGACTTTTTGAGTCGCCCTTTACAACACATTCAAAAGGAATTTTCAAGCCTTTGCATCTGTTTCCGTCCACAAGCGCGAATTCAGGCTTCGTTTCAAGCCCGTCAACCGCCCTTTGCATGGCAAGAAAAGTTGCGTTTAAAATATTCAGACTGTCGATCTCTTCGGGTGTGGCGAACGCCGCGTGCCAGCTTACCGCGCGCGAAATTATAATACCGTAAAGTTCTTCTCTTTTTTTCGGCGAGAGTTTCTTTGAATCGTCTGCGCCTTCTATCACGGCGTTTTTCGGCAAAATGACCGCGGCGGCGCAAACGGGGCCGCAAAGACAGCCTCTGCCCGCTTCGTCGATCCCGCAAAACGCGGAATAAAGTTCGTGATATTTCGCGTCAAATCCGATATCAGTCATTTTCAGCTCCGATGATGGTATTTCCCGGTCAGTTTTCGTCTTCAGCCCTGTCAAGCGTTATACGCCCGATTTTTCCGCTTCGAAATTCATCGAGCAGCACGGCGGCTGTCCTTTCAGTATCGGTCTGTCCCCCCGATATGATAAATCCGCGTTTTTTTCCTATGGCAGAAAGCAGATCCAGAGTGTTTTCCGTAAGCGGTAAAGTTAATTTGTATCTTTCAGCGAGCTGTTTTTCATAACCGTATTTTTTCAGAATATCGAGCAAACGGACCGCAAGCTCTTCAGAGTCAAGTATTTCATCCCGTATAGCCCCGGTCACCGCAAGCTTTTCGGCGGCGCTTCTGTTTTCTATTTTCGGCCAGAGTATGCCCGGAGTGTCAAGTATATCGAGCCCCTGAGCGCTTATCCATTGTTTTCCGCGGGTAACGCCCGGCCTGTCTTCGGCTTTCGCGCGTTTTGAACCGCAAATACTGTTTATAACGGTCGATTTGCCTGCGTTGGGGATGCCGAGCACCATTATTTTTATGGGCCTTCCGATCATTCCGCGCGCCGCGTTTTTTTCTGTTTTTTCCGCAAACGCCTTTTTGACTGCGTTTATAAATTCAGCATTCGCTTTTGCGCCTGTTGTTTTTGCATTGAAAAGAATTGCCGGAACACCGATCTTTTTATACTCCGCGAGCCATTTTTCGTTCTGAGCGAGGTCTGCAAGATCGCTTTTGTTGAGAACTATCATACCCGGTCGGTTCGCTTTTGCAAGCATCGGTGCGATATCGGGATTTCGTGAAGAGAGCGGTATTCTTGCGTCGAGGATCTCAACTGCCATATCTACCTGACGTAAGCTCTCTTCGATCATCCTGCGGGCTTTTGTCATATGCCCGGGATACCAGTTTATATTCAATCTATGGCTCCTATCTTATTAAAGGGGAAAAACCTGAGGAATACTTTGCCGAGCAGCGTTCTGACGTCAATGCTGCCGATATAGCGGCTGTCTACCGAATCGGTCCTGTTGTCTCCCATAACAAAAACGTGGCCGGCCGGCACTTCATACGGGTATTCGATCGGGGCGCCGTCGCGCTTTTTCGTAATGTTTCCGGTCAGATACGGTTCGTTGAGCACAACACCGTCAACTATGACCTGTTGCGTTTCTTCGTTTATATCAACTACCTGACCTTCCGTGGCTATCACTCTTTTTACAAGGAGCTTGTTCTCACCGTGGATATAACGGCGGGTCAGGTCGTTTGAAACAGGCTGAAAAACAACGATATCACCTTGTTTGGGCGTATAAAAAAGTTCCGAAACGAGGTATCTGTCGCCGTCATGCATTGTAGGGACCATAGATGTTCCGTCAACGTAGCCCGTTCTTACAACGAGAGTAAGAAGGAATACGGCGGCAACAACGGATGAGACGATTATGTCTACAAAATAATCAAAAAAGCCCTGAACAAGTGTGTTTCCTTTTCCGGATTTCGGATCGGACGTTTCGTTTGAGGGTTCCGATGCGGTTTTTACTTCGTTTTCGTCCATTTTAATCTCCTAAAATAAAAATAATGCGGTATTCAACCGTAAACATAGTGAACACCGCATAATTTACGCTGCCGGACAATGATCGTTATTCACCGTTACGGCGGGGAAAATCAATTCCGGGATACGGGAAATTCCCGATTTACGCCGGAGACCGACCGAAAACAGATTCCGGTTTTGATCAGATCTTCTCTTTGACTTTGGCAGCCTTACCAACTCTGTCACGAAGATAATACAGTTTGGCGCGACGGACGTTACCGTTACGGACTACCTCAACCTTTGCAATGTTGGGGGAGTGGATCGGGAAAGTCTTTTCAACGCCTACACCGTATGCAACGCGGCGAACCGTTACGGTTTCAGACACGCCTCCGTGTTTCTTGGCAATTACGGTTCCTTCGAATACCTGTATTCTTTCGCGGGAACCTTCTTTGATTTTCACATGGACTTTTACAGTGCTGCCGATGTCGAAAGGCAAAGCTTCTTCTCTGAGCTGGTCCTTGGTGAAAAGATCAAGTTTGTTTGACATCTTCTCTTCCTCCTGATTTAATTCAGTGCGCGAAGCGTTCATGCAGAGAGGGCAGAGGACCGCTTCATAAGCAATTAATTATATCATAAAAAGCCGCTTATTTCAATAGCGTTTTATGAATTTATTGTGAATTATTGATAAAAACAGGGCTATTCTTCGTCTTCCTCTTCTTCATATGGCGGAGCCAGCGGAATTACGGCGGTAAACGCCGTGCCTTTGCCTACTTCGCTTTCAACGAGAATAGTTCCTTTCATAAGCTCGGCAAGCTCCCATGCGATCGAAAGACCGAGCCCCGAACCTGTTTCGGAACCGCCGCGAGCCTTATCCGCTTTGTAAAATCTGTCGAAAATATACGGCAGATCTTCCTCTGCGATACCCACTCCCGTGTCTTTTACGGTGAGATATGCGTATCCGTCGTCTTTTTCCTCCGCGGTTACGGTTATTTTTCCGCCGGCAGGCGTGAATTTTATGGAATTGTCGAGCAGAATGATGATCATCTGGCGGAGTCTGTCGTAATCGGCAAGCACATACTCCATTTCGTGCGGCTCAAATTCGAGAGATATTCCTTTTTCTTCCGCAACGGGGCGAAGCTTTGAGGTGATATCCGCCGTCAGGTCTATAGCGTCTACGGGTTTGATCTCCATAACGATTTTGCCCGCTTTGTATTTTGATGTGTCCAGAAGATCCCTTACAAGGCGTTCGAGGGCTAGAGTTTCGGTTTCTATTCTTGTATAATACGCCTGCTTCTCCTCTTCGGTTTCCGCCGCGCCGTCTATGAGCGCTTCCGCAGAGCCTTTTATGACTGTAAGAGGCGTTCTGAATTCATGCGAAACATTCGCAACAAAATCAGTTCTGAGCTGCTCAAGACGCTCCGACTGGCTTATGTCGCGCACGATCACAACAACGCCTTCGGTAATATCGTTGTTCTGGATCCTTGTTGCAGTGAATTTGAGAATATCTTTTCCGTTCAGAACGACCGTCTGCTTAATGCCCGTCTGCATTACCTTCATTATCATTTCTGTAACTGCAGGGTCTTCAAGCTGGTTCTGACCGCAAAGCTGAAGCAGCGCCGTGTTGTAGCTCTGCAGATGCATGTTCGTATCGTATGATGCAAGACCGTCGGATATGTTTTCGATGATGTTTGCAATTTTGTCTTTTTCGTTTTTCAGCCTGGTAAACGTTCCGCCGAGGTTATATGCAAGATGGTTCAGTGCGTGCGCAAGATCCTGAAGTTCCGTTTTGTCGTTTGTGCGAACACGTATCGAAAAATCGCCGTTTGCTATCTCAGTAGAGGCGCGGCACATCTCTTTTATCGGCTTTGTAAGATGAATACCGAGCAAAACGGCGAAAATGACCGTTACGATAACGGCAACAACGAAGGTAAGAGCAAGAAATATAGCCGATGCCGAAAACGTTTCGTATATGTATTTGAGCGGAGAATGAACGAGCACTACGCCTAAAATCCGCTGACTGTCCGCGCCGTATGAGTCTTTTTCGTATATCGGCACCGCAACGGTCATAGTCCGTTCTCCGAAATTCGATGAAAAATCGGTTGAAATGCTCTGATTGCCTTCAAAACACTGAGAAATTATATCCCGTTCTTTTTTTGTAAGCTGGCTTGTCGAAACAGGCCATGACGCATATTTGAGGGGAATGAAAAACCCGTCGGGTTTGCATATCCAGAGATTGGCGTTTACGATGCTCGAAACAAGCGTGGCGTAATCCGGAAAATTTTTCGCCTTAAGCGTCGGTTCTTCAAGCGTATTTTCGCTTGAAATAAAATTGGCTATGCCGTTTGCGCAGTTGAGCAGCGCTTCGCTTTTATCACGGTAGGCGTAGTTGAAAAAAAGCGTCATAAAAACCGCGCTGGTGATTAAAACCACCAGCACAGTAACTGATATGAATACGGCAATGACCTTTGATGAAAGGCTTTTAAACATTTATTTGACCTCGAACTTGTATCCGACGCCCCAGACCGTTTTAATGTCGAAATTCACGGACTGATTGAGATTCAGCTTCGTTCTTATACGCTTGATGTGCGTGTCAACGGTTCTCGTATCTCCGAAATATTCATAGCCCCAGATGTTTTCAAGAAGATGATCTCTTGTGAATACTCTGCCGGGGTTGGATGCGAACAGCCAGATGATCTCGATTTCTTTCTTCGTCAAAACAACGGGGTTACCGTTTACGTAAGCCTCGTAGCTGTTCATGTCAACAACAAGTCCCGCAATTTCTATGCGTTTCGAGCGTTCGTCCGAAATATCATCGGTTACACGGCGCAATACAGCCTTTATGCGCGTCATTACCTCTCTGGGTGAAAACGGCTTCGGAATATAGTCATCCGCGCCGAGATCAAGACCCATTATGCGCTCCGCCTCTTCGTTTTTCGCGGAAACAATAATGATGGGAACACTGGAAGTCTGTCTGATCTGACGGCAAACGTCAAAACCGTTCATCTTCGGCATCATTACGTCGAGAAGAATAAGAATCGGGTTGAACTCCTTGAACATTTTAAGCGTCTGCTCTCCGTCATATGCGCAGATGCATTTGTAACCTTCTTTTTGCGCATACGCCTTGAGGATATCAACTATATCCTTATTGTCGTCCGCGATGAGTATGATTTTATCCATACAGCGACCTCCGTAAAAAAAATTTCACTAATATATTAAAGATTATATCATAAAAAGTCACGATTGTCAATCTTTTTTTTCCAATATGTTTAAAAACTTACTGAAATTCGTAAAAAATTACGAAAAAATCGGGAAATGTGATTTTTTAGTCTACCTGAGCACGCCTATAAGGTCTCCTCTGCCGCATTTCAGCAGCGCTTCCCTGACAAGAGCGCGGTTTTTAGGGTTTTTA
>JAEEJJ010000150.1 GCA_016281805.1 Clostridiales bacterium
AAAGCGTATGCGTGCCAAGCTTTTCAACCTTATCCATAAAGAACGAATAACCGGAGTTTACGGGGGTGAAGACAGGGGATGACGTCGAGTTATCCATAAGCGTTATTCTGAGGTTTTCAACGTCAAGATCTTCACTTGTGTTTTTCAATGTGAAAGTAAGACCGAATTCCGTTCCCGCGGTTATAAGATCCGTATCGGTTTCAAAACTGTCTATTATAACTTTGGGGGTTTTGTAAACCGGCGGTTCATATGTATGTTCCGGTTCTTTTTCAGGGTCTTTCTGCTCGGGCAGGGGACTGATTATGTTGATTATCGCGGTGTCAACATAGTTTTTACCCGTCAAGTCACCGTATGAAAGTGAAACGGTGATCGGCACGTTCTGTCCCTGCGGAAATACGGAAGAAAGAGTCATTGAATATTCAACGGCTTCGGTTTTCTGGCATTCAATTCTGTCGATCGTTTTCTGCGGAGTTATTTCTCTGAGTGTTATATATTCCGCCTCATAGCCGCCGATGGAAATTTTAACGTTTTCCGCGTTGAGCACACCGAGGTTGAGAAGATTGATCTTAAGAGTGATTTTATCGCCCGGTTTTGCCTTTGTGGGATTCATTTTATAAGAATCGACAATTACTCTCGGAGACTGATCGGTAAAAGCATCGGGCTGTTTTTCGGGAATTTCCTCTACGGTAAAATATGCGCTCTTTGAAGCGGAATATTTTTCACCGAATTCATCCGAAGCGGAAAGCGCGATCGAAAAATTATATATCTGTGCGGCTGTTTTCTCCGCTGTTTTCATTTTTACCGTAAAAGTATGAGATTTGCCTGCGCCGAGTTCGTTTATGCGGAAGGTCTGGTCCGGATCGATGGGATCGACTGCTCCGTCAATAAAGCCTGAAAGAGTAGCCGTGACGTCAATGAGCGAAAAACGGTTCGGGTTTTCTACCGTGAATGATAAAACCGGCATGTCTCCCGCATGGTATTCGGCAGAATCGAATTTCATATCTTTTATTACGGGCTGCAAAACGGTCGAGCCTCGCTCAACAACAAAAGACACGCTTCCCGAAAACGTATAACTCTGCTGGGTGAAAAGATCTTTTCTTGCATTGCATGTCACGGTTACGCTGAGGGACTGTTGTCCGAGTGCGGAAGGAGACGTCGTGACAGGCACTGAAACATCGGTTTTTCCGTAAATCGAAATAGCACCAAGTTTTATGATACTGTCTGCAGGATCTATTTTGATATCGGGCGATGCGCTTGCTATTGTGACGGTAATATCTGAAGGAAAGCTGAAAGAACTGTTTTCAAGTGTGAAATCTACGGTTCCAGACTGACCGGCGATTATTACGGGCACAGCCGTCTGCTTTACTGTTATTGCCGGGTCCGCGAGTTCAGGCATTTCAATTTCTGACTCTGCAAACGCAGTCGATGCCGCCGACAGACATATGCATAATGTCAGAATAAAAGTAAGTATTTTTTTCATTTTTTTCATTTAACTCCAATCGTGTGTTTGTGTTATGGTCACATTGTTTCTTTAACTTCGGGAACAGGCATGTATCTTACGGGATTTTCATTTATTTCTACCCGCTCAACCTTCCCGTCCTTGATATGCAGCACTCTGTCTCCGAATACTGCGAGTTCAGGTTCGTGAGTAACTACTATCAGCGTTTGTCCGTTTTTTCGGACAAGATCGACTATCATATTCATTACTTCTATCGTTGTTGCCGAGTCAAGGTTTCCCGTCGGCTCATCGGCAAGGATAATCGGCGGATTGGAAACAAACGCTCTTGCTATGGCAACTCTTTGCTGCTGACCGCCGCTCATCTGAGTGGGACGGTGTCTCATTCGTTTTTCAAGTCCTACGGCTTGAAGCATTTTTTTTGCCGCCTTTTCTCTTACCGAAGGCTTTACACCGCTGAACATAAGCGGCATGGCAGCATTTTCCACTGCGTTCATCGTAGGCAGAAGATTATATGACTGAAAAACAAATCCGAGGTTTTTCTGTCTGAATACCGCAAGCTTTCGCTCGCTCAGTTTTTCGATGTGGGTCCCGTTCATTATGACCGTTCCGGATGTCGGCTTTTCAAGTCCGGCGATCATATTCAGCAGTGTTGATTTTCCTGAACCGGATGTGCCTACAAGAAAACAGATCTCGCCTTTATATATCTCAACTGAAACTCCGGCAAGCGCATTTACGCGTTCCGTTCCGAGTTTGTATACCTTTTTGAGATTTTCGATTTTTATGACCGGTTGTATTCCCATCATCCCCTTTCTTGTGTGTTTGTTGTGTTTGATGAAACGGCAATTCTTTCATCCGTCTGTGTTAGACGAAAAAGAAAACATAATGTTCCGCAAAAACATTGCAAAATAAAGAAAATTATTTTTATTTATCCCTTTTGCGGAAAAGTGCCGTGCTTTGTCGTGTTTGTTTAAGAAGCTGTGTGTTTATTGTCTGTTGTGACTGCTGTAACGGTAAATTCGTCCAACGATCTTAATACGGTAGCGACCTTTTTTACATAGTCCGTGGGCGGCTGTAGGTCTGGAACGCATACGGCGGCCATACCGGCGCGGGTCGCTGCCTTTATGCCGTTTTCGGAATCCTCAAAAACAACGCATTTTTCAGGTTCTGTTATCGCTTTTCTTGCCGCTTTGAGAAAAAGTGCGGGATCCGGCTTTCCGAGCGCAACTTCATTGCCGCACGTTATATCCGAAAAAAAACGTATTATTCCGGATCTTTCGAGCAGCTTTTCCGCTCTCTTGCGCTCCGATGACGTTGCAACGACCGCAGGAACATCATGTTCATGCAAAAACGAAAGAATTTCGTTCACTCCTTTTTTTATCGGAAAACCGTGTTTGTCGGAGTATTCGTCAATGATCCTGAGCCTGACTGCCCGAAAATCGTCAGTCGGGCAGTCGGCACCGTAAATTGAATATAAATATTGCCTTTCGGTCTCTTCATTTGTTCCAAGCAATCCGTACCACTGCGAATACGACATTTCGTATCCGAGCAGTTTTGCCGTTTCACGCCAGATCTCGGAGTATATTCTTTCGGAATCAAGCAAAAGACCGTCCATATCGAATATGGCAAGCTTTATTTCTCTACCGTTAATCAACAGCATACGCAATCGTCGTCATAAGCGCAAGAGCGTCCTGAGCGGTATCAAGTCTTGAATACTGAACCACGACCGGAACATCGCTCTCAACGAGTATCGCATATGGCGTATCTGTCGGAACGGATTTTCCTTCACGGTTTTTCAGCTTGTCCATACGGATATGATGAGTTCTTCTTGCTCCGCACATAGCGGTAAAACCGCCCATTTCTTCTCTGTCTTCAAAAAACAGAGTAAGATTGATCGTAGCATCCTGATTTGACGTGTTCAGCACGCACACAGCATCGTGAGATACCTGCTTTACGAACTGTGAATCGTAGTAACCGTCGGGAATAAGCCATGTTTTTTTTCCGTGTTCACTCATTTTGTTTTCCTCCTCGGATTATTTATCGGTTTGATTGTAAAAAACTTCTATTTTGTTTTCTCCGCCGGGAAATGTGAAGAAAACTGTGTTTTTCTCTCTTGTGAACTCTGTCTTTTTACCGTTGACAACTATTTCGGCATCGTCTGCAAGAAGCAGACGGCAGCAGCATTTTGCGCCTTGCGGAGCCTTTGCGTAAAACGAAAAAACCGTATTGTCGCTTATAAGCTCTTCAGTATATGCGCTGCAAGCTATTATCGTCGTTTTACCTTCCTCTGCAGCATCGATATCATATAAAAACCAGTATGAACCGGGTTCCGCAACAACAAGTGTCTGGTATTCGAGGTTTTCAGTCATAAGGTTTATATAATTGCCTACTATGGGTATATTTTCCGTATTCTCGGCTTTCAGCGCCGCAAGAATTCTGTATGGTCCTCTGTCAAGCCTGAGAAGACTGCTTTTTTCTATCTCAGTTCCGCATCGTCCCGCCGCAGCAGATACCGATCTGACAAGTATATCGGCAAACGCCTTATCCTGAGCGCATTTTGCGGGGTTTGCGTCAATGACCGCAACACAGCCCTTACCTACGTCGTAAATGCCGAATGTCGGTGTTCTTGACAGAACGGTATTTTTACGCCTCAGAGCTTTTACACGTGCAGATATTCCGAGAGTGTCGAAAAGATGTCCGGCAGGTGTCGCGAAGGAGCATCCGCAGTGCGACCACCATTCGTTCGTTTTGTTGAAAGAGTCGCTGTCTTCGCCGACATACACAAGCGTGCCGCCGTTTCTTACCCATGAGGCAAGAACATGATGATAAGCAGGGGAGAGTGGCTTCATGAATTCATAGCTAAGAACTGCAACTGCGCATCCGTGAAGTCCGTCGCTTGGATTTGTGAGATTTTCAAGAATAAGCGGACGGATGTGGATGCCGTTAAGCATCAAAGGAAGCGATAATCCGTAAAAACACGAAAACTCTTCTATTGAGTCCGCATATGCAAAACTGTATCCGTTTTTGTCCGGATATTGTCTCTGAAACATTGCGGTATCGGACATAAATACCCCGACAGTCTTTTTGAGATCGTTTTCATCCGTTTTTCCCTGTTTCATACGCCTTAACGCATTAATAACGGTAAGAAGCAGCGTTTTATATGACTCAGGCGGAGCTTTCGTTTTTGCAAATTTTTCCTTTTTCCCGAAAATCCGTTCAGGATCGGCGCAGACTTCATATTTTGCAGTGTCCGGATAAAGCAGCGATGCGGTAAGTATTTTTTCGTAGTTTATCCGCATCTCGTCCCAGTCGGGCTTCGGCTTGCTGTCTGCAGGAGAGTTGACAAAAATCATTTCTTTTCCGGAACTTTCGGAAAGAGCCTGAATAATGCCGTATTCGATATACGCCGACTCAAATACACGTTCTTCTCTCCGTCCGTTAAATACGACGGGAGTTTTTGCGTTTTCCGCACTGATCCTTGCCGCAAACCCGTCTATCTGAGGCCTTGAGGCAAGATCCCGTCCCGGCGTGATGAGATTTCTCTGCGAATAGTTGATAAATCCGTTTACAACAGAGTATATCTTGATCTGACAGTTATATTTTGTTTTCGCGTAGTATTTCAGTCGTGTGCAGATATTTACCACGCATCTCCGCATAAGAAAAGCCTTCAGCTTTGATGCCTTGAACTGCGCGTCTTCAGTCAGCCTCGGATCCTGCCAGGGAGAACCGTAAAATATCTCCCACTCCGTTTTGAACGCGTCGCTGTAACCGCTTTTTGTGAAAAACACGGGTTCTTCGAGAAATATTACCCTTATCCCAAGATCTATCAGCCCGGAAAGAGTTGTGGAAATATAGTCGGTAAAACCGAGAGTAGGGACCATGTACGGCGAAGAGAGACCGTGCAGGACGTATGCTCCCGTATAGTCTTTCTGCGCTTCGTCCCAGTGCTGTTTTCCGTCGTATTTCCCGTTAAGATAATCTGAAAAATTCCCCCATGAAAGGCTTGTCATGAAATGTGTTGTGTATCCGTGATCCTGCCAGTCTTTTATTCTGGCTGCGGCAGTATCGTCAAGCTTGTATACCGTGACCGCATCGGTACCCAGATCAGCTTCGTCAGAGTAAAAAGAGCTGACCTTCATAAACGTTTTTTCAGGTTCGATGCTTATGTATCTCATTTCAGACACTCCTTTCCGGTAATACTTCTACCCTAACAGTATATCATTATATTTGTGACTTTTCAATGATACTTTCTATAGTTCATAAATAATTCATTGAAATTACCGCAAAAAAATCCTCTTTTTGCTTTCTGTAAAGTGCTTTAATTTTACATGTTGTAAAATACTGTTGACTTTTTTTGTGTTTTGCGTTATAATATACAATATGATCACTGAAAAAAACAGGTAAAAACGTATGAAAGGTATTATTTTTGATCTTGACGGAACTCTTCTTGATACCGTCCCGGATCTTTTATGGTCAATAAACGCATCACTGGCAGAGATGGGGCTCGATCCGATAACCGATGTAAAGCTCAAATCCTTTATAGGTGACGGAGCCCGAAATCTTGTAAAACGCTGTCTCGGGGAAAATGCGTCCGAAAAACGGATCGACAAGCTGCTTTCCGTGTACGGCAGAATATATTCCGAAAATCTGACTGTCCGAACAGGAAAATTCGAGGGACTGGACAATGTTCTGTCTTTCTTATCAGATAAGGGGATACTGCTTTCCGTTCTTTCCAACAAGCCTGATTCGCAGACCAAAATAATAATCGAACATTATTTCCCGGAAATACCGTTCGTTTCTGTCATGGGTAAAACTGACGGGATGCCCCTGAAACCGGATCCTTTTTCCGCATTGCTCACTGCTGAAAAAATGGGGATCGCTCCTTGTGATACGGTTTTCATAGGCGATTCTCCGGTTGATTTCCAGACAGCGTCGAATGCCGGTATGAAATGCATATCGGTTTTATGGGGTTATCGTGAAAAGAAAGATTTTGAGTCACTTCCCCAAACCGTATTCGCAAAAAAACCTTCCGATCTTTTATGTTTGTTAAAAGATTTATAATCGATATTTTAAAGCCGGAAAAAAACGCTTTCACCCCGTAATAAGGTGAAAGCGTTCTTTTGCTTTACTGCTTTTTCGGTTATTTTTTGAACATGTCTGTCAGACCGCCGATAGCGTCTTTAATTCCGTCTACCGCGCCTTCTACGGTGTCTTTCGCTTTTCCGATCCTGAGCTTTGTTTTAACAAGATCGATTATTTTGGAGATAGCGTCGTCGGGCAGATCTTTGCCTATGATCTTTTCAACGATCTGGATCGGTGTTTTCTTGAATTTTTCAAGAAGCGAGTCATCCTTTTTGAGAGTGTCGGTTACTTTTTCGACTGCGTTTTCTATTGTTTCTTTGATATCCATACTGTGTGATCTCCTTTTTATCACTGAATTCTTTTTAATACTTTATCATACAGATTTAGAAATATGATTAAGAATTCTTGTCGAATTCCTCAAAAATGTATATTTTTTGACCTCATCGTGATTTTGCTTCATCCCTCGGCTTTCAAAATAGCAATTGACAAGCGGCGAATTATGTGATACAATTAAAAATATATTAATCACATGAGGTGATCTTATGAAAAGGCTGACAGCTTTTTTACTTGTTATCATATCTGTTTTCCTTCTCTGCAGCTGCGGACAGTCTGAAAAAGAAGAGTTTCTTTTAGACTTTGACGATATGGATACAGAGAAGATCGATTACGACGGTTATACGTTCAATGTCTGGTCAAATAACCTTGACGGAGACAATGAGGCTCTTTTTTCATATGTTCCGGGCACTCTTGCTTCCGACCTGCTTTTGCAGCGTATTCGTGATATCGAAAAAGAATTTAACTGTAAACTGAATATTCAGACGGACGGCACAGGAAGGCTGACTAATGTCGAACCCATTCTTCTCAGCGGTTCTTATGTCGGTGATGTTATGTTTATGAGTTCTCCTGCGAAAAAAATTCGCGCGGGACTTCTTTATCCTCTTGACGGACTTCAGAATTACCTTGATTACAACGACAGCATTAAATACGGCGGTTACGGTTTTCTTGAAGAAGGTCTCTACAACAGCGTTCCTTATACCGTTGCTCCGGTAAGATGGCCTGGTAAACAGGGACAAACTTCCTTCGGGGTTTTTGCCATCAACGAAAACCTGATTATGCGCTATGGTCTCAACGACCCTCGCGACTATCTTGAAAACGGTGTGTGGAACTGGGAAATGTTTGAAAAATGTCTTCCCGAGTTCAGAATCGACGACGGGACCGTTCAAACAAAATCAGTCAACATCACATGGTCTCTCATTGACTTGTGCCTGATGAACGGCGTGAACTATTATGAGATTCAGCCCGACGGCACTGTTGAGCCCGCGCTCGATTCAGAACAGCTCAAAGAGGCTCTTGATTTTTGTTCACGCGTATTTACACAGTATGCAGACTGCGTATCTTTCCTCGGTCACGACGCTATGCTCGGTCCGTTCAAAAACAATGAAATCGTTATGACTCAGACGGCGGTAAACCACATAATCAGATTTTTGAGCTACGATATGGATAACTACGGAATAGTTCCTATGCCATGCGGGCCTCACGGCACATACGGCGAATGGGTCAACGCTCACTCTGAAAACGACTGCTTCGGTATTTTTTACAATACCAACGATCCCGAAGCATCCGCAAGGATCATTGACCGCTTCTGCGATCCGTTTGACGGATATGAGACCGATGAGGCTCTTATGAGTTTTATGTCGTCCATCTTCTTTGACGATCGCGATGTGGCACTTCTTATGGAACTGAATAAACATGTTCGCTGGCAATACTGGCCGATAGGTGCTATAGACAGCTTTTTCTCCAATGCAACATCTCTGACGCAGCACGGAAAACCTGCATCCGAAATTATCGAAAAATATTCCGGTGCGGCAGTACAGTCAATTATAAAGCATGTTATACCGAATGTCGAATTCATAGAAAACTACAAAAATTCACATGATGAATGATAAAACGGGGCGCAGCCGAAAAAGCCGCGCCCCGTATCATTATTCTGGATTTTTTAATTTCAACAGCTGATTTTTATTCTTGACAATCCGTATCGGTTGTGATATACTTTCACCGGAAAACTTATTTGAGCACTTCGTAAAGAGCGTCAAGAAGCTCTCTTGTGTTTTTGCTGTTGTGTTCCCAGTAGAATACTCCGCCGAAATCGTTGTCAAGCACATACTGCGCCTTGCATCTCATAGATTCGGGGTCGTCGTAAGAAATGAACGTGCTTCCGTTGAATACCCACGGAGCTTTTGCCTCGTCATCCCAGTAGCGAACATATCCGTTCTTGCCGATATAGTTTTCTTTTATATCAAGATATCCGGGACCGTAACCCATCGCTTTTTTTGCTATCTGCAGAAAACCGTGGTTCCTGTCGGGAAGATCGTCCGCTTTTCTTGAATAGCTTGCCGCGCCGAGAAGCAGTTTTTCTTTCGGAACGCCGTAGGAATGGAAAAGACGGAGTGCCTGATCGCAGCTGTTTCTGAAAACGTCGCCTGTAGAAGAGAAAAGCTGCGTATGATGTCCGGCAAGAGCATGAAAACCGCACTTGAGGTCGTAGGTCATAACGTTGATATAGTCAAGATACATTGAAAGCTTGTCAAGCTCGGTGCTTTCAGCGTAATAAAGATCTGCGCCTGCTGCTATTGTGAGCAGATATCCGTCTCCTGCAGCGTCAAGATGCGCTCTGAGTATTCTTATAAGCTCGGTGAAACGGTATTTGTCTTCGGGGCATGTGTCCTGACCGTTTGAAGGAACGCAGGGATATTCCCAGTCAAGGTCGATACCGTCGTAGTTGAGTGTTTTAACTATTCTGACTGCCTCTTCGCCCATTTTATGCATATACTCTTTGTTTGCACAGACAGATGTAAATGAATCAGACTGTGTCTGAACGAGTGAAAGGATAAATTTCAACTCCGGGTTCCATGATTTGTAAAGCGCTATTTTGTCGTTAACATGGTGATTGGCGTCGATCCTTCCGTCAGGATATAGACGTCCGAAAGCGACATTGACATGAGTAAGCTCTCTGGCATCCTGTTCGGTGAATTCACCGCTGCCGAGATACGCGATAAGTTTTTTCTTCATAATATGTCCACCTTTATAATGGTATTTGAGTCATATTATCATAATTTTCTTCTTTTGTCAAGATAATAAATTTTTTTATTTCGGAGGTTTTACCATGAGTAAAATGAAAGTAGGTCTTCAGGTCTTTTCTGTCAGAGACGTTGCTGAAAAAGATTTCAAAGGTGCAATGCAGAAAGTAAAGGAAATAGGCTATGACGGCGTTGAACTCGCCGGACTTTACGGCCACTCTGCGGAAGAGATCCGTTTCGTTCTCGACGAAACAGGTCTTGAGGCCATCTCTGCGCATGTAGGGTTCGGAGAACTTGCCGCCGATTGCAAGGGCACCGTTGCCGCATACAAAAAAATAGGCGTTAAGTTTATCGCGCTCCCGTTTATGGGCGAAAACGATCTTCCAATGTCGGAAAACTGGGAAAAGAATCTCGGCATCATCAAAGAGATAAGCAAAGAGTGCAGGGAAAACGGTATCACCCTTCTTTACCATAACCATGATACCGAATACAAAAAAATGCCCGACGGCACTTATATTGAGGACTATCTTTTCGAAGCAACAGGACTTGATGCAATGAAGCCCGAATTTGATACATGCTGGGTCCGCGTCGCAGGCGAAGACCCCGTAGCATATATCAAAAAATATGCGGGTTACGTTCAGGTCGTTCATCTTAAAGACTTTGTCGGTTCAAAAACAGCCAATATGTATGAGCTTATAGGCACGGATAAAAAAGCCGATGTTACAGAAGCGTTTAAGTTCCGTCCGGTAGGCTACGGCGTTCAGGATTTCCCGTCTATCCTCAGAGCATCGGAAGAGGTCGGCGCTGAATGGGTTATCGTAGAGCAGGATAATTCATACGACACTCCGTCTCTCGAAGCCGCAAAAATGAGCAGAGACTATCTGAAAAAGATATATCGCTGATGATCGGATCGTCCCGATAATAATTGTCCGCCTGCATGATATGCAGGCGGAATTTTATTTATTATTTATTGTTGCCGCGGCAGCGATACCGTAAATGTCGTTTTGCCGTCTTTACAGAACACTTCAACTTTTCCTTTATGTAGATCAACTATCTTTTTTACCACTGCCAGACCTACGCCGTTCCCTTCTGTCGCGTGCGATTCGTCAGACTGGTAAAACCGTCCGAATATCTTCTCCCTTGCTGTGGCGGGTATCTCCTTACCGTAGTTTGAGATTTCTGTTTTTACGGTATTGCCGTCGGTTTTTATGTCTATTTCCACAGTGCTGTTTCCTGAAGAAAATTTTATGGCGTTGTCGATAATGTTGATCCAGATCTGTTTCAGCATCTCTTCATTTGCTGCAATGTAATATTCTTCTTCCGGAAGAGAAAACCCCATATTTTTTTTGATCCACTTGCTTTCAAGCACAAGAACACATGTTCTTATCTGCTCTGTAAGATTGAATTTTGAAACATCCGTAAGTATCGTCTGGTTTTCAACTTTTGAAAGATTAAGAACGTTCGTTGCCATCTGAGAAAGACGCATAGACTCTTCCTCGATTATTGTAAGACATTCGTTCCGGTATTCTTCAGTCAGGTTTTTGCGCTTCAACAGCTTTGCAAAGCCCATTATGGATACGATAGGAGTTTTGAACTCGTGGGAAAAATTGTTTATAAAGTCCGACCTCATCATTTCCGTCTGTTCAAGCTCCGCAGCCATCTGATTAAAGCTGTTTGTCAGTTCGGCAACGGCAGGAAGCTTTGCAAAGGCGCCTTTAAAAGACAGTCTGACGGAATAGTCGCCGGAGGCAAGCCTGCTCATTGCGTTCAATATCTTGTTTACAGGCTTCAGCGGTAAATTAAGCGTTAAGAATGTAAAAACGGCGCCGATGCCGAGACTTATCAGCACCATATCTCTGAAGAGCATCCACGCGTCCAGCCCGTTTTCGCCTACGCGAAGCGTGTCTCTGCCGATAAGAAAAAATACTATCACGCCAACAACTATGGCAGTGATAACAAGAATTGCCAGAACAACTATGGAAAAAGACAGAAGAAGTGAGAATCTGTCTTTGTATTTTCTGTAATTATCTTTCATACCTTTTTGACCGCCTTATAGCCGAGCCCGCGAACAGACTCGATCTCAAACTCATCCCAGCCTTCAAAACGTTTTCTGAGTCTGCCTATATGAACTGTTACCGTTTCCCAGCCCGTATCGCTTTCCGCGCCCCATATTTCGTCCATCAGCTGAATTCTCGTAAAGATTTTTCCGGGGTAGGAGAGGAGTTTATAAAGCAGCTGAAATTCTTTCTGAGGCAGTTCCTGTGTCTCGTCTTTGCGTCTGACCGTCAAGCTGTCGTAGTCAAGCGTAACATCACCGATAACTATTTTTCTTTCGCTTGCGATCTGCGCACGTCGAAAAAGAGCTTTTATTCGAAGGATCATTTCCGTTTCGTCGATCGGTTTTGTGATATAATCGTCAGAACCGGCAAGAAAACCCTGATGTCTGTCTGCAGGCATCTGTTTTGCGGAAACCATCAGAATGGGCAGAGTGTTGTTTGTTGCACGTATTTCTTTCGTAAACGCATAACCGTCCATTTCAGGCATCATAATGTCGAGAACAACAAGATCTATATACTCTCTGTCCATTATTTCGAGAGCTTCTTTTCCGTTTGAAGCCAGCGACACGGTATATTTTTCCGCTTCAAGCACTGCGCTCAGGTATTTTCTGGTGTTTTTGTCATCATCTACAACAAGAATGTGAAACATTTTATTCCTCCATATGGGAAAATCCGGTGTTTTTGAAAAATCCCGCTCAAAGGCGGGATTTTGATCTTTATTACGGGTTTAAGAAAGAAAGCCGTTTATTATCTCTTCTTCCGCCTCTTTTTCTGTAAGACCGAGGGTCATAAGCTTTATCAGCTGCTCTCCGGCTATTTTTCCGATCGCCGCTTCGTGAACGAGTGCGGCGTCAACGTGTCTTGCCTCAAGGGAGGGCACTGCAAGGATCGTTCCGTTATCCATTATTATTGAGTCGCATTCCGTGTGTCCTTTGCACGGGGCATATCCTGCGATGCATGCATCGAATTTCTGACAGGAATCGTCTCTTGCAACGCTTCTTGATACAACGTCGGCATTTGCGCCGTCTTCCATAAGCTTTACTTTATAAGAACTGATTGCAGTCTGGCTTCCGTGAGTCATAAGCCGCTCTCTCACAATGAGCGAAGCGCCTTTTTTCAGTTCGGCTATCGTGGAACGCTCGGTAGAGTCAACGCCTTTTATCTGAGCCATTTCCATCTCCATATGGCTTCCTTCTTTAAGGTATACCTCCGTTACCGGATTAAGTATCCTTTTGCCCATTCCGTCGCCTGAACCGTAGTGCTTTTCAACATAGCGGACCTTGGCGTCTTTTTCTACAAAAAATCTGTGGATCCCGTCATGCTGAGAATCCTGATTGCCGCAGTTGTCTATACCGCAGCCGGCAACTATCGTAACATCTGAGCCCTCGCCTACAAAAAAATCGTTGTATACCGTTTCTTTCAGCCCGCTTTTTGAAAGAACAACGGGGATATGAACGCTTTCGTTTTTCGTGCCCGGCAGAATATAAATATCTATCCCGCTGCCGTCTGCTTTTGAACGAATATCTATGTTTGCAGTCGTGTTTCTGCTTTCAGTTTTGCCGTCTATTCTGAAATTGTAAGCGCCTATCGGCACTTTGTGAAGATCGGCAACTTCCTCGATTATTTTTCTTTGAATCTCATTCAGCGCCATTTTGTTATCCCCCTTTCTATTTCAGTCTTGCGCAGGCGTCCTGCGCGGCTTCGGTTCCGATCAATGTCGGGAATATCTCTTCTCTTTTACCGTGTTTTTCGATTTTTCCGTTTGCAATAACTGCGATTTCGTCCGCAATTTCGAGTATGCGTTCCTGATGTGAAATAATGATCATCGAACTGTCGCTGATCTTTTCTCTCATCGAGCGGAAAACCCGTATAAGGTTCTGAAAACTCCACAGGTCTATGCCTGCTTCGGGTTCGTCAAAAACGGAAAAACGGCTTTGTCTTGCAAGAACGGTCGCAATCTCTATACGTTTCATCTCTCCGCCCGAAAGCGATGCGTTGGCTTCTCTGTTTATGTAATCTCTTGCGCAAAGTCCTACTTCCGAAAGATAATCGCACGCGGCGGCAGGTGTGATACGTTTTCCCGAGGCTATACGTAAAAGATCATATACGGTTATTCCCTTAAAACGCACAGGTGCCTGGAAAGCAAAACCTATTCCGGCCTTTGCTCTTTCGGTAATGCCTGCTTCCGTAATATCTTTACCGTCAAGCAGGATCTGACCTTTCGTAGGTTTTTCTATGCCGGCAATAAGCTTTGCAAGCGTTGTTTTTCCGCTGCCGTTCGGACCCGTGATAACCGTAAAAGTATTGTCTTTTACGGTAAGACTCAGGTCGCGGATTATATCTTTTGAACTTCCGTCTTCTGATCTTATGGAAAAGAAAATATTTTTTAATTCAAGCATTGAAATACCTCTTTTTGATTTCTATCATAACATTATATCACAAAAATTCTCCTTTGAAAAGGGGGTAGACAGACTTCTTTTTATTTTTTACCTTTTTTTCGGAATTGGCTTTCAGGTCGTTGCTGTTCGGAATTTGCGCAAAGGTTGAAAAAGACACAAATTCATGATATTCTTTAAAAAAAGCTGCTGAAAAGACGGAATGGAAAAATGCAGAGATTTGAATTCGGCAATACAAATGCCCTGAATATTCTTGTTCAACCTGTCGATCTACACGATATCGCGTATCTCGAAAAAGAGAACGAACAGATAAAAGCTCTTACGGAAAAGGATTTTCGCCTTATCGCATTTGCGGTAGACGACTGGAACAGGGATCTTTCGCCCTCAAAAGCTCCCGCAGTCTTCGGAGATGCGGAATTCGGCGGAGAGGCGCAAAAAACTCTCGATCATATTTTAAATGAAATAAAAGATATTAAAGGCGTATTTTATGTCGGCGGCTATTCTCTTGCGGGACTTTTTGCGCTTTGGGCGGCGTATCGCACGGATATTTTTTCAGGCGTCGCCGCAGCCTCGCCGTCTGTATGGTTTCCCGGCTTTACCGATTACATACAAACGACCGGAATTCAGGCGGAAAAAGTATATCTCAGCCTCGGAGACAGAGAGCCTAAAGCTAAAAATCCTGTCCTTGCAACGGTAGGGGAGAAAATTGAAAAAACACGATCTTTTCTGGTAAAGCAGAACGTTCGCTGTGTGCTTGAATGGAACAGCGGCAACCACTTTGCGGATGCCGATCTCAGAACGGCACGGGCTTTTGCGTGGCTGCTGAACAACTGAAAAATGAATCGAAAGAAATACTATGAAAAATACGGAATTTAAAAATACGGAATTTGATTTTTATATTCGCTCGAAAAACGATCTTGTAAACGCAGTCCGAATATTCGGCTTCGTTCCTCTGTTTGCCGGCTCGATCAAAGGCTTTTCGGTTGAAGAGCATGTCTCTCCCGACTGTTGGTTTTCAGGGGCCGACGGGGTGTGGGAATGGAAAGGTCCCGTTATTCGGGAAAGCGGATGCGCTTACGGCAAATTTTTTGAAAACAGAGCTGTTTTTATAAGCAAAGAATGGTATTTGGATTTCGCAAATTACCGCCGCAACGGATACGACTTTGATTCAAGGTGCGATGAAGGACTCGTTTATTACCGAGATAAAGAATTATACGATCTGATTGACGAAAATGCTCCCGTTCTTTCAAAAAAACTGAAATATCTCGGCAATTACGGTAAGAACGGCAAAAAAGGCTTTGATACTTCGATCAACCGCCTTCAGAATCAGTGCTATATTCTTATAAGCGATTTTGTGTATGAAACAGCAAAAAACGGAAATACATTCGGCTGGGGCGTTGCGCAGTATTCCACTCCCGAAAAATATTTAGGCGAATTCTTTACATCAAATGTTTACGCACGCACTCCCGAAGAATCATACGAAAGGCTCTTTAGACATCTGAAAATGCTGCTTCCGTCTGCCGATGAATCATCATTGCGAAAAATATTGGGATAAAAAATGTCATTATCATAAAAATGAACAATGAGATTCTTTGAGCCTGAAAATACAAAAACAAGAAAATCCCGCCGACTGCCGTCGACGGGATTTTTCCTTTGGTGGAGCATACGGGATTCGAACCCGTGACCCCAACACTGCCAGTGTTGTGCGCTCCCAACTGCGCTAATACCCCGAATATCATTTTCCGAAATGACGTGGTGCTTTCATTTGAGATATTGTTATTATAGCATATTTCGGGCAATAAGTCAAGAGATTAATATATGTATTTCTTGTTCAAATAATCTTTTTATTTTATCGACCGCCGATGTCTTTTCGTGTGAATCCTCTTTTTTTTCTTGCATTCTTCAAAAAAACTGTAATTTTTTCCGAAAATACTTGCTTTTTCAGCCATTTTATGTTAATATGTTCAAAAATAGGAATAACATCTGATAATGATACAGGATGACAGAAAAATGAACGAAAATCAAAACAGGAAATCTGTTTTTTTGAACCGCAACTTCAATCTTGTTTTTTTCGGAGCACTCGTTTCTGAGATCGGAGCGCTTTTTTACAGCTTCGCCGTCAGTTTTTATATTCTTGAGATCAGCGAAAATAACGCCTTTTTGCAGGGACTTTATCTTGCAGTGTGCGGCGTTTTCACCTTGATATTCACGCCTGTCGGGGGAGTTCTGGGCGATCGATTCAATAAGGCAAGCATCATGTTCATCTGCGATTTCATAAAAGGCGGAATAATTATTCTCGCTACTGTGATAATGATATTATTTCGCGATCCTTCCGTTCATATTGTCCTTCTTTTTGCGATAGGCATCGTAGGTAACGCGGTCAGCGGTATTTTCAATCCCGCATCAGGCGCGCTTCTTCCTCATATCGTAGAAAAGGAAAGCCTTCAGCAGGCAAATTCTTATTTTGCAATGAAAAATGCTCTTGAAGGTATTGTCGGCATCGTTCTTGCAGGTTTTCTTTATTCCGTGCTGCCGATACAGATACTGTTTCTCATCGTTGGCGGATGCTTTGTCGCATCCGGAATTTCCGAAATGTTTATCAGATACGAGCATCGCCAGCCGGACGGATCTCTTACGATAAAAGTCGCCTTCCGCGATATGCGCGACGGTATTGCGTATCTTAAAAGCCAGAAGCCAATGCTGGCCCTTCTTGTTTCGGCACTGTTCATAAATTTCTTTTTCACTCCGGTTACGAGCAATTTTATACCGTTTTTTATAGAAACAGATCTTGCCGCATCAACATCATATCTTTTTGATGACCTGCTTACCCCCGAAATGTGGCTTTCGGTGTTTCAGGTCTGCATAGGAATAAGCTCACTCGTTGCAGCGGCAATACTGAGCGGGGTTGCACAAAAGGAAAAATGCGGCAGGAAGGTAGCGGTTCTGATCGGATTTCTGGCGATCGTAATGATACTTCTTTCTGCTTGCTACGGACTTTTTGTGGTCAAAACAGGCGATGTCAACATGTTTCTTATATCTGCGGCGATCGGCTCGCTTCTGATCGGTTATCTCGTTTCAAATATAAATATTCCGATCTCAACGGCAGTAATGCGTACAGTTGATGAAGATAAACACAGCAAGGTAAACAGTATAATCAATATCGGTTCTCAGGGAATGATACCTATAGCGTCAGTTCTTGCAGGAATAATACTTGAAAATTCAGGAAGTTTATACCTTCTCATATTCTGCGCGGCAGGATTTACGATAACATCGATCTTCCTGCTTTTTAACAAGGATATAAAAGATATATAGCTTGAATATTAAAAATATTCGTGTTAAAATAAAATCAGAACACAAAAAAACCTGTCGATTAACGTTGACAGGTTTTTTTAGGTCTGACGGGCTATGTGAAATTTAGTTGTTCGTGCTGCTTTTGGTATTCTCGGCAATATTTTACACTTTCTGAAATCAACCGTTACTTTTATAATCAAGTGTGTAATCTCCATTTCGGAGAAATAATAAAATATCGCTCCGTTGACTCTACCGTTGGTTTCGTGTATAATATAGTCACAAGCTCCGGAACTTGAATTTTTCGAGAGGTGAAAAATATGTACGAATGTAAGATTGCAGAAAAATTGGTGGAGCTCCGCAATGCACGGGGAGTAACGCAGGAAGATGTGGCACAAAACCTATCCATTTCAAATAAAACGGTGTCCAAATGGGAGAATGGTGCCTCGACACCCGATCTCCCTATGGTTATAGAACTCGCAAAATATTATGGTGTCACTACTGACACGCTTCTCGGACTTTCCGAGGACAAAAAGCAGAGCACGGCAGAAGAAATCCGCGCTTTGTTTGAAGGACTTGATCGCCGCGAATCTGTGCTAAAAGCATTTGAAGCGGTAAGAGCACTTATTCCGGCTATGTATGGAACAGTTTCCCAATATAGTGATGATATATATGATAGAGAAAATGTTTTTCCGCCTGAGATATCGTATTTATATCGTTCTAACATATCGCTTCATGAGTTTTTTGAGTTCGTAGCAAGCTCCGAAAATGTAAACGTGGCGGTAATGATGCTCCGCAACAAAGCTGATTTTGCATGGATGAACGATTCGAATAAGCAAAATGAAATCGTTAAAATCTTCAAGTCCTTGTCGAGTGAAGATGCTTTGTCCGTTCTTTATTATGTTCATTCCACCGCATGCTCTGAAAGTTTCACGGCAGACTATATTGCAAAGAATACGGGCGTAAAGGAAGAACGAGTTTCCGAAATTCTCGATGAATTCTGTTCTGTAGGAGCATGCCATTGGGTAACAGCGCATCTTGCCGAAGGAGATGTGAGAGTGTATGAATGCCACGGAGACGGTCTTGTTCTCTCCTTGATTTCCTTGGCATTTGAAAGAATGTGCGGCAGAGAGTCCTACGAATACAACTTCTACGGAGGATGCAAAATGATCGGAGGTAAAGAACTATGAGTTTATCAGCTAATATCAAAAGATTGCGTCTTGAAAAGGATATGACACAAGAACAGCTCGCTACAAAGCTCGGCGTATCTGCGCAAGCAGTATCCAAGTGGGAAACGAGCGAAACATATCCGGACGGAGCACTTCTTGTGCCACTTGCCAACGAGCTTGAGGTATCTCTTGACGAGCTTTTTGGAAACGATTCAGTAACAATGGCAGATATTTCGTCTGAAATTATGAAATTGATCCATAACACCGAGGCAACTGAGCGCTTCAACGTTGCGCGTGATATCGGTTGGCAGATCGAGCGCGGTTTGTTTGACTGCGATATGGAGATTGGAAAGAGGTATGACCCAAATGAAATTAAAAATCAAAAAAACTCATCCTACATTCTTGACGATAACGGATTTACAATCGTATCTAACGGAAAAGAGCCGTTTTTCTCCGTGTTTCCTCAACCGGCAGAGGGATACGGGCATTTTCTGAATGATAAGGACGACTTGCAAAAAATCTTTGCGGCGCTGTCTCATACAGATACAATGAACGTTTTGATCTATTTGTATCATAAAACGGAGAATTATGTTTTTGAAAGCGCAGTTCTTGAAAGAGATTGCGAAATTGCAAACGATCAGATCAATATGGTAATAGATGATCTGTTGACGCTAAAGTTAATATGGAAACAGGAGCTTACAATTAACGGTGAAAGCCGCGTTCTGTATTATTCCCGGCCAAGCCATAAATTACTTGCAGTGTTGTTGATGGCAAGAGAGATTGGCTATAAGGGAGCTTATAGTTTGCAGTCCCATATCAGAAATACGCCGTTTTTAAAGGAATAATATTATACCGCCGAGAGTAACCGTTTGGTCGCTCTGGGCGGTAGCATTTAATATGGGTAATCAAAGTAAAAAACAAATCCGAACAGCTCCGTCGTAACGAAACAGTTCGGATTTGTTTGTTCTGGTGGACCTGGTGGGGTTCCTTTTCTGCGGAAAAGCCACGGTCGGCTCTGACAGTTCACCGAACTGTCATTCACTCCCGACCTTTCGAACCCCACGCAAAAGAAAACACAGCAGAACAAAACCGTTCTGCTGTTTTGGTGGACCTGGTGGGGTTCCTTTTCTGCGGAAAAGCCACGGTCGGCTCTGACAGTCCACCGGACTGTCATTCACTTCCGACCTTTCGAACCCCACCTCAACGATTTCATCGTAAAAAACGACAAGACGG
>JAEEJJ010000151.1 GCA_016281805.1 Clostridiales bacterium
CTCCCACGGTTTTATACACATAGATACCGATATTATCGCAAGAGAAGTTTCGCAGCAACTGCTGCCCAAGCTTGCCGAAAAATTCGGAAAAGAGATTTTGAAAAAAGACGGCAGCCTTGACCGTTCAGAGCTTGCCAGAAGAGCGTTTTCCTCCGACGAAAACACCAAAGCTCTGAATGGAATAATGCACGGGGCGATAATGAACCGCGTAAAAGAAATAATCGACGAAAAAAAGCAAAACGGCAGCGAACGGTTCGTTATCGACGGGGCAGCGCTTTTCGAAGCGAAAGGCAATGAAATGTGCGATCACGTTATAGCGGTTTTATGCGATGAAAAAACACGTCTCAAAAGGATCACCGAACGGGACGGGATAACAGAAGAACAGGCAATTCAGCGCTTTTCAAGGCAGGTCTCAGAAGATTTCCTTAAAGCTAACTGTGATTTTGTTGTTGTAAACAACAGCATTCCCGATACAAAAAAACAGATTTCAATAATTTTAAATAAAATTTACGGAGGAACCAAATGAGCGATCTTTCCTATCAGAACAAAAACGCCTTTGATGTCCTTTCCGAAGCCGAATTAAACGAAGTTTCGGAATATTGCGAAGGCTACAAGAAATTTCTTGACAACGGAAAAACAGAAAGAATGTGCGTTGAATACGCCGTATCTCTCGCCGAAAAAGAAGGCTTCGTACCTTTTGAAGACGGCAAAAAATATAAACCCGGAGATAAGATTTATCTCTGCCAGAAAAAACACGCCGCTATTTTTGCCGTGATCGGATCCGAGTCTCCTGAAAAGGGTTTCAACATTACAGCGGCGCATGTTGACTGCCCGCGCCTCGACCTGAAGCCGTCGCCCCTTTACGAAGACAACGGAATGGCTTTTTTCAAAACTCATTATTACGGCGGAATTCGCAAGTATCAGTGGGTAACAAGACCTCTTGCTTTATGCGGGATCGTCTGCAAAAAAGACGGAACAAGTATTAAGGTCAATATCGGTTCGGATCCCGGCGATCCTGTTTTTATGATAACGGACCTTCTTCCTCACCTTGCAAAAGATCAGGCGCAAAAGCCCCTCTCCACGGCATTCACAGGCGAAGGACTGAATGTAATGCTCGGCTCAAAGCCCGATAAGGATGAAGAGAAGGACAAAATACGCGAATATGTTTTAAAAGCTCTCAATGAAAAATACGGTATTACCGAGGCAGATCTTTTAACGGCGGAAATAACGGTCGTTCCGGCAGACAATGCACGCGATGTCGGTTTTGACAGGAGCATGATCGCCGCATACGGACATGACGACAGAGTATGTGCATACCCCTGTTTTACCGCTCTTCTGAAAACAAAGGCACCTAAAAAAACGTGTGTATGCGTTTTTGCCGATAAAGAAGAGATCGGCAGTGTAGGCGTTACCGGTCTTCGTTCCGATTTTATGAATAATTTCCTCCTCGCGCTTTGTGACGGATACAACAGCCGCGTCGCCTTCGCAAATTCCGCAGCGATCTCTTCGGACGTTGCGGCGGCATTCGACCCGAACTACGCAGAGGTATTCGAAAAGCGCAACGCTGCATGCGTCAACTGCGGTCCCGCGATCTGCAAATACACCGGTCACGGCGGAAAGAGCGGAGCGTCGGACGCTTGTCCCGAATTTATTGCAAAACTTCTTGCGATCTTTGACGAGGCAAACGTAATATATCAGTTCACAGAGCTCGGCAAAGTCGATCAGGGCGGCGGAGGAACAGTTTCTCAGTTTATTGCTGACAGAAACATAGAAGTTCTTGATATCGGCGTGGCTATGCTTTCAATGCACGCTCCCTGCGAAGTTGCTGCAAAGACAGATATTTACATGCTTGACAGACTCTGCAAGGCATTTTACGAAAAATATTGATTAAAAATCCGAAAAATATTTGTAATTCCCGGGAAAGATGTTTACTTTTCCGGGAATTTATGTTATAATATAAAGTGATATAATCTTTATTAAAATTAAATATAGAGATAATTCGATAAAAGCGATTTTTCATTATTTTTCATAACATGTCAAAGGAGAATCAGACATGAAAAAAGTTTTTACTTCCGAATCAGTCACAGAAGGACATCCCGATAAAATATGCGACAGGATATCAGATGCCGTTCTTGATGAAATAATAGCCAAAGACCCGTCCGCCCGCGTAGCGTGCGAAACATGCGTCACTACAGGCATGGTCCTTATAATGGGCGAAATAACAACAGACTGCTATGTTGAAATACCGCGTATCGTCCGCGATGTTATAAACGGTATCGGCTACGACCGTGCAAAATACGGATTTGACGGATCAACATGCTCCGTTCTCACATCCATAGAAGATCAGTCTGCCGATATTGCTCTCGGCGTTGACCGTGACGGAGCAGGCGATCAGGGAATGATGTTCGGCTTTGCGTGCGACGAAACAGAAACGCTTATGCCTATGCCTATCTATTACGCTCATAAACTCGCCAAGAAGCTGACTGAAGTAAGAAAGCAGGGAACGCTCGGTTTTCTTCGTCCCGACGGAAAAACTCAGGTCACCGTTGAATATGAGGATGACAGACCCGTCCGCATAGGCGAAATAGTTATCTCCGCGCAGCACTCCCCCGTTGTTAATTACGACGCAATAAAAGAAGGACTTATAGAAGAAGTCATAAAGCCCGTTATTCCCGAAGGAATGACCGACAAAAACACGCGAATCTTCATTAATCCGACAGGACAGTTCGTTATAGGCGGACCTCAGGGCGACAGCGGACTGACGGGACGCAAAATAATCGTAGACACATACGGCGGCTATGCAAGACACGGAGGCGGAGCATTTTCAGGCAAAGACCCGACGAAGGTAGACAGAAGCGCGGCGTATATGACAAGATACATAGCAAAAAATATAGTAAAAGCCGGATTAGCGAAAAAATGCGAGATACAGGTCGCATATGCGATCGGTGTTGCCGAGCCCGTTTCGGTTTATGTTGACACTTTCGGAACAGGCATCATTCCGGACGAAGCGCTCACAAAAACAGTACGCGAGCTTTTCGATCTGAGACCGAAGTCGATCATCGAAAAACTTGATTTAAGAAAACCGATATATCAGCCGCTTTCCGCATACGGTCATTTCGGCCGCGAGGACCTCGGAGTAAAATGGGAAGCATGCGATATGACAGAAGAACTGAAAAATGCGATCAGAAATGTTTAAGGCAGACTGTCATATTCATACAGAGTTTTCGTTCGACGGGCATCAAACCGCGCAAGAAGCGGTAAGAGCGGCTGAAAAAGCCGGACTTACGGAAATTACGATAACCGAACACTGCGAATGCAACGATAACGCAGCGTTGCCGCCTGGTGAAGAACCGTGGACAGATCTTGACGTTGCGGCATATACGAAAACGTTCGAAAAACTCAGAGAAACAACGCCCGTAAAAATCAATATCGGCATAGAACTCGGACAGGCTGCGCAGGGGCTCGAATACGCAAAGAAAATGGTTTCGGCTTATAAATGGGATTTCATTCTTGGATCTCTCCACAATGTCCGCAACGAATACGATTTTTGCTATATCGACTATAAAAACAAAGATATAAAAAAACTGTTTACGGAATATTTCGAACAGCTTTACGAAACGGTCATGCTCGGAGGATTTTCCTCGCTCACACACCTTTACTACCCTGTTCGATATATTTACCGCGCCGGTCTCACGGTAGATTTATCGGTTTTTGACGAACAGATCCATGCGGTCTTGGAACTTTGCGCAAAAAAAGATATAGGTCTCGAAATAAACACAAGCGCGCTTGACGACAAATTTGCCGATTTTGTTCCCGGATTGAAATATGCCGAAATGTTCAGAACGCTCGGCGGAAAGATAATAACCGTTGGCAGCGACGCTCACCGCTCGCAGAGAGTCGGTCTCGGCATCAGCGAAGCTTATGAAATGATAAAGCGTGCGGGATTTTCCGAAATCGCCACATTCGAAAACCGGATACCGGTTTTTCACAAAATATAACCCTAAAAGGTTTTACCCGAAAGGAACACAAAAAAATGATGAATTTGAAAGAAAAAGTGCTTCGTTTTCTTGAAGACGACTGCAGATTTTCCGCAAAAAACATCTCAGATGCGCTCGGAGCAACCGAGCAGCAGGTCGCAGACGTTATAGCGGAATGTATAGACGACGGAACGATTCTCGGCTACAAGGCACTTATAAACTGGGATAAAACCGAACGCGAATATGTTTCAGCAATGATAGAAATAAAAGTTCAGCCGGAAAAAGGCGAAGGGTTCGACAGCGTGGCAAGACATATATGCGCTTTTGAAGAGGTCGTTTCCGTTTTTCTTATGTCAGGCGGATTTGATCTTGCGGTCATGCTTGAAGGAAAAAGCATGAGAGAAGTTGCGCTGTTTGTTGTTGAAAAGCTTGCCGTGATCGACGGAGTTACCGGAACCGCCACACATTTTGTATTGAATAAATATAAAGACAAGGGCGTTATATTTGACGAAAGAGAAAAAGACACGAGAGTAATGACGGAGTTCTGATACGATATGGAATACGATAATCTGCTTACCGGAACTGCGAAAAATCTGAAACCGTCCGGTATACGAAAATTTTTTGATGTAGCCGAGCGTATTCCCGACGCTATCGCACTCGGTGTCGGAGAACCGGACTTCAAAACTCCGTGGCATATAAGACAGGCGGCAATAGACGCGCTTTCAAAAGGTCAGACACGTTATACTTCAAATGCGGGACTTATGCCGCTCAGAGACGAAATTGCGAATTATATGAACCGTAAATTTTCTCTGACTTACGATCCCGCATCCGAAATAACCGTGACCGTAGGCGGAAGTGAAGCAATAGACAACATAATCCGTTCAGTTGTTTCATTCGGTGACGAGGTGCTGATTCCTGAGCCGAGTTTTGTTTGCTACGCTCCGCTTACCGAGCTTGCCGGAGGACGACCCGTTATTTTGCCGACATATGAAAAGGACGGATTCAAGCTCACGCCCGATACGCTGAAAAAGGTAATCACCGAAAAAACAAAGCTCCTCATTATGCCGTATCCGAACAATCCGACGGGCGCGCTGATGGAAAAAGAGGATTATGAAAAAATCGCCGCCGTTCTTAAAGGAACAGATATTCTCGTTCTTGCAGACGAAATATATATCGAGCTTAATTATTCCAACGCTCCGCTTTTTTCTTTTGCGCAAACGGACGGGATGAAAGAACGAACGATCGTTGTAAACGGCTTTTCAAAAACGTATGCAATGACCGGCTGGAGGATCGGTTTTGCGTGCGGTCCGAAAGAGATCATGAAAGCAGTGCTGAAAATTCATCAGTACGGTATAATGTGCGCTCCTACTGTTTCGCAGTATGCCGCGATCGAAGCTATGAAAAACGGCGATGAAGACATTGAATATATGCGGCAGAATTACAATATGAGAAGATGTTTTCTTCTTGACGCTTTTCGTTCACTTTCAGTTCCGTGTTTCGAACCGAAAGGTGCGTTTTATGTTTTTCCGAATATTTCGGCGTTTGCTGAAAGCTCTGAAAAATTCTGCAGCGATTTTCTTGAGAAGGCGCACGTTGCTGTAGTTCCGGGCAGCGCTTTCGGCGAAAGCGGAGAAGGATTCATACGAATTTCTTACGCATATTCTCTCGATCATCTTAAAAAAGCCGTTGACAGGCTCGAAAAATATATCAAGAGGTAGAAAATGACATACAACGCATATGCCAAAATAAACCTCACGCTCGATATCGTCGGAAAAAGAGACGACGGTTATCACAATATATCGTCTGTAATGCAAACGATTTCACTTTACGATAAACTGACGATCGATGTTTCACGAAATGACTGCGAAAAAAACTCAATAACTGTTACATCTACGGATAAAGATCTGCCCACGGACAGTAAAAATCTCTGTTATCGCGCGTGCGAGCTGTTTTTTGATGAATTTGCAATTCAGGGAATAAATGTCCGCATCCATATAGAAAAAAACATACCTGTAGGAGCGGGGCTGGGAGGCGGAAGCTCTGACTGCGCCGCAACTCTTAAAGCGCTCAATAATATTTTTGAGCTCAACGCAACAGATGAAACGCTCGAAAAGATCGGTGGAAAAATCGGTTCGGATGTTCCGTTTTTCATAAAAGGCGGATGTCTTAAAGCAGAAGGAACAGGAGATGTTCTTTCCGGTCCGTATTCGTCAGGTGATGTTTTCATTGCGCTTTTTATGCCGAAAAAAATGTTTTTTTCGGGCGAGATCTACAAAGAATTTGACGATCTGCAGGAAAAGGAAGCGCCTCTTTTTCCGAAGCCGTCAACAGATCAGTTTCTTTCATCGAAAAACCGATGGAAATATGTTTCAAATATGCTTGCATATGTTTCGGAGAAAAAATCGGAAGAAATAACGAAGATCAAAAAAAAGTTTATCTCTCTGGGCGCTCTGGCTGCAGAAATGTCAGGCAGCGGTCCTGCGGTCTTTGCGGTTTTCCGCACAAAAAAAGAAGCTGAGAATGCTCTCACAGAGCTGAAAGATCATATTCCCGCAGGTTTTTGCGGAGTATTCAAACCGATAAAATTATAAAAAATCATATTCAAGGGGAAAAACAATCATGGAATTCATGGGTCTTAATGAGATACGCGAAAAATATCTCAGTTTTTTTGAGTCCAAAGGACATCTGAGAATGGAATCTTTTCCGCTCGTACCTCAGAACGACAAAAGCATTCTTCTCATCAATGCAGGTATGACACCTTTAAAACCGTATTTTACGGGACAGCAAACACCTCCCAGAAAACGCGTGACCACATGCCAGAAGTGTATAAGAACACCGGATATCGAGCGTGTAGGCAAAACATCGCGTCACGGAACATTTTTTGAAATGCTCGGAAATTTCTCTTTCGGAGATTATTTCAAGCGTGAAGCGACTGCGTGGGCGTGGGAGTTCGTAACGCAGGTAATGAAGCTGCCCGAAGATAAGCTGTATGTTACCGTATATCAGGATGACGACGAGGCTTACGATATATGGACAAAAGAAGTAGGCGTTGATCCGTCTCATGTTTCACGCCTCGGCAAAGAAGACAATTTCTGGGAACACGGTTCCGGTCCGTGCGGACCCTGCAGCGAGATATATTTTGACCGCGGTCCCGAAAAAGGATGCGGCAAGCCCGACTGCAAAGTAGGCTGCGACTGCGACAGATATGTGGAATTCTGGAATCTTGTTTTCACACAGTTTGATAATGACGGCAACGGCAATTATTCCCTTCTTGAAAAGAAGAATATCGATACGGGTATGGGACTTGAACGTCTTGCATGCATAATGCAGGGCGTAGACTCTCTTTTCGATGTTGACACCATAAAAAACATCACGGAGCGCCTTTCCGAAATGTCCGATAAAAAATACGGTCAGTCGCCTGAATCGGATGTTTCTCTCAGAGTTGTGACCGACCACATAAGAAGCACCACGTTTATGGTCTGCGACGGTGTTTTGCCGTCAAACGAAGGCAGAGGATACGTTCTGCGTCGTCTTTTGCGCAGAGCGGCGCGTCACGGCAAACTTCTGGGAATAAAAGACAGCCATTTTCTCTGTGAGCTTGTTGATGTTGTTATACGCGAAAGCGGAGCGGCATATCCCGATCTTGTTGAAAAAGCCGATTATATAAAGAAAGTTATCGAAAACGAAGAAAACTCATTCAATCAGACTATCGACAGAGGTCTCATTCTTCTTTCGGATCTCACGGATAAGCTTTCTGCCGAAGGAAAGACCGTTCTTTCTGGTGACGACGCTTTCAGACTTTACGATACATTCGGTTTTCCGCTTGACCTTACTCTTGAAATACTCGAAGAAAAGGGCATGACGGTTGACGAAGACGGCTACAACGCTCTTATGAAGGAACAGAAGGAAAAAGCGAGAGCCGCAAGAGGAAACGATACTGCGTGGAAGGGCGACGAAACGCTTGACGGTGTTGAAAAAACGGTATTTACCGGTTACGATACTCTCGAAAACGATTCGAAAGTGCTCGCGCTTGTTATAAACGGCGAACGCGTTTCGGAAGCGTTTACAGGCGCGGAAGTTCAGATCGTCCTTGATAAAACGCCGTTTTACGGTGAAAGCGGCGGTCAGGTAGGCGACAAGGGATATATTACAAAGGACGAAGCCGTAGTAAGAATCGACGATGTTAAACGCGTAAACGGAATATTCGTTCATTACGGTCATATCGAAGAAGGCGAGCTGACGGCGGGCGACTGCGTTCATGCCGAGGTCGACAGAGAAAACAGAGAAAGCATTATGCGAAATCACAGCTCCGTTCACCTTCTCCAGTCTGCGCTCAGGGAAGTTCTCGGAACGCATGTTGCTCAGGCGGGCTCATATGTGGATGCAAAACGCGCACGATTTGATTTTTCGCATTTTGAGGCTATGACTCCCGAACAGATAAACGAAGTTGAAAAAATCGTAAATTCTCATATTTTTGCCGCAATTCCCGTAACAAAAACGGAAATGTCTCTTGAAGAAGCAAAGAAAACCGGAGCTATCGCACTCTTCGGCGAAAAATACGGCGAAAAAGTACGCGTTGTAAAGATGGGAGATGTTTCGACCGAACTTTGCGGCGGAACCCATGTTGAAAATACAGGCATGCTCGGTTGTTTCAAAATTCTTGCGGAGCAGGGCATTTCCGCCGGTGTAAGAAGAATAGAGGCAATAACCGGTGCAAACGTGCTTGAATATATAGACGAGAAAAATGCGTTGATCGCAAAAACAGCGCAGACATTCAAATGCAATGTCAACGATATCGCTGCAAAAGCGGAACAGACCGTAGCTGAACTTAAAGCGGCAGAAAAACAGATCGCTGAGCTCAACTCAAAAATCGCTCTCGCATCGCTTGATGAGATCGTTGCAAAAGCAGAAAAAACCGATAAATTTACGGTCATATCCGGCATGATCGACGCAAAAGCCGATATACTGCGCGAAATGTGCGACAAAGTAAAAGAAAAAGACGAAAATGCCGTTATAATTCTGGCTTCAACAGATAAAGAGAGCGGCAAGGTAAGCTTTGCATGCGCATGCGGCAAAAATGCCGTAAAGAACGGCGCTCATGCAGGCAACATAGTAAAGAAGGCTGCTCTTGTATGCGGCGGAGGCGGTGGCGGCAGACCCGACAGCGCAACAGCAGGCGGCAAGGACGCTTCAAAAGCGGAACAGGCGCTCACAGAGGCGGTAAATTCACTGAAACAGTAAAAAAACAAGGGCAAAACAGGGACGAACTCTCTGTTTTGCCCGAATACGCACCAGCCAAAGCATATCAGGCATGAAAAGGAGAAAAAATGAAAAAAGAAGACTGCATTTTCTGCAAAATAGCGTCGGGAGAAATTCCTTCAGATAAAGTTTATGAAGACGAAAAAGTTGTGGCTTTCAGGGATATTGCGCCTCAGGCTCCGGTCCATATCGTATTTATTCCGAAAGATCACGTTCTTTCTTCCGCAGACGACATAACCGAAGAAAACGCAACGATAATCGCAGATATATTTGTAGCCATTAAAAAGACCGCCGAATCACTCGGACTTGAAAACGGCTACAGAATAATAAACAACTGCGGACAAGACGGCGCACAATCAGTAAAGCACATACATTTTCATCTCTTAGGCGGCAAAAAACTACCCGAAAGGATCGTTTGAAATGGCTGACATCACCGAAAACAATACGGAAAACACAGTATCGGAGCTTAAACCGAACGAAAACAAGAATATCGTCCGAAAAGTTGGTGATACCGAATATGAGCGCTACGCGATAAAAACGCGTTTTGTAAATATCGGTGACGATTATATTGAAGTTGTAAAGGAATATGCTCTTCCGCATGTCAAGGAAGGCGATTTTATTTCGATAAGCGAAAAAATAATCGCTCTGTGTCAGAAGAGGATCGTATACCGCAAAGATATCCATCCGGGGTTCTGGGCAAAACTGCTGTGCAAATTCGTTCATGTTACCCCTGCAGGTCCCGGAGCAGGAACACCGCATAAAATGCAGCTTATAATAATGATATGCGGCCTGCCGAGAGTGCTTTTTGCAACATTCTGTTCGGCGGTCACAAAGCTTTTCGGAATAAAAGGAGTATTTTATAAGGTTTGCGGTCACGAAGTTGACGGGATCGACGGACTTATAGATTACGATATTTCATATAAAGAATACGTAAATTACGGTATCCTCAATCCGGAAAATCCGTCAGGCGTATGCAATGAGATCTACGACAAGCTCGGCATAAAGTGCATGATAGTAGACGCCTGCGATATTTCGGTCAAACTGCTCGGAAAATGCGACGCTCTTGATATAGACACTCAAACGCTTGAAGATATAGTCAGAGACAATCCTGCCGGTCAGGATGACCAGTGCACACCCATCATACTCATCCGCAAGAAAAACTGAAATAACACACAACAACGGAGAAAACACATGAACAAAAAAAGTCTGACCCTGCTTTTTTTGACGATGCTGCTTTTTATAATATCCGCAGTATCGTGCTCTCTTTCTGAAAAAGAAGTTCCCGTAACATCTGTTCAGTTTTTAAAAACGGAATATGATTTTTCCGAAACCGGACAGACATTTCAACTTGCCGCCGTTGTCAAACCCGATGACGCAACAAGCAAAAAACTTTTATGGTCATCATCCGATGAAAAGGTAGCGGTAGTAACTCAATACGGTCTTGTTACCGCGGTAAACAGCGGCGAAGCGTATATTTATGCGCGGTCCGAGGACAGTGAGGCTTTTGCAAGCTGCAAGATAACCGTAACAACGTATGTGGATGTTACGGGCATTTCTCTTACGGAGTCGTCGCATGAGTTTACGTATTTCGGAGAAATAATGTCGCTTGGCTGTGAAGTGCTGCCGTCAAACGCGACCGAACCCGAAGTATTATGGTCATCTTCAAATCCGCTGGTTGCAACTGTAGACAGCAACGGAACCGTTATCTCCGTTTCAAACGGAAAGGCCATTATTACCGCGCGCACGGTAAAAGGTGATTTCGCCGCTTTTTGTGAAGTTAATGTAAATGTGGATGTAAATGTTCCGATGACAGATGTAAATTTCGATATTTCGGAATACACGTTCACCACTCTTGATGAAAATATAAGGCTTACCCCTGTATGGGAGCCTGAAAACACAACGGAACGCGGTCTTGAATGGATAGTATCAGACAAATCCGTAGTAACCGTAACCGTTGACGGCTCCACGGGGATCGTTACTCCGGTAGGCAACGGTGAGGCAACGGTATACGCTGTTTCAGACAACAGAAAAAAACAGGCGATATGCAAAGTTAAGGTCGATGCGGTGATCCCGGCAGAAAATATCACTTTAAGCCAAACATCGATCAGTTTTGACGAAAAAGGCGAAACATATACTATTTCGTACACATTGTCTCCTAAAAATACGACCGACAGATCCGTTGTTTTTATATCTGATAATCCGGATGTTGCAACTGTAGACGGAAGCGGAAAAGTTACTGCAGTATCAAGCGGAACCGCAAAAATCAATATTTTCGCCGCAGGCGGAAATATAAAAACGGTAGTGGATGTTAAAGTGGATATTCCGCAGAATGTGGCTGTAACGGGCGTTTCATTCTCATCCGAAAGTTATGTTTTTGCCCAAATAGGAGATTCGCTCACACTTTCGTGGGCAGTCGCGCCCTCTTTGGCTGCGAATAAAAATGTTACCTTCGTTTCTTCAGCTCCCGATATTGTTTCTGTAGATAACAACGGTAAAATAACTGCGCTTTCTGAAGGCACGGCAATAATAACGGTTACAACTCAGGACGGCGGATTTACCGCAAACTTTACCGCAACGGTTGAAAAACAGGAAGAACAGCCTACCTTACCTCCTTCAGAAGAGATCGTAATAGGCGCTGCTTCCGACGGACTTAAAGGTTTGTGGGTGGCAACAGTTTCAAATATCGATTTTCCGTCAAAACCGGGACTTTCGGCTGCAGAGCTGCGCGCTGAAATAGATACGATCGTAAA
>JAEEJJ010000152.1 GCA_016281805.1 Clostridiales bacterium
CGATTTCGTCTTCACGAGACAGATCCACAAGATAATATGATCCGATAATGATCTGTCTTTCCGCAAGCGTAAGCCGCCTGTTCTCATAAATTTCAGATGTCATATCGGGGATAGGTAAAATAATCTGACCGTCAAATGAGCCCAGCGAAAGCCCGGTGCTTTTAGGATATACCGAATTCTCGGCAAGAAAACCCACGACCTCCAATGTCAGTTTATCTTTTATAACAAAGGAGTATGTCATTTCAAGGATATCTCCCACGTTAAAATATCCCTTATACCTATATCCGAGAATAACGGGAATTCTGGAAAGATCGTCCCACGAAACGAAATCGCCCTGTTCAAATTCTCTTCCCTCAATGACGTTCAAAGGGAAATGATCACCGTAGTTTGAACCGATGATATTCATACGGAATTCCGTTGTTACGCTTCCGTCATCTTCCGTAACTGTTCTTGCTAACGGAGAGTCGCCGGATCTGTCTTTTTCACCGATCTGATCAAAAGAGCCTGCTAAGTGTATGGAAGAACTTTGAAATCCTCCGAGATTCGGAACGACATTCAGACCGTCAATATTCTTTACTTCCTCGAAAAATTTACCCATGGCGCGAAGCGTTTCGTCGGAACCGCTATTAGGGTTCATAAAAAGCTCTACGGCTTCCTGTTTTGAAAACTGATAAAGAACGGATCGGAACCTGTATTGTGTGAAAACCGTATTCATCTGACTTGAATGGTAATCATAGAGTTTATAATAATATAAAAAATAAAAAATCGAGTAGGTTGTTACGGCAATCTGCAAAAACAGTAAAAGCACCAGGAGAGGATTTTTTCTAAAGGAATATAAGAATTTCTTCATAGAGACCTCCAATAATAATGTTTTTTCATTTCAATTACTCTTTTTCTTAGTTTTAAAATTTTGATTATTGTGGGGTTGTAATATGTTTTTGCCGTGAAAAATATTTTCAGCTCCAATAGAACGGAGAAAAAAGATTTTCGCGGCAAAATGAGGTTTAAAAAGATAACCGGTTATCTGACGGGAGCGGGCTTGCACCGTTACAAAGCTCTCGTTTCACGGGATTTTAAGTTCCGGGTGTCTGCCGATTCCGCCACACCGGCAGAATTCCCGGGGCGTAAAGTCCATTTACTATATTTATTATATCAAAAAATGATCGTATTTGTCAACAGGAAATCAGAAAAAGTTTATTAAATTTTTGTTGAATTTTACAACAAATATACGGTAAAAACCCTTCCTTCCTCAATAGAAAAGCAAAAGTGCAGACATACAGTACTGCACTTTTGTTATTTCAAAATAATTATATCAAGGTAAACAGAAACGACCTACTTTTCACCGAGCTGCCAATCGACCGAGCCGTTGCAAAACGGATCGCTGCGTTTTTTCAGCGCGATTTTCAATTTTGATTTAAGATCTTTGATTATATCGGAATATTCTTCGCAGTCGATCCTGTTCGTCTTCTCCCCCGGGTCTTTTTCAAGATCGTAAAACTCATCGATATCCGTAAGATTCCAGATATATTTATATTTATGGTCACGAATACATCTTTGAGTAAAAAGCCCGAACTGCTGTCCGTTTGAAGTTGATACGGAAAACTTTTCGGGATTTTTGCCCGCAATTGTATCCATTAAAGGCATACCGTGACGGACGCCTGCCGCGGGAAGGTCGGCAAGAGCTTCAACAGTCGGCGCAAAATCGAGACAGTTGGAAACGAATTCATCGCAGACCTCGCCTTTATTGAACGCCTTGGGATAGCGGACTATAAGCGGGACGCGGGTTACATCGTCGTAAAGAATGTAGTGTTTATCCATCATGCCGTGTCCGCCGCTGGTGTCTCCGTGATCGGAAGTGAAAACGATCAGGGTATCGTCGAGAATTCCTTTGTTTTCAAGCGTATCAATAATTCTGCCGACGGCGTCGTCGATCTGTGACATCATTCCGTAATAATATGCGACGGTCGGAGCGAAATCAGCCCAGGTCATATTTTCAAGATGCCAGTTCTGGATCTGCCGGCGCTGAATATACGGTTTATTTTCGAGAGTATCGCCGAAACTTGCCCACGGAACGGTATCCTCGGGCTTATACATTGACGCAAACGGCTCGGAAGGACGGCAGGGAAGATGAGGATAAGGAAGGTCGAACCAGACATGCCACGGTCCGTTCTGCTTTTCTATCCATTCACATGCGGCTTTTGCGAGTCTGTGCGGCGCTTCGTCTTCATAAGGAATGGGATTCACATCTCCGAACCAGCCGTTTTTGAATGAGATGTCACCGTATTTTTCGCGGATCTGCCTGCGGACTTCTCCGAGAGGCAGATAATAATCATAACCGAAATCGAGCGCCTGACCATATTCGGAAGAATGCCACTGTCCGAAATAAGCATTGGAAAAACCCGCATTTTTCAGGTTGTTCATCCAGTAACAGTCGTCGGGTTTAAGAGAAGCGACATTACCGAGACCGTAATTCCACAATGCGCCGAAGCTGTCTGCCTGTCTGCCGGACATAAGAGACTGGCGTGCAGGAGCGCAAACAGGCGTGGGAGTATAAGCGTTTGTAAAAAGAACGCCTTCCGACGCAAGTCTGTCAATATTGGGAGTTTTTACAGGTATTTTGCCAAGAGCACCTATACATTCGGCGCGCCACTGGTCAACCAGAATCAATAATATATTCATTTTTTCCACCTCACGGGTGATTATAGCATACAAACGTAAAAAAGTCAACAAAAAGCTGTGAATATCGGATGGTCCGGTATAGAAAAGCGTTATAAAAAAAGTCCTGCCGGATTTAATCGACAGGATCATTCTTTTGCACGGGATACAAAATGCTTCAGTTTTGTGAAGCGGAAAGATCTTCATAAACAGCAGTCAACAGCTTTTTAAGAAAATCACGGTCATCAACGTTGTTTACAAGCAGCATTTTTTTTGCGC
>JAEEJJ010000153.1 GCA_016281805.1 Clostridiales bacterium
CGAGAGACTGCTTCCGTTCTGAATATTGAGCGTTATGTTGAACTTTTTTTCGGTATCTTTATATCTCTGAAGCAGTTTGTCTCCTCTGTCGTTCGCGCCGGGTTCCGGCGAAAGCTGATATTCTCCGCCGCCGTGCGTTTCTGCCGCGATCGTATATTCATATCCCATAAGATCGATATTTTCCGTGTCTACGGCAGAATCATATTCCGGCACGATCTCTTCGGCTGCCGCCTGAGAACATGATGCGAGAAAAAGAAAAGCAATAAGCAGAATAAGTGACGTTTTTAGCTTTTTCATGAAAATTCCTCCTGAAAACGGAAAAACGGCCGGGCAGACCGTATGTTCTGCGATCTGCCCGTAAAAATCAGTCTATTTCACCTTTTTCGAGAACCTGCTTCATCGGAGCGGGCCGTTCGCATGTAGATTTAAGCTCGTAAACTCTTCCCGAATCGGAGCTCATTTCGAACGAATGCATTACTTCAAGCGCATGGTAGCAAAGCTGTTCGTTCGCTCTGTGTTTTCTTCCGTGTCTTATTGCAGATGCGAGATCAGCAACAGCAAGACCGCGGCTGTTTTCGGAATAGCAATGCGTCAGAGGCATTTCCTTAAAATCGGTATTGAATCTCTTCAGATATACCGGGCCGCCGAAGCCGTTCGGGTCGGGAACAACGATAGTTCCTTCTGTTCCGTATATTTCTATGCACGGCAGACTCTTTGCTCCCCATACGTCAAAGGAAGTTGTGAGCTGCACCGTTGCGCCGTTTGCAAATTCCATAGTGCCCGCTACATGAGTGGGAACTTCAACATCTATTATCGTTCCGTATTTCGGAGCGCTCGTGATCTTTCTTGTGGGGAAAGTTCTCTTGGTAAAGCCTACTGTTCTCTTTACCGGTCCGAGAAGCGAAATAAGGGCGGTAATGTAATAGGGTCCCATATCGAACATCGGACCTGCGCATTTTTTGTAATAGAATTCCGGATCCGGATGCCAGCTTTCGTGTCCGTGGCAAAGAAGGAATGCGTTGCCCGCTACAGGTTCGCCGATATATCCGTCATCTATAAGCTTGCGGCATGTCTGAATGCCGGCGCCGAGGAACGTATCGGGAGCTCCGCCTATTCTCAGTCCTTTGCTGTTTGCGATGTCTATAAGTTCCTTTGCGTCGTCAAGAAAACCGTTGAACGGTTTTTCGCTGTGTGCGCTCTTGCCTGCGGCAAGGATCTGACGGTTTACTATGGTATGCTGATCGGGGTTTGTGATATTGAGAACGATCTCTATTTCGGGATCTGCAAGAAGTTCCGCTACTGAAACTGCTTTCGGTCCGTATTCTTCAGAGCGTTTTACTGCGCGTTCGTGAATTCTGTCCGCTACATATTTTACTTCAACGTTTTTGAATACCTGTGTGAGGTTTGTAAGATAGATCGGGCTGATGTTTCCGCAGCCTATAACGCCTATTTTTACTTTATCCATTTTTATTCTCCTTTTGTATTATCAGAACATTTTGGTTATCAGAACATTTTGGCGGTGCTTGAATATTTTGTGTAGTCTCCCGCAACGGATTTTCCTTCTGCTGCCCAGAGCATTCCGCGTCTCTGGATCTCCTGAGCTTCGGGAATATCGAAAATGTCGTCGTGATGACCGAGAGAGCTGTAGAAAATTCTTCCCATACCCCACATTTTTGTGAAAACAACGGGAACGTCTACAAAACCGTTTGTTGCGTGATACCAGTTTGCAACGGGGAATCTTGTTGTCGCGAGCACATTTATGCACGGGTCGATATGGATATAATACTGTTCGCTCGTTACTTTGAAATCATCGATACCGAAAACTATCGGACTTGATGAGTTCTTTTTTATGTTTACGGTGTAATCGACCTGTCCGCCCGGATGGGATACCCACTGTGCGCCGGTCATGAACTGCCAGTCAACGCAGTCGCGGAACGAGTCGCACATGCCGCCGTGACATCCTGCCATGCCCACGCCGGAGGCGATCGCATCCGATACAGACGACATCTGTTCTCCCGTTATCTTTCCTCCTGTAACGATAGGAACGATCAGATCGAGACTTTTGAGCTTTTCCCTGTCTTCGTATGAAGTCATTGTGTCGGAAATCTCAACGTCAAAATTTTCTCCTTCAAGTATTTTGCCGAATCTGTGGGCAACCTTGTCGGGCTCGTGACCGTCCCAGCCGCCCCAGACTATAAGAGCTTTCTTTTTCATGGTCATATCTCCTGATAAAAAAAATTTACAGCCGGATATATAATAATATAACATATTATTATGATAATTTCAATAGCAAAATATGTAAAATTCAGCGGTTATGAAATAAAAATTATTGTATAATTTATCCATATCGCATTTGATTTTGCCGTAATCGGACTTTTACACTTGATTTTTTGACTGTTTTATGATAAAGTATATATGAATTATCCGATTTGCGGAGGCGGCTGCATGAACAGACTTGAAGAAAAAATAAATTCGTTTGTCGGGGGACTTCTTGACGGATATGTACCCGAAAAAAACGACGGCAAATTCATACACGACCCGATATGGGGTTCGGTTTTTTATTCGGCATGGGAGGTCCAGATAATCGACTCTCCCGTCGTTCAGCGTCTTCGCGGCATACATCAGCTCGGCATGGCGGACCTTACTTATACCGCGGCAAGACACAGCCGCTTCGAACATTCTCTGGGAACCTGCGCGATCGCAGGAAGAATGGCGGAGCAGCTTAAAAAACGCAGCAAAATATATGCCGTTTCCGAGTTTGACGTAAATACTGTCCGCCTTGCGGCGATCCTTCACGATGTGGGACACTGTTTTTATTCACATCTTTCAGAACGGGTCTATGCGTCGGTTCCCGAATTTACGGAATTAATGAATGAAAAATGCATAAAATGCGCTCCTCATGAATTTATGTCGTATCTGATCATAACGTCGGCGGCGTTTTCCGAGTTTTTCTTCGACTATGTCGATTTTCCCGATAAGGAAAAGCATACGGATGTTCTTATACGAGCCGCAAATATAGTTGTCGGCAAAAAAAATTACGACGCTGACGGCAACGGACAGACATTTCTAACATCTGTTTTGAACGGTGAGTTTGACGCCGATAAGCTCGACTATACGCAAAGGGACAGTTATACCGCAGGTATCGCGATGACTTACGGCGTTGACAGATTCCTTATGAAAATAATGATCGCCGAAAGAGAGGAAAACGGCAAAAAAGATTACGTCCTTGCCGCAGACAGCGATGCGCTTACTACGATAGAAGAGCTTATTTTCAACAGAGGCATTCTTTACGTTTATATGTACAGACATCAGAAAGTTCTTGCTACAGAGTCTTCTCTTCGTGATGTCGTTCTCGGCATGGCAAATGTGGGACTTCTTAACGATCCGGCAGATTTTCTCAAATATTCCGATTCAAACATCGAAAATTTCGATACCGTTGATAAGATCCCGTTTGAGGAACAGAACAATCTGCTCACTCTCGGCGGAATGATAAAAAAGATAGAAACAAGAAAGCTCCCGAAGAGGGTCGCCGAATTCTCGCTCGAAAAAACGGGAAAATCGACCGGGACCGTCGAAGATTACGCGTATATGAGATCTTTCATAGATAGAATATCCGGGAATATCGATAAAATACGCGAAGAGATATTTGAAAGCATCTGCAATGTTTACTACGAACGCGGCAAGATCGTTGATTTTACGCTTTTTGACATTTACGTGTGTTTTCCGGATATGATAAAAACGAGGACCGATTTTCTGCTTGTTTCAAAGGACGGCAGGGTGCGTTCCATTGCGGAGATAAAATATATACGCGACTGGGCGGAGTCTTTTGCCGCCGAAAAATGGCGCGGTTATGTTTTTTGCAACTCAAATGTTGACCGCGTTATCGCTGCGGAATGCTCGGAGGAATATATCGGCCGCTTCTATTGAAAAATCACATTTTTTTTACAAAAGACCTCTTGAAAAATATTCGTTTTTTATGTATAATATGCGGTATATTAAAATTTCAGGCATATTTTAGTCTTATAATAAACAGGAGGAAAGTTCCAATGCAAATCAATAACAAGTATCTTTCTGATCTTTACGAAGATGTTTGCAGGAAAAATCCTAATGAGCCCGAATTTCTTCAGGCTGTGGGAGAAGTTTTCGAAAGCCTCGTTCCCGTTGCAGACAAACGTCCGGATCTTATCGATGCAGGCGTGTTTGACAGAATAGTCGAGCCTGAGCGCACGATCATTTTCCGTGTTTCGTGGGTCGACGACAGCGGAAAAGTCCGTGTAAACAGAGGCTTCCGCGTTCAGTTCAACTCCGCTATCGGTCCTTACAAGGGCGGTTTGAGACTTCATCCTTCCGTAAACCTTTCCGTAATAAAATTCCTCGGCTTTGAACAGATATTCAAAAACAGCCTTACGTCCCTTCCCATGGGCGGCGGCAAAGGCGGCAGCGACTTTGACCCCAAAGGCAAATCTGACGGAGAGATCATGCGCTTCTGCCAGAGCTTTATGACCGAGCTTTCAAAACATATCGGCGCAGACACAGACGTTCCCGCGGGCGATATCGGCGTTGGAGCAAGAGAGATAGGCTTCATGTTCGGTCAGTATAAACGTCTCCGCAACGAATTTACAGGTGTTCTTACCGGTAAAGGACTTTCATACGGCGGTTCTCTTATCCGTCCCGAAGCAACAGGTTACGGACTTTGCTATTTCACAAAAGAAATGCTTGAACATAATAACGATTCCTTCAAAGATAAGACCGTGGTCATTTCCGGATCCGGCAACGTTGCCATTTATGCGGCTCAGAAAGCTACGCAGCTTGGCGCGAAAGTAGTTGCAATGTCCGACTCAAACGGTTTTGTATACGATAAAAACGGAATGGATCTTGCCGTTGTAAAACAGATAAAAGAGGTCGAGCGCGGACGTATTTCGGAATATGCAAAACGCGTTCCCTCCGCGGTATATACCGAAGGCAGAGGCATCTGGAACATCAAGTGTGATATCGCTCTTCCGTGCGCTACACAAAACGAGCTTCACCTTGAGGACGCTCAGGCTCTCGTAGCCAACGGCGTTACGGCGGTAGCTGAAGGCGCAAACATGCCTTCTACTCCCGATGCGGTCGCATATCTCCAGTCTCACGGAGTTCTTTTCGGACCTGCAAAGGCAGCGAACGCCGGCGGTGTCGCAACTTCCGGTCTTGAAATGAGCCAGAACTCTCTCAGGCTTTCATGGACTTCAGAAGAAGTAGACGAGAGACTTCACGGCATTATGATAAACATTTACCGCAATGCCGCCAAAGCCGCGGAAGAATACGGTATGAAGGGCAATCTCGTTGCCGGCGCAAACATCGCCGGCTTCCTTAAAGTTGCCGAAGCAATGAAGGCTCAGGGCATAGCATACTGATTTGAAAAATCAAAACGATACGATCAGGTACGGGAGAGATCCCGTACCTTTTTAACGAAAAGATCCCTGCGAAAGCAGGGATCTTTCCGAAATAAATAAATAGAGAAGGTAGATATGAAAAATAGGAGAATATCTTTTAAAGAATCCGGAACCCGCTGCAAAAGCAACGGGACCCGGAAAAGAGAGGGGGGAGAAATAATCGTTTTAAACTGAATTTAATGTTTGTATTTTAACATCAAAATGCCGTCAAATAATGATACATATGTGTCATGAATGTAGCAATGCGGCAAAAAAGGGTATAACTTAAAGTTGTAAACAAAAATTTTTATAAAACTTAAAAATTCCTCTTCCATTTTTTATTTTTTATGGTATAATAATATTGAAGAAAAGCAACCGGAAAAACGGTTAGTAATATGCAGGAGGTATCTTATATGCCTAAAATGATTTATGTGGTAGACGACGAAAAGGACATAAGAGAGATAGTCCGCTCATATCTTGAAAAAGAAGGATATGCCGTAAACGAATACGAAAACGGCGAGGATGCTCTGGCAGCATTCAACAGCCAGATCCCCGATATGCTTGTTATTGATATAATGATGCCGGGAATGTCGGGCTTCGAACTTTGCAATGAAATAAGAAAAAAGGCAAACACGCCTATTATCATAGTGTCTGCCCGTGATGAAGAGCTTGACAGGATACTCGGCATAGAAATGGGCGCGGACGATTATATACCGAAGCCGTTTTCTCCCAGAGAAATGGTCGCGCGCGTAAAAGCGGTATTTCGCAGAATAGACGGAATGCATTCAGACAGTATATCCTCTCTTACGCCGCATTGCCGTGATCTGAAGATATATCCCGACGAAAGAAGAGTTGTAAAAGTAACCGAAGAAGGCGAGGAAGACCTTAACTTTACGGCTATGGAATACAATTTCATCAACTTTATGGTCGCAAACAAAAACAGAGTCTTC
>JAEEJJ010000154.1 GCA_016281805.1 Clostridiales bacterium
AATATTTCTTACATCGCCGCCTGCGGAATAGAAATAGTTATACATGGCGTTATTAAGGATATCAAGAAATGCATCGCAGTCGCGTGAATCGAAGAAATTGTTTCTTCTCATATATTCTATTACCTGCTCGTGAGTTTCATAGCCGGGAAGCGGAGAGAATATCTCATTTACCGCAATAGCCGCCTCGTTGAGGTTATCAGTAAGAGATGGGAAAACAATCGTGCAAGTCATACCGTCATAAATACCTGCCGCGTGATCGGGAGCGACATCCGGACCGACAGGAGTATGAACGACCGCGTAGTTTTCAACTTTCTGAGAGACATCTCCGTATACGCCGAAAATATATTTCGTGGGCATAAAGGAATAACATGCCATATCGTTGCAGAAAGAATCTGTTACCGTAACGGGGTCGCCTTCAACAGAAAGATAATATGTATAAGCAAGATCACCGAATCTTATAAGCTGAATTTCTTCCGCTGCGGAGAAATACGACGGATTGTTGTAAAAGCCGCACGTCATGGAAGGCTTGCCGTTTACACGGGTAAGTCCGACACCGTTTGACGCGAGTATCATCTCGGCAAAATACGGAGAGTGCGCGGTAAGACCGTAAGTAATGGTTTCTCCGCCTTCTGTGACTGTGCATTTTTCGAGCTCGTCATTGAATGTGCTCCAGTTCCATACGCCCTGTTCATAAAGCTCTCTCGGATCGCTTGCTCCGACGATAGAAATAAGATCTTCGTTGACAACGAGCGGATATCCGAAAGACGAGTATATAAGATCCGGCCATGCCGCGGGAAGAATACCGTAAAGGTCGTCTTTATAGCATGCGCATTCCAGAAGATTGGGCGTGCCCCATTTATCGCTGTCGCGGTAGTCAATGATATCGCCAAGCTGTGAAGCTATACCGGAAAGGTAACCGGCTTTTGCATATGAATAGATATCAAACGATGTTATGAATGCGAAGTCGGCAGGGCTTGATCCCGCAGCCAGACTGCCCGTAAAATATGATGTGAAACTGCCCCATTCTCTGTAATCGATATTCACTTTACAGTTAAGGGATTTTTCGGTATCGGCAATACGATTGGTCGCAAGCTCTGCAAGACCTGTTCCTACCGGATATCCGAGTATGTTGTCGCCTGCAACGGCAGAGTTGCCTGAAAAGAACGAAACAAGAACTTTCAGCCCGAGTCCGTCAAAATTCAGTTCGCTGTTGCCGCTGAGATCAAGATCAAATACTTCCTCCTGTTCCTGTGAACACGAAAGCAGCGTGAGCGAAAGCAACGCCGCAAGAAGAAGACAAATTACCGTTTTTTTCATCAAAATGCCTCCGAGTATAAATAATTAATGTAATTATATCACCAAAGACACGTAAAGTCAACAGTTAAATACAATTTATTAAAAAATCTGCAATACATTTGCGGTTTTTTTATATATACATTTATATTATAGGCAGTTTTATGTTTGCAATAAGTAAAAAGCTGTTTGCAGCAATTATTATCATATTCAAACCGAATTCTTTCGTCCGAATGATATTGACAAATCGCTTTTAATCGTATAAAATTGAAACATAACAGCAAACTTGCGTATATTCGTATATACAGCAAACGAAAAAGAGAGGGAATAAATGGAGACAAAAAAATACAATGTCACAGGCATGAGCTGCGCGGCGTGTTCATCTCACGTTGAAAAAGCCGCCAGATCCGTAAAAGGAGTCAGCGATGTAAATGTAAGCCTTCTGACGAATTCCATGACCGTTACCGGAGACGGTTTCAGCGACGCGGACGTTTGCAAAGCTGTAAAAGCAGCCGGCTACGGAGCGAAAGCGGCCGGTCAGAATAAGGCGGAAATATCCGAAAAGGACGAAGAAACGGGAAAAATAGCAAAAAGGCTTATCGCATCAGTTATTTTGCTTTTACCTTTGATGTATATTTCAATGGGGCATATGTTTTCTCTTCCCCTGCCTCCGTTTCTGGAAGGGAATTACATCGCAACGGCGCTATGCGAAATGATCCTTTCTGCATCGGTCATGGTAATAAACAGCAAATTTTTTATCAACGGCTTTAACGGAATTATCCATCTTGCCCCGAATATGGATACGCTCGTTGCGCTCGGAAGCGGAATTTCTTTTATATACAGCGTTGCGGTAGTATTTTTAATGACTGCGGATGAACACGGCGGTGAGCATCTTCTTCACGGTCTTTATTTTGAGTCCGCCGCAATGATACTTGCGCTCATAACAATAGGCAAAATGCTTGAATCAAGAAGCAAAGGAAAAACAACGGACGCAATAAAACGGCTCATAGATCTTTCGCCTAAAACAGCAATGGTTATAAGAGACGGAAAAGAAATCGAGATCAATGCGGAAGACCTTTTACAGGGAGATATATTTACTGTTCGTCCGGGAGAAAGCTTTCCCGCAGACGGAGTTGTTATTGAAGGCGAAAGCGCAGTTAATGAGGCTGCGCTGACGGGAGAAAGTATTCCGGTCGACAAAACCGAGGGCAGTAAAGTAAGCGCCGCAACGATAAATCAGAACGGATTTCTTAAATGCAGAGCAACGCATGTAGGCAGCGAAACATCGCTCAGCAAAATTATAGAGCTTGTTGAAAACGCCGCCTCAACAAAAGCGCCTGTGGCAAAGCTTGCCGATAAAGTATCGGGAATATTCGTTCCCATAGTAATCGCGATAGCGGCAGTTACGCTTGCTGTATGGCTCATCGCCGGCAAAGATTTCGGCTTTGCGCTTGCAAGAGCGGTAAGTGTTCTTGTAATAAGCTGCCCGTGCGCCCTCGGACTTGCCACGCCTGTAGCGGTAATGGTCGGAAGCGGCGTCGGAGCAAAAAACGGCATACTTTTCAAAACTGCGGCTTCTCTTGAAGCTGCCGGAAGAACACAGATCGCGGTATTTGACAAAACGGGAACGATCACCGAAGGACGTCCCGAAGTAACCGATAAAATCGCATTTTCCGTCAGCGAAAACGAACTGATTAAAATAGCTGCGGCGGTCGAATCGAAAAGCGAACACCCTATAGCAAAAGCAATAACCTCATATGCGGACGAAAACGGATCTGAGCGGTATGAAGCGACCGATTTTTCAGCGCTTCCCGGTCACGGAGTTTGCGGAACCGTGAACGGACTGCGTGTTCTGGGCGGAAATCTTTCGCTGATAAAAGAAAAAGGTGTCAAAACGGATTTTGCAGAAAGTTATGCGAAAGCTTTTGCAGAAAAAGGAAAGACTCCGGTATATTTTACGATCAATGAAACCCTTGCAGGCATTATAGCCGTGGCTGACAAGCCGAAACCCGACAGCAATGATGCGGTAGAAGAACTGAAAGACCTCGGAATACGCACTGTAATGCTTACCGGTGATAACAGGGCAACGGCGTTTGCAACAGCAAAAGCCACAGGCATCGAAAAAGTGGTAGCGGAGGTTTTGCCGGACGGAAAAGAAAACGTTATCCAAACTCTTTCCGAATACGGAAAGGTCGCTATGATAGGTGACGGAATAAACGACGCACCTGCGCTCACGAGAGCTGATACCGGTATTGCGGTAGGAGCAGGAACCGACATTGCAACTGACGCCGCCGACGTTGTGCTGATGCGCGCCGGAATACAAGATGTACCCGCTGCGATACGTCTTTCAAGGCAGGTTCTGAAAAACATAAAAGAAAATCTGTTCTGGGCATTTTTTTACAACATACTCTGCATTCCTCTTGCGGCGGGAGTTTTTATCCCGATAGCCGGAATTGAGCTCAACCCTATGTTCGGAGCGGCTGCGATGAGTCTGTCGAGCCTGTTTGTTGTAACGAATGCGCTGCGTCTGAATTTCTTTGACATAAAAAAACGCGGAAAATCAAATCGTATGCCGCCGGTAAGTCTTCCCGAAAACATAGGCGAAAACGGTTCGGAAATACTAGTTAACAAAAATGAATCAACGGAGGATAAAGAAATGACAAAAACGATCTACATTGAAGGAATGATGTGCCAGCATTGTGTGGCACATGTAAAAAAGGCGCTTGACGCGCTTGACGGAGTAAAAGAAGCGGCGGTTGATCTTGAAGGAAAGAAAGCCGTTGTAACGCTTGAAAAAAACGTTGACGACAAAACGCTTACGGCAGCCGTTGATGAAGCGGGATATAAAGCGGTAAAGGTTGAGCGCTGAAAGCAGAAAATATTTAATTATAAAAATGATGAGACCGAAAAGTCTCATCATTTTTGTTTGTATTTGCTCTGTATTACAAAATCGAAATTCAGTGCGGGTGAGCCCGAACATTTCACAAAAAACAGGATATGAAGAAAAATCTCACCGAAGCTGAGCAAAGAACAATTAGTGATACTGTCTCAAACTGAACCTGAGCGCGTATAACGGCGAATGCGGGCGTTCAAACTCAGTTGCAGTATTTGATGTATACGTCGCGTGCTGCGTCTTTCAGGGCGTTTACGAGCTCCTGAGGGGCAACGGCATGAACAGTGGCGCTGTTAAGAAAAAGCCACGATAATAGCTCCTGCGAGATCTCGGTATCAAATGTTGCAGAGTAAAGCCCGCTTGCTATTCCGCCGTATGGTTTTACAGTAACCGTTTTACCGAATGTGCCTACAACGGTGTTTATCATATCTTCATTGATACGAAGGGTGACCGTGACGGAATCAGGGGAATATGAGTCGAAAAGACCTCTTGAATAACACATCAGGTCAAATTCCATATCCCCGACAAATTCGCGGACATCCGTTATTTTATCGGGAAGAACGGAAACAGATTCGATCCTGTCTATATAAAAATGATTTAGTCCTTCAAGTTCCGGACAGCCCGCAATGAGCATCATGGAACCTGAGCTGCATATAACTATATACGGACTTGCGCAATACGTCGTTTTTTTTGCCTTTCTGCCTTCTGTTACGCCATCTTCGTAAACAAATGAGATCTGCTTTTTTTCTGCGATCGCATTATGAACGGTATTGAGGTTTTTAACATACTGTTCGGGTTGACGGAAAGCTCTGTTTACAGTATATACGCGGCGCCGAATCTGTTTTTTTTCACGTTCCGATGCGAGATATTCTATCTTTTTTTTCAGCTCATCGCATCGTTTTCCGCTTATAAACCCTGTGGCGTGAACGGAATCCCACAAAGCGGCAAGATCGCTTTCGGAAAAAACTTTGTTTTTTATATAATAGCCTACTGATTTCGATTTGACAGCAACTATTTCAACGCCGAATTCACGAAGCGCCGCAATATCAGAATATATCGATTTTCTTTCAGCGGTAATTCCTTTTTTTGCAAGCTCAGCTATTATTTTTTCGATCGAAAGCGGCTCCTTTTCATCAGCAAGCCTGTAAAGAAGCTGCAGGATATAAAGAATTTTCAATTTTCTTCCGTTCTCGTTCATTCCGTTACTCCGAATTATTACAGTTTTTCATGATCATTTACGAATATGCATAAATAAATTATGTATGCAATTTTTTTATGCATCGTAATGCGGAAAAGCTTTACGTTTTTGAAATAATGCTACAAATAATAAAAACCGTTGAAAATACTGAATTTGAGCTCTTCAATGATTTTTGGACATATAAACGACAATTTTTTCGACAGATTTTTCCACTTTAAGAAAGTCGATTATTTTCGGATTTTTTTGACCTGCCTGTGGAAAACCCTGTTCAAACGTTTAATAACTACGCAATAAAATATGCAAAACTGTGGAAAACCCTGTTGAAAACGTGGAAAACCCTTGAAATATCACATTTTCAGCGCTCACAGGAAAAATCGTCAAAATCGTGCGAAATTGATTTTTTCGCTTATTTTCAGCATTTTTTTTATACGTTTAAAAATCCCGTTTATATACAACTCGTAATGTTGATAAACAGTCATTTCGAATAGTCCGAAAAACTCTTTTCGAATTGAAATTCATTCTGAAAAAGGCGCAAAAGATCATTTCATCTTTTTTACCTGTTTCAGGAATCTGCGCTCGTTTACCGATTTTTCTCTGCCGTAACGATGAACGGGCTTGCCGTGCTTTGTTTCGGAAAGAGTTTTCCCTTTTTTCTCGGGCGGGGTATAAGGCAATGAAAGACTTTTCATCAGTTTTGCTTTTTCCGCCTCCGTCATGGGACGGTACTCGCCCGGTTTAAGTCTGCCAAGCAATATCTCCCCTACGGCAATACGTTTAAGAAGCATAACTTCAAGCCCGACAGCTTCGCACATTCGTCTTATCTGTCTGTTTCTGCCTTCGCTGATCGTTATATGAAGAGCGGTCTTTACTATCCTGATATTTTCATCGGTATAGATATCGTCGCTGTCTTCATTTTCACCTTTTTCGGATGTCTGGGACTGAATTGCAACGATTGCAGGTTTTGTCATACCGTCGTCAAGCAAAACGCCGTCCCTCAGTTTTGCAAGCTGATTTTCCGAAACGTTGCCGCGCACCGTTACGCGGTATGTTTTATTGATATGATATCTGGGATGAGTCATACGAAGAGCTGCCTCTCCGTCATCCGTAAGGATGAGTATACCTTCACTGTCTCTGTCAAGACGTCCTACAGGATATACCCTTCCCTTGATTTTTTTAATAAAATCCGCGACGATCGGACGTTTTTCATCCTCGGACTCTCTTTTCATAGATGTTATAACGCCGCGCGGTTTGTAAAAAATAAAATACTGTTTGTCGCACGCTTTGATATACAGGCGTTTGCCTGAATACATAATACGGTCGTTTTCGGGATCGACATCCATGCCCACCGCTGCCTCTTTGCCGTTTACGAAAATCTTTCCGGCCAAAACAAGTTCTTCAGCAGCTCTTCGTGAGCACACTCCGCATTCAGCGATAAATTTTTGAATTCGCATAATTTCTCCGTTATTATAAACAATAAGAACACATCGG
>JAEEJJ010000001.1 GCA_016281805.1 Clostridiales bacterium
GAAAGAAATTCGGCGACAAGGAAAATCCCCTTCTCGTTTCCGTCCGTTCCGGCGCGAGAGCTTCCATGCCCGGTATGATGGACACCATCCTCAACCTCGGTCTGAACGAGGAAGTCGTTAAAGTCCTGTCGGAAAAATCCGGCAACCCGAGATGGGCGTACGACTGCTACAGAAGATTTATACAGATGTACTCCGACGTCGTTATGGAAGTCGGCAAGAAATATTTTGAACAGCTCATCGACAAGATGAAAGCCGAAAAGGGCGTAAAGAACGACATCGACCTCGATGCAGACGATCTCAAGAAGCTTGCGGAGCAGTTCAAAGCCGAGTACAAGTCCAAGATCGGTACGGATTTCCCGACCGACCCGAAGGAACAGCTCATGGGCGCTATCAAAGCCGTATTCCGTTCATGGGACAACCCCAGAGCCAACGTTTACAGACGTGACAACGACATTCCTTATTCATGGGGCACCGCCGTCAACGTACAGATGATGGCGTTCGGCAACATGGGTGACGACTGCGGCACCGGCGTCGCGTTCACGCGTGACCCCGCTACCGGCAACAAGGGCCTGTTCGGTGAGTTCCTCACCAACGCGCAGGGCGAAGACGTTGTCGCCGGCGTGCGTACTCCTATGAAGATCACCGAAATGGAGCAGAAATTCCCCGAGGCGTTCAAGCAGTTCGTCGACGTCTGCAAGACGCTTGAAAACCACTACAGAGATATGCAGGATATGGAGTTCACCGTTGAGCACGGCAAACTCTATATGCTCCAGACCAGAAACGGCAAGCGTACCGCTCAGGCGGCTCTCAAGATCGCCTGCGACCTCGTTGACGAAGGTATGAGAACGCCCGAAGAGGCCGTCCTCATGATAGACCCGAGAAACCTTGACACGCTGCTTCACCCGCAGTTCGACGCGAAGGCTCTTAAGGCCGCCACGCCGATCGGCAAGGGTCTGGGCGCATCCCCCGGCGCTGCCTGCGGTCAGATAGTGTTCTCCGCTGAAGACGCGGAAGCCTGGAAGAAGAAGGGCAAGAAAGTCGTTCTCGTCCGTCTTGAGACCTCTCCCGAGGATATCACCGGTATGAAAGCCTCGCAGGGCATACTCACCGTCCGCGGCGGTATGACCTCTCACGCGGCTGTCGTAGCGCGCGGCATGGGAACCTGCTGCGTATCCGGCTGCGGCGCCATAGTGATGGATGAAGAAAACAAACAGTTCACGCTCGCCGGCAGAACGTTCCATGAGGGCGACGTCATATCCATAGACGGCTCCACGGGCAACATCTACGGCGAAGCGATCCCGACCGTCGACGCAAAGGTCGAAGGCGAGTTCGGCAGAATAATGGGTTGGGCCGATCAGTTCAGAAAACTCCAGGTCAGAACGAACGCCGACACGCCGCGTGACGCTAAGAAAGCACGCGAGCTCGGCGCCGAGGGTATCGGTCTGTGCCGTACCGAGCATATGTTCTTCGAGCCGAGCAGAATCGCCGCGTTCCGCGAGATGATCTGCTCCGATACGAAGGAAGAAAGAGAAACCGCGCTTGCAAAGATCATGCCGATGCAGCAGGCTGACTTCGAGGCTCTTTACGAAGCTCTCGAGGGCTGCCCAGTAACGATCAGATTCCTTGATCCGCCTCTGCACGAGTTCGTTCCGACGGAGGAAGCGGAGATCGAGGCGCTCGCAAAAGCGCAGAACAAGTCCGTTGAGACTATAAAGGGCATAATCCAGGGTCTGCACGAAGCAAACCCGATGATGGGTCACAGAGGCTGCCGTCTTACCGTAACGTATCCCGAAATAGCCGTTATGCAGACAAAGGCCGTCATCCGCGCCGCCATCAACGTACAGAAGAAGCATCCCGACTGGAAAGTCTGCCCCGAGATAATGATCCCGCTCGTAGGCGAAGTCAAAGAGCTTAAGTTCGTTAAGAACGTGGTCGTTGAAACGGCTGACGCCGAGATCAAGGCTGCGGGCGTCGAGCTCAAGTATGAAGTCGGTACCATGATAGAGATCCCGCGTGCGGCTCTTACCGCCGATGAGATCGCAAAGGAAGCGGAGTTCTTCTGCTTCGGCACGAACGACCTGACGCAGATGACGTTCGGCTTCAGCCGTGACGACGCCGGCAAGTTCCTGCCCTCGTATTATGATACCAAGATCTATGAGAACGACCCGTTCGCAAAGCTCGACCAGGCAGGTGTCGGCAAGCTGATGGAAATGGCCGTCAAACTCGGCAAACAGGTACGCCCCGAGATGCATATGGGCATCTGCGGCGAGCACGGCGGAGATCCCACGTCCGTGGAATTCTGCCATAAGATAGGCCTTACCTACGTTTCCTGCTCACCGTTCAGAGTACCGATAGCCCGCCTCGCCGCAGCTCAGGCAGCTATTAAGGAGCAGGGGAAATAATCCCGGCAAACCCTTAAAAATCGCCGAACTGACCGTCGATGAAGCCTACGCCCGTGAGTTTGTCAAAACCGCCCCGAGCGTCCACCACTTCAAGACCAGTCAGTGGAAAGATATCCGGATCGATATTTTGATCTAAAACAATTAGCCCGACTCTTTCGGTTAATTCCGATCGAGCCGGGCTTTTTGTCGTTTATATAAAATCGCACATTTTTCTTTTCGTTTCCTTTGCGGTACAATGAGATCGCAAAGGAGGTATTGCACTATGAAAGATAATTTAAAAGGCGTAGGAATCTGGGGTCAGAGACACTATCAGTACTTAAAGGAAAACCGTCCGACAACCGTCAACGTTATGAGAATGAACGGGACGCTGAACTCATATCTGCGAGAGGTTGATGAACAAGCAGATGAGATGTGTTTTCAGTTGGTAAAACAACTTGCCAAACAAGAAGGTATCACCGAGGAACTGAAACGCCGCGATCAAATGGCGTGGGTCGGCGCGATGAACAACATCCGCGACCGGGTCAACGAAATCGTCCTGAACGAGGTGATTTTCATATGACACTACTGGAAGACTTGTGGTATGGCAACATCGACCCGCACGAAGCGATCCTGCAGAATGACAAGCAGTTCAAAAATCTGCTCTCCCTCATGGGCAAAACCCAGGACAAGTTGAGCGACACACTCACCGAACGGCAAAAGGAGACTCTCGAAAAGTACGACGCCGCCGTCAACGAAATGCACTCCCTCGCCGAGCTATCCGCTTTCCGATACGGCTTCTCCCTGGGCGTTCGGCTGATAGCGGAAAGCATATCGATCCAACTCACAAATGAAAACTAAACCAAGCAGCGGAGCCCCGGCTCCGCTACTTTCTTCATACAAGTTTATAAATCTTTACGAAGAAAGATTGTTTTCCTGTTTAAAATACTGCGCCCACCTTTTTAAGAACTCTTGATTTTAAATACTGCTCCCACCTTCCGGAAATATCATTTCCGGCTTTATAATAACTGCCCCCACTTTTCATTCACTTGCAAACGCTGTGCCCTTTTTCTTCAATTAGTTCACAAATACCACTTGATTATTTGTCACAAATGTGGTATAATTGAGGTGACGATGAGAAAGAGGTGCCACATGAGACAAACAGGTTGTATGGACGCGATCCGAAACCGAATAGAAGCCGCCGAATCCGGAAGTGTTTTTATCCTTTCGGACTTTTCCGATCTCGCAGAGCCGGACGCAGTTCGCAAAGCGATTACGCGTTTGGAAAACGATGGAACTTTGACCCGTGTTATGCGCGGCGTATATTATAAGCCGAAACATAGTGAAATGCTCGGCGAAAACGTTGCGCCTCATCCGGATGATGTTGCCCACGCGCTTGCAAGAAATTACGGGTGGACGATTGCTCCCTGCGGCGATACAGCGATGAATCTTCTCGGCTTGTCTGAACAGGTTCCCGCAAACTGGGTGTACGTCAGCGACGGCCCGTACCGTGAATACGGTTACGGACAAGCAACTTTGAAATTCAAACGGACGGCAAAGAAAGAATTGTCCAACATGTCGTCGAAATCAGCGCTCATTGTTCAGGCACTGAAAACTTGCGGCAAAGACGGCGTTACTCTGAAAGTTGTTTCACAACTCCGACGCGTCACCACTCCCGATGAACGAAAAACTCTACTTGCTGAAACGCAATACGCAACATCCTGGATTTACGAAACAATTAAAGAAGTATGTAAGTAGTCCATTTTATAGGGCACAATCATTATTAATTATAATAGGAAAGAGATTGTTTATGTCACAAAAAGCCTTAGAGTTTCTTAAAAACAGTTTTCTATTTGATCCAATATCTCGGAATAATAAATATAAAATGTATTCTGATGACGAACTTTACAACGAGCTTCAAAAATATCGGGAATATATACTATCAAATGCTGACGAAATTCGAGGTGAAGTCAGGAACGACGACAACAAACTTAATGTTTGTATAGAGTCGTGTGAAAAATTACCAACAGAAGATATGTACAAACAACTAATATTGTATATAGATCAAGTTGTTATCCAAGATCCAATTTTTGATCTCGCAGAACCAAAGTCATCTTTTTCTGAAGCAATGGGGAAACTCTTAGGTTTAAAGGCGCATGAAAAAGTAAACAAAAACGAATTGTGCGATTTGATAGATTACATTGTTTGTATCATTCCTTTAATAGATGCTGGTTTTGTTGTAATGGCACCTCTATCACGTATTCACGAAAGAACAGAAATCCCAATTCTATATTCCCCAACGGCTTTTTCTGATGAAATTCCGAAGAATATTCTTGATTACTATCGTTCAATTGCTCATGTAAAAAACTTAGAACCAACAGAAAAAGGCTTATTAGTGAAAGATGATGAAAACCTTCATTTAGGAACCCGGATTTTAATCGAGTTTACTGATGAAGACTGTATTACAGGCCATCTTTATCAATACATGAGAACAAAAATTTTTGATGGCGGGAAAAGCGGAACGGCAAAAATAGGATATAGGCCAGCAGATTCAATATCTGAAAGAGAATTTGCCATATGGGTAAATCAATCTGTTAATCAAGCAGCAAATACATGCTTTGATAAGATTTATAAAGAACTAATTTTTTCAAAAACATATGGTTGCATGTATCTAACACAGTCAAACATTGTTTCAAAAACATTAAATATGGCTATTGATCGACCATCTAAAGAAGCTGAATTAGCAACAATGGGACTTTCCCTTGATCTACCAATAACAAATCAAGTTCTTATGAAAGACTTAATATCAATTCGCAGTAATTATGGAGATGCTTTCCATAATTTTAGAACAGAATTGAATTCTAAATTATTAAGTTTGGATTCTTGTTCTGATGCAGAGAGTTTGCGCAGACAAATTAATGCAATTTCATATGAATTAAACAGTATACAGGTTCAGGAAGTTGAAAAAGAATATAGGAAGATATCACGAACACTTAAACTTGATATGGTTTCTATGACTGGAAGTCTTGTTGCCAGTTTTGCTACTGGAGGCATAACTGCTATAGGTGCAGCATGTGCATTTGTAAAGGGAATTGCGGATTTATCAAAGTACTTTACAGATGTACATGAACACAACGGATATTTTCTGTGGAAGTTGAATAAGCAAGCGAAAAAATACGAAATCTGATCCACAATGGATTTTAGATAATACTGTTTAGATGCGGGGGAATGAAATATGTCATCAGAATTAAAAGATTGTCCAGTTTGTAGGAGCAAAGCATCTTGCTTTCCTGAATTTCAACACAATAGTGTGTTTTATGATTGTCCAGTATGTGGAAAATTTGAGTTTACATTAAACGAATTTCGAATTCAGCACAACAATCATCTTGCACCTTATCTTTATTATAATCGTTTTCTTGGTGGATTGTCGCATACAGAGTACCGTTATCACACAACAATGGATAAAGAAACGTGTGATACATATAAAAAGAATTTTAATAATGGTGATATAACAAATGGGCACCCAGTACATATGGATGAAGATATTGTCAATAATTGGTATCCTAAGTCATTTTCCGAACGTATAGATAGTATTCTTCTTCGTGTTTCATCGCTTGCAAAACACATTGGTCATCCGGTGAAATTTAATAATCAAGAAATGCTAAGTCTTCTTTTTATTGACAGAAAAGAAGTGATGGATAATCCTGCTTTTATCTCAAAAGATGTTCCAAAATGGAGAGAAGATAAAGACTGTTTATCGGAAGCAGATTATATGTTGGATTATTTAAAAGAAAGTGGTTACATAAAAGATTATTTACAATTGCGTTCTGAAACCGGAGCAGAACTGACGTTAACTCCAAAGGGATACGCTCGCGTTGATGAGTTGCAAAGAAACACATCTTACGGGCGTAATGTTTTAGTAGCCATGAAGTTTGGTGAAGATACACTAAAATTACGCGAAGCAATTCGTAAAGGCGTTGATAATGCTGGTTATTATGCTGTATTTATTGACGAAGTTGAGCATATCGGTTTTATAACGCCTGAATTGTTGAAACATATCCGTGATAGCAAATTTGTCGTTGTTGATCTTACTCATCAAAACAATGGTGCGTATTTTGAAGAAGGATATGCAATGGGTTTTGGTAAACCCGTTATTCAACTTTGTAAAGATGGAGTGAAATTGCATTTTGATATAGCACAAAAAAATACGATCATGTGGAAAACAGAAGATGACATTCCTACCAAGTTAACAAATAGGATCAAAGCAACAATTGATTAAATCATTGGCGGTTATATGATCATCATGAGCGTATTTTAAAAAATCCACGGAGGGGTAGTTATGCAAAAAACGTCCATTCGATTTTTTGAGAATATACCGGTGCGCGCCGTTTGGGACGAAGAAAGCTCTAAATGGTGGTTTTGTGCTGCGGATATTGCCGAAGCGCTGACCAAAAGCAAAAATCCTCGCTCGTACTGGAACAAAATTAAAAGTCGTAAAAATGAGTTGTCGACAATTTGTCGACAACTGAAATTAAAAGCGCGGGACGGCAAGTTTTATAATACCGACGTTGTGGACGAGCAAGGGCTTAACACTGTCATCGCGCTGATCCCGAGCAAAAAATCCGAGCTGTTCGCCCGTTGGATGAAGAACATGGAGACCTCGCTTGACGAAAAGAGCAAGCAAAAGGCATACGAGCTTTTTGAAAGCGGGTTCATTGACAACATTGAAGTCGGAACGGCAAAAGGTTTACAGCAGATCCACGGATACATTTTCGGCGGTCTCTACGATTTTGCCGGACAGATTCGGACGCTCAACATTGCTAAGGGCGGTTTTGCATTTGCGCCCGCGCTGTATCTGGACGGGACTCTCGCACATATCGAAAAGATGCCCGAAAGCACGCTTGAAGAGATAGTTGAAAAATACGTTGAAATGAACGTCGCTCATCCGTTTATGGAAGGCAACGGCAGAAGCACGCGCATTTGGCTTGATCTTATTCTGAAAAAGAATCTGAAAAAATGCGTTGACTGGAGCCTGATCGACAAAAAAGATTATCTCGCCGCCATGCGCGAAAGCGTTTCCGATACGACAAAAATCTACGGATTGATAAAGAATACCCTGACCGATGATATTTACAACCGCGAGATTATCATGAAAGGCATTGATTATTCGTATTACTATGAAACTGATGAATAATAAAAACAAGGATATATACGTGCAAGCATGTAATTTGACACAAATTGATTGATTTCATTTAAAGTAGTTTGATGAGCACAATGACTACAAAGTACAATATCCGAAAGAAATTCAGTGGTTATACGAACACATCCAAAATATGATACTTGGTGAATAACCGGGGTTTATTACCATACGGAACAATATTACAGATTTAGGAAACGAAATAAACGCATAGTCGAATTCATGTGACAATTTATTTATTATTAAAAACCAAAAAAATGGAGGGACCCGGATTGCGATCCACTTTTGATAAAGACGAGCAAGCCTTGGCTACTGAAAGATTCAAACCAACGTTAAATGAGTATTATAACAGCTTGTTCGAAGCTTTGACAATAAAAATGGGAAATACTTTTCCATCAAACAGAGCAGAAATAATAAAAGAAGAAATTATACGAGTATCTGAGAAAAATATAAATGGTGATGTTGAAGCATTAAAATACATAGCAGCATTAAGTGTACTTGTAGATTTATCTCTTCAAGGCTGGGCGTTTGATATTCAAAACGGCACATTGATTTTAAAAATGGATATCGACAATTTTGATGATAAGCAAAGAATAAGATATCGCTTGAGCGCTGAGAGAAATGCCCAGTTCAAAAGTGAAAGCATCTCCTCCTTCATCACTCAAATGGAAACTGAAAAAAACTATCGTGGAGCCATTGTTTCAATAAGAAATCTGATAGGTGATAAGAATCTATTGATTGAAAAAATTAAAAATGGAGAACGCGTATGTGATCCTTACATTCAATTGGTGACAGCCTCGCGAGATAATTTGACAGGATACAAGCTTTCTGACATTTGGCGGTATTTTCGATATACTTGGTCAATTCCATATAAAACGATGCCGGGGAGAAATATATTCTATTTGGTAAGAGATCGCCTTCAAGCATACCACCCCATTATAGGCATTTTTGCATTAGGAAACTCCGTTTTGAATCTCACTGTAAGAGATGACGATATTGGCTGGACTGTTGAAGCGATAAAAAGGAATATGGCGCAGCTTTCAAAGGATACTACATGCGAGCAAATCATCAGCGGTACCGATGGAAAAAGGATTAAAACTCATATTCATATTCCAATCGAAACAGAGGATGAGCATATTAAACGTTCCAGTGCTTATGCAGACAAAATGTTGCCTTTGTTGAGAAGAAGTGTTGAAGAGTCTATTTCTGAATTATTTCTCAAGGATTTAGGGTATCATCGAAACACCAAGCACCCAAAGCCAGAGAAAATTGCTGATTTATTAAGAATGGCTGAGGAATATTCTGAAATATCAATAAATAATAAGAATAATGAAAAATCCCCTAAATGGGAGGAAGAAGCACAAAGTAATCTATTCAAACGTAAGCGTGCTTCAGAATTAGCAAAGCTGTTGGAAACAAAAATTTGCTTCAATACAGCTAAAGGAACAACGAACTCAGAGCAGTTATTATATTTGCTATCCTCAGAGGCAGGACGAAAGGCAATTCATACAGCCCTTATAGCGAATAGAAAAAGAAAAATCGGTTCAAACATGATGGACATAATAGTATGCGGCGCTATTCCGCCATATAATGAACTCCTTAGTGGAAAACTCATAAGCATTTTAGCATGTAGTCCAAAGGTTGTGCGAGACTATACAAAAAAGTATAGCAAGCAAATAAGTGAAATAGCATCAAGAATGAAAGGAAGCCGCGTTGTCCGAGACAGTCGCTTGGTTTATCTTGGCACAACAAGTTTATATGCTGTTGGCAGCAGTCAGTATAACCGAATAAAAGTGCCTCTTGGTGATAACAACTATCTCGAATACAGAAAAATGGGAATAACCGAAGGCTATGGAACGGTTTTTTTCTCAAAGGAAACGACAGCGATTTTTTCTCGCCTTCTTGAATTGCAGGATGGCGGGAAAAGGATTAATCATGTGTTTGGCGAAGGAACGAGTCCACGTTTCAGGATGATTAGTCGTGGATTAAGTAGCATCGGAATCAGAGCAGATGCATTTCTAAAGCACTATTCTCCTCGCATTGTCTATTCAATTAATCTTGCAAAAAACACAAACGAATACTTACTTGGCTTCGACAACGATGTTGAATACAATTACGATATAAACAATGATTCCGAGGTTAATCGTAAGACACAGGAGTTAATTGACTATTGGTATACTCGATGGTTAGAAATGCGTTTAACCTCAATTGATATTGAGCAAAGACTTAATTCGTTCAATATCGAAAGCATACTTTTAGGGAATATATAAGGAGGCAAACATGTCAAAGCTGGATTTTATAAAAAAGCTATATAACGGAAAAAACTGCTATTCTGACCATATGACAGAGGAAGAACTAAATCTGCTCCATATAAGCTCTAAGGTGGAAAGCATAATATCCGAAATGCTTCGCAAAGGGAAAATAGTTTTTCTCACAGGAAATCCCGGTGATGGAAAAACGTTTATTATTAGGGCAATTAAGAGTGTTATAGACTCTACAAACGCATATACGAAATTCGACATGAACAGCGTAATAAAATATGAAGAAGTTGCAAGTGAAATTGCCGCCTGTTATAGTGAGCACCGTCCCGCAGTGATTGCTATCAATGAATATCCCTTTTTAAAGCTGTGCCAGGATTTAAGGCTTATTTCTCCGGAAATGAGCAGAGAAATAAATGCAGCAAAAAAATCTGCAATAACATATGATACATCTTCTCCGCTTACCGGTAGAGTAGCTGTTATTGATTTGAACGAAAGAAATATTTTAGATACCGATCGCAATTTGTTAAGTGAGATAATTGATAAATTTATCGAGCTCCTTTCTGAAGATACCGAACACAATACCACATTAGAATACAATATAAAAGCGGTTTCTATTCCTGAAATAAAAGCACAAGTTATTGCACTTATATCCCTTGCTTCTTCGGAATGTGTTCATATTGCAATTAGAGATATTTTGGGTGCTTTTGCTTTTATTTTTACAGCTTGTAAGTCTGAGGAGCATGAGGGAGAAAAATACTATTCGGCAATCTTTGAAAGCTCAAACTCTTTATTAACAGTCGTTCAGCAATTTGATCCTATTTATTTATCATCCCCAAATCTTGATGAAGCACTATGGAATGGAGAAGAAACAGCGGGATGGATTCTTGAGGCACCAAAAAAGTGGCCTAATGATCCATCATACGAGGATGATATTGATGGCGCCATTGCTTGCTTTAAGGAGATAAAGCGTAGATATTACTTCGAGAATGTTCACGGGCAGAGTCTACTGGAGCTTCAGCCGGATGAAATTCGGAAATGTGCCGAAATTTTTACAAGCTTTGACTCTCAAAAGAAAAAAATAAAGGAACGAATCATCAAATCAATTAACAAGCTCTTTTTGCCATCATCAGATGACAAAAAGCAATTACACATTTGGACTACACATCGTTATGACATGAGTATTCCGGCTGCAGCTGCAATATCAAGAAAATCAATAGACGCCGGAGAGCTTGACATTCAAATGCCAAGACCAGCTGATTGGCTTCCCGGGCTGGAATACATTCCAAATCATATAATATTGAAGCCAAAAGGTAAAAATGAGCCCGTGCTTAGGCTCGATATTGATTTTTTGCGAACGCTTGATGCTATAGATGAAGGTTATCCGGTAGGCTTGCTTGCTCCACAATATGAACAGGCAGCAGCAATGTTTTTGCAGCAGCTTGATGACAACGGATTGACAGAAGAAAATGATGATAACGAGGTTATTCTGGCAAGTCGAAGAAAGAGCTATAAAAAATTAGTCTTTATTCAAGACGGTAAATATGGATTTGAGGAGGAATAAAAATGGCGACAGACAAACTCAAGCAAATAGGAGATGCCATAAGCAATGACTATCTTGGCTTCATTCCTACCTCAAACTCTACAAAGCCACCACACATCGCGAATGGTTTGTTTAGGCATTGTATAGGAGAAACCTGTGATACAAGAGATGTTCACGAGTGGATGTTTGAGGATAACGCAAAAAACTCCACTCCATCAGAAGAAATCCTTAATAAATATGAAGAACTGTTTCAAAACGGCTTCCAAGAAAAAATAACAAATATAAAGGAATTCCGTTTTATGTTAGAGGAGATCTTTGATCAGGACAACGGAGCCTATGCAGGACCTGCAAACTATGGATTCTCGGTTATGACAATCTCCTCTCATTGGATGGTTAGGGGTGCCGTTAACTCAGAGGGACATATTGGAGAGTTTCTCTTTAAGATTTTGGCAAAGCAAATCAACGGAAAAAGATCTCCGGTTATAAGTCTTATTCAAAAGGCTCTTGAGAACGATAATGACGATGTTACAAATCTTGTGAAGCCAATTATTGCATTTCCATCTGAAAAGGAAAAACGTAATAAGTCCAGCGTGGACTATCTTGACGATTCAAATACCACCTGGGACTCCTGCAAACAGATTATTCGCGAAGGTTATGATCGTTTATCTGCAAATCTTGAGATTACCGGAGAGAGCAAGAACAGTCTGCTTGTTTTGAGACGAATTGTCAATTATTCTATTTTTGCTACCTTCTTGTATCTTACTCACTGTAACCATGCAATCTATAGCGGAGACAAGCCTCCCATAGTTATTGACGCCGGAGGAGATTTGGAATCTGTCAAGAATGCAAGTGAACAGGCATATACCTCTGCAAAAAAGGCGGTTGAGGACTATTATGCCAATGCAATTAAACAGTGGCTTTCGGATGAAATTGCAACAGATTCAATTGATGCTTGCAAACGTTGGATTGAGGGAATGACATTTTCTACGCAAGACAGAGCAGATACTATTAGACCTGCTCTGAGTAGTTATTTTGAAAGCTTTTCCGGTGAGGAAGCATCTGCTATTATGGCATTGTCAAGAGCCTTACAAATTGTTCTATACACCTGCGAATACAAGAACAGCTCACCGTCAGACTTTTGTCGAGTCTTGGGTGTTCGCTCGGGCTTGATCGGTCCAAAAGGAAACCGGGCAAAGGTTAAGAGGTATTTAATAAACAGCTTTACTCTTGAAACGATAACTCTGAGTACCTTGTCCACTGAAGAACTGACAGAAGGAATCGAGCTTAAAGAATTGAGCGGAAGACTTATTGATAAATACAATATTGTTATCGGTGCCGATTCAGAGCATGAGTATGGCTTACTTGAAAAGTATAATATAGCACAAGCCACTCCCGGTGATCTACGTGGCGATTTGAGTATAAATGCTCAAAAGCTTGCAGATACATACATATCACTGGGTCTGGGAAAGAAATACGCCGATGGTGTTACTCTCATTGGATGGAGGTTGTAATATGAGCAAGCATTTAATAACGAATGTAATTACCGAACTGGTAAATGAATATTCTAACGCAGGTGAATATGGCGTATCTCTTATAACTATTCCTGATTTTGATTATGCTCAGTTTGCTCAAGGACTGTCATCTCGCAGAAAATCCGAGCTATATTTTTTGGGATTTTCAACAGATCAGAAGACCGCATTAATAAACTCACTGCCCGATTGCGGTGATGCCGTAAAATATAGCTATACCGTTGAAGAGGCGGAAATATCAAGGAACTCCGGTAACGAAGAAATATTCAGAATACTGGTTATCAAAAGAGCAGAAATCGAGAAAATATCCTCGCTTAGATGGTTCCCGGAGATCACTCTTGAAAAGGTATATACCAGAAGCTGCGATTATGTTAAGAGTGAATTGGCAGGGACAAACAGTGTCATAGAGTCGCTTATAAAAGCTCTGCGCAGTAAGATTGTTCGCAGCATTTTAAGCTTTGAACGTGTTCTTAACTATCTTGAATTGTTGCTAAATTCCGAAGCAAGAGATCTTCCCGCAGTTGTAAAAAGTAACTTTTATTTGCTCGGCTTGTGTGCCGATAAAAGTATTGACAGTGGAAATCCGTCGAAAGAAGATTTTATTTCTCGAATAAAGAAAAACCATGAGATTGTTGAGAGAATCAGTAATCTCGAGCAAACTGAGCGTCAGAGTATCACAAATTACTATACGAAGGATAATATAAACAAAGACATTCCTCGTTTGATCCTTAGCTACTACAAAACCAAATCTGTAACGTTGCTTAAGGATATGGACCTTGACGAGGTTGAAAAATGTCTTAAGGCTGCAAAAAAGTCAACACCAGCTCCGCCAACTCAAAGAGGAAAGAGCAGAGTTAATCCAACTGCGTTAGCAGCGCAGCTTGCTTTTGACAATAATCCGGCTCAAATAGAGGAGGTTCTTACCCAGCTTGAGCATAGTGTTGATGAACGTTCTAATCGTAAAAAGGCTGACCGGATAGATATTGACGTAAACGATATCAAGCTTCAGGTTAAAACTGAGCCTGTTACAGAAGCAATAGCATCGCAGCTAATCAACGAGGATGACTTCGGTGGAATAATCCGAGCCGAGGTGCAATCACCTGCGGAGGCAATTTGTGACATAGGGAAATATAGTCCAGAGCTTTTTAAGAAAGAATACCTTGATGTTGTTTGGACAAGTCTAAACAAATTGTACACGCTATTAACGGACGAAGAAAGTGTCTCAAAGAGCTTGCGTGAATTTTTAGATGCCAGGGAAAAACTAATACCTTTCCGTAATAGACTTCAGGATGCGCCTATGCTTCAGGTTCTTGCAAAGTATCCTCTTTTCGAGACCTACATGAAAGCGTATGAAAAGCTTTTGAACGCAATCAACGATGATTTTCCCAAGATTTGGGCTATTGCGCCCTCCAATGCCAAGGAAATCATCAATATTGTTATGTCTCTTGATTATGTTTTTATAATCGGAGAAACAAAGCATCATGCTATACCTACCCCTTTGCACCCGTTGTACCTTTGGAAATACGTTGAACTTGCAAAGGAAATTGTAGCAAGCCGAGGCGTGGGAAATATTGAGGAATGTCATCTCAGCGATGACGATAAGGCTTTTATCGTCAGAAAAGCGGACGATATTCCTGATCCACTTTCCGTAATGCTATTGCCTGTTACGGTATTGGCAAGAGGCGCCGAATTTCTGCCTCTATCTGGAAGAATCGGAATGTTGCCGGTTTATTCAAACCAACCGCAAATCAACCAAAGTGAAAGTGGTGTGGATACGCTTAAACAGCAAATAGTCCGCTATCTTTGCTTGTACCCGCACGCTGGAATGATGCTAAAGCTTGCAGTAATAGATCCGCCCTCAGTTGAGGTTGTTATTGCAATGCTGAAAGCATTAAATTCAGACAAGGATTTTAATATTTCCGGTATTGATGTGTGCGTTTATCGCACCAAAGAGGTACCTAATGATTGGATCGAAATAGAGGATGAGTCTCTAAATGATGGAATGCTCGGCAAGATAAAAGGAAAAAGAAGCTTGAACTTTAAGCTTAAGATTAAGGATCAGCGTCGATCATATAATCAAATACTCTCAGATTTGTCGCAGCAGCAACATCTTCTTGTTCTCTTTGACCCAAACGAGGTAAGAATCGAAACAGCGCAAAACAACAGACATATTCATATTCATCCACTATGTGTGCCAAAGGTTTATAAGTATAACCCTCTCGATGAAAACGTTGAAATCAGACCGGCAAGCGAGGGTGGAATTTTCACGGTTTATTCAAGTATAATTGAAAAGCTAAACGAACACCCTTCTGCTTTTAGTCATACCGGAACTTTCTTCCACACCCCGCTAAAGAGAGATACCTACGAAAAGCTTCTTGAGAAGGCTGACTGGCTAATAATACTTGACCAAAGCCTTAAGAATTGGGATATTTCTCTGCGAGCAGCAAGCGAAAAGCTGTTTTATAGAGAAAACAGCTATCGTTCTGTAGGTATTTATTCTAATAATTGCCGTAAGTTTATTGTAGGATACGACGCACTCATAAAGCAATTAGGCAATTTTGTTCCTAAGGCAGAAGGCATAAAAGAAATAATTGAGGCAATTCGTGAAATCAACGATGATGGCCTGTTAAGCATTGTATCGCATTCAACGAACAGGATATTTGATACAAATCACGGCAAGGGCAGCCTTGGAATTGCCATAGCGGCTTTAAACTATAGACGTAAGCATCCAAATGCTCTCATTGTTGGTTTGGATACGCAACTCGCTCAAGAATGGCTTTCTGATAGAGAGGATGGCAAGTTACCCGACTTGATAGGAATTCAACTCGATGAGGGCCGCTTCGCGACTGTCGATATTATTGAAGTTAAAACTTACTCAGATAATGCGAATTCCTTCGTTATTTCAGAAGGATGTATCTCAGGCCACGCTGTAGAGCAAGCAGCGGTTCTTGAGGATCTCGTCAAGGAAATGTTTGGTGCAGCCGAAAGAATCACAACTGTTTCAAGGCGCGAGATTCTTCGTGAGCAAGTATTTGAGGGGCTGTTCCAAGCTGATATTACAGCAAATGAAAAGCTAAAGTATAGTGAACAGCTTAATGAGCTTTTTGCCGGGCAATACAGGCTGAAGGTTAATAAGAATATAGCATTTGTTGATTTTGAAAAAGCAGGTAGTTCCCTTAATCGCTATAAGGGAAAAGATGATTTTTCAAATGATGATTTCCTTCTTACTACAATAGGTAGTGAAGAGATTCAGGCAATTTTGTCCAATAATGAATATGTTGACGTACAAATGAGCGATGCTACAAGTGATACACAAGCTCCAGTAATCACCGAGTCTGAAAATGTATCAAGCGTTACCCGCGTTGTGCTGACCACAAGCGTTGCAGATTCTAATACTCCTGTAAATGCAAATCAAGAAGACGAAATTGCACCAGAACCAGAGGCGGACAATACTATTATTGAGGAAAAATGTGCTCGCATTAACAAGGTTTTTAGAGATTATGGGATTAATGCATACCCTGTTAAGCCAGAAATGGTTCAAGAGGCGGCGCGTTTTACAAGATTTGCTGTTGAATTGAAATCTGGTGAAACAATTAGGACACTTGAGCGGTACAAAACAGATATAGGCATTCAACTGGAGGCAAACGGAGAGATACTCATTGATCATATTAAGGGAACAAAGTATTTGTCTGTTGATGTCCCATTTGCAGGAGCTGGCAAAGCGATCAATCTTCTTGACCATCTAAATCTTCTTGAAAATAGTAGCGGTAAGCTTGATGTGGTTGCTGGTCAAAAAGCTGATGGGAAATTTGAAATTGTCGATATTTCAAAGGCTCCGCATATGCTAATTGCCGGTACAACTGGTTCAGGCAAGACTATTTTCCTGTACTCTATTATTGTAAGCCTACTAAAAAAGTATCCATTAGAGGACTTAGAATTCTTGATTGTCGATCCAAAGCAAACCGACTTCGTGTTTTTCGAGGATCTTCCTAACCTGTATGGTGGGCATGTGGTTACTGATGCGGAGGAAGCGTTGGAGTTAATTCAGCGAATTAATGATGTTGATAAAGAGGAGCGAATGGCGAGAATTCGTTCCTGTAGAAGCAGAGATATTGATTCTTACAACGAGAAGAATCCAACGAATCGCATGAAGCGCCTTATTATCATTATCGATGAGTACGCAGATTTGATTCAGACTGCGGAAATGCAAGGCAACAGAAAAGAATTTGAGAAATTCCTTTCCATGCTGGCACAAAAGGTAAGATCGCTTGGTATTCACATGATAATTGCAACGCAGCGCCCGAGTGCAAATATTGTGACCGGCGTTCTGAAGGCAAACATTCCATATCGAATTTCCTTCAGACTTCCGTCACATACGGATTCCCAAACCATTTTGGATATGTCCGGCGCTGAAAATCTGCTTGGTAAGGGCGATATGCTTTTGGTGACAGAAAGCGATACCATCCGTATGCAGGGGCTTTATATCTCTGAGGCTGAGCTTGAGAGCTTTATTAGTGAATTATAAGGAGATAGATTATGCAGACAGCATATGATCCCAAATATATAACTGCGACCTTTATCAAAGAACTGAAGAATCGTTTTCTTTGCGAGGTTGAGATTGACGGAGAGCATGTTGTCTGCTATGTTCCATCATCCTGCCACTTAAGTAACTTCCTTAAACTGGAGGGCAAAAAGGTTCTTTTAGTACCAACTCAAACGAAAAACACAAGAACCCAATATGCTTTGTTTGCAGTCCCATACAAAAAAAGTTATATTATCCTGAACACGTCAATTGCAAACAGAGCAATAGAAAACAGTATACATAGCAGGAGACTCTCAGACTTAGGTAAGCGGAAAACAATTATTAAGGAGCATTATGTCGACGGATATAAGAGTGACCTTTTTATAAAGGATACGGAGACGATTATCGAAATAAAGAGTGTATTGTCGATGGAAATCGATGCCAAATTCCCGACAGTGTTTTCTGAGCGATCGCTTGAACAATTGGCGAAACTAAAATGTTTGCTACGTAAAGGGTATACGGTACGATATATCATAGTCTCTCTAAATCCATACTTAAAATCTGTTAGTATTTCCCGAGATACAACCTTTTATAAAGAATTATATGAATGTCTTGAGTGTGGCATGAGAATATCTGCATTTGCATGCCGATTAAAAAACAATAAGGTGTTTGTCGATCACGAAATCACGGTCCAAATGGAGGATTATTATGGATAACAAATCAGCGGTAGCAGTCCTGTTTTCATCTGATAGTACACCGCAGTATGAAAAAGACATTTTTAATGTAATCGCCGCGCCTATCAATGGTGAATATCGATTTAGGTATAAAAAAGAATATATTGATGTAAACCTACTCAATCAATTGAAAGATAAACTACAACCTGGAACAAGGATCTTGATAGCTTTTCGTACAAATTCTGCCGACAAAGATAAGCACATCGAGCCATTTATTGTTCCAATTCGTTGGGCAGAAATAGATGCAATTGAGGAAATAGACAAGATAGTTATATTCAAGTTTATAACAAAGGATTATCCAACATTCAGTTCTGAATTTGAGAAAGCAAGTAGTTCATATAACGACAATGTCGCATTTGCTAAGAGATACTTTGTCGATAATAATAAAAACAATGTTTTTGTTACAGAAAGTATTCCTGACATAGTCTCAAAAACTAATCACAAGAATTCTGACGATCAAGAACGAGCGTGGATTAGGATTATTGAAGCGCTAAGTAAATATGAAAAATTTTTTGATAAGATCTTTTTCAAAACTGAACTTCAAATTCCCATCAAAACGAAGCGCATTAAAATGAAAGAAAGAAAAAGTTCTTCCATCAAAATTGTTCAGTATAATTCAAATGAACATAGTGAAAAAGAAGCGAGCGTTGAAATACAATATGACACAACCGTGCTTGTTTCTTCTCATGGAGATAAAGACAGAATAGAATGCAGATATGATATACTTGAATATAGTTTTATCCCAAAAAACAAAACTGCGAAAATGAAAACGCAAGTGACTTTTAATGTTTTGTCAGATGACGGAAAGCAGAAAACTAAAATTAGGATTCCTATAACGATAAAGCAGTCCGCTTTTATGCCAATTATTAGTGCAGTTTTCAGTTTGTTAGGTGCAGTTGGTGTTGGGTTGAATGGAGTACTTAGTTTATTTATGAACGAAGTGCCACCAAACATAGGAATTCCTCTATTCGTTGCTGGGTCAATTCTTTTAGCAATAGCTGGTTTTGTTTCAAAGAGGGAGTAATTATGAGTAAATACGATAAATTCATTGAAGCCTTAAATGCTTCATGGAGTAAAGATACTGCATATCGAAAAGATGCTGAAAAATGGACACCACAAAATCCAGCATTAGGTCAGTGTGCAATAACTGCTTTGCTTTTTAATGAACTTTATGGTGGTAAAATCTATAGTGGTGTATCTGATGACGGAATTGTTCATTATTGGAACAGAAAATTTGGTATAAAACGCGATTTTACTAAGCAGCAGTTTACAAAAAAAATGCGATTTAAAAAAATAAAAAGATGGGATCGGGAAGAGTTATTAAAGACCGGAAATGTCGCAGAACGCTATGACCTACTTAAATTAAGAGTTTTTAGATTATTAGGAATTAAAACAGAGAACAGTAGGGTTAATAATTCATAATAATGAGCGAAAATGTCATAAATAGTTTGATACAACATTATTTAATACGTTTTTTTCCTAACAACGTTTAGTAGGGTAAATATTATGAAAAATTGAGGTTGATTATGCTGTTGGCTACAACATTGCTTGATCTTGATCGCGCGCCGACGATACTGGAGATGCGGGCGTTTTTCAAAAAACACGACTGGTCTGCGGCGAAAATCACCGATCCTAAATCTCGATCTGCCAAGGATCACGAGGCGATCAGCCGCATCGGTCGTATTATGGACGTTGCGTTTGAGCAGGAAGCTCGCAAGAGAGGGCTGTCGGCGTGGTCGGGATATTTGGATCACACGACCAGAATGAACGGCGAAAAATATCAGGACAATCCGCTGATCGCTTTACGGGACAGCGTGGAAGATTTAGTGTCGGATGGAGTGCGGGTGCTGCTCACCGGTCCGGATGAAATCGTTGAGTCTATATTCAGCCAGTTTGACCTTGATGATCCGGACCTTGATAAAAAGGCGGATGATTTTATGCACACCGCCGTCGGAACGATGCTTGACGTGATGCAGTACGATCAGCTCGCCGGCATAGTTCAGGATTTGTCTGCCATCGAAGATTTCAACCCGTACATCAAACCGAATTTCCGTGCGCAGGATCATAATAAAAAATGGTATCACACGGATTCGGAAATCCAGGTCGAGTATTGCCCCGACCCGGAAGCGAAGCTATCGCCGGAAAAAGCGATAGTTGATCCCGAAAAAATTGCAATTTTCAATCTTATGGTTGAGGACTACTGGAAGGTGCTCGACGATACGGAAAAGAAAATATATCGCCTACGTGAACAGGGATATACGCAGGAAGAGGTTGCAAAAATTCTTGGATATTCCGGCAATAGTGCCGTATCAAAGCGCCTGAAAACGATGCGGGCAAAATTCAAAGACGTGACGGGGATCTAAATTATAAGCATTTTATGTTGATTTTTTAATATTGCTACGATATAATTATTGTGTTGAGGTTCGGTGTTTTTCTAAAAACTGTCGTTAGCATGTTAGGCTGCAAAAGCAGCACTTATTAACGGAGGTTAGAAAAATGAGAAACCAAGAAACAAAAAATGAATCCAAAAAAGCAATGAGCGTCACACAACAACCGCATGAAAGCCCATCTGACGATCTTTTAAAAAAGCACAGCGAGTTCGCTGATGTGATTGTTGCCGATTACGGTCAAAAAATCGTTCAGATGCTTGAAAACGGTTCGATTGATTTTGATCCCGATGGGTTAAAAGAAGTCGTGCGCGGTGAAAAGCTTTCATACGACGACTATATTGACGCTCAATTCAATGCCCTGGGAAAGACGCACAGCGGTTTTCAAATGTGCTTTTACAATTTTCCGCTTGGCTTTAAAGGGTGTGTAGAAAAAACGTCAAACGGACATATCTGCTTTCAGAAAATTTTCATTGAAGGAATGTATGGAGACGGATACTGCTTTGACGGAAAAGAACAGCATGTATGGATGGACCTGAAAGGATTTGAGGATTTAAAATCGGGAGACTGTGTTTCATTTTTTGCTGAACCGTATCGATATCTAAAAACCGGGGAAGGCAAGCAAATCGATTTTGGACTTAGAAATCCTGAGGGTGTTAAAAGAATTGAAAAATATGAGATTCCTTCCGACGAAGAACTTATTGATCAAGATCTTGATATGATGCTTTGCGATACCTGCTTTTTGAGCGAAAGTTGTAATCGGGCTGTCTGCACAAATATCAAGTGGCGAAAAGAAACCAAGAAAAGCATGAAAGCTCTTCTGAAAAAGACGGATAAAGAATAACGGGGGCGCGATTATGAAAAAGATTTTTTTCGTTATGGTTCTGCTCGTTGCTCTTTGCCTTTGCGGATGCTCCCCTTTTAATTCGGTTATTCTTCAAAGCAGTAATATAGAAACCTTGAAGGGTTGGTCATTTCAGTATAATCAAGGAACAAATGACTACAGTTTGTTTTTCGGATTGCTGAACGAAAAAGACAAATACATATCCGCTGACGTGGATGTTGATATCCGTATTACGGACGAAGACGGAAATGAACTGTATAATCAGACACGATCAGTAACAAAAAAGGATTTCGGATATTACACCAGTCAAGTAGCCGGAGAACAATATCTTGCTGAGATTCGAATAAAAGCGGCTGAGATAAATGAAGGTGTTTCTACAAGCGGAAAAGTATATTTGACAGTTTACAAAGAAGGAATCGTTCGATTTGATGAAGTCAACTGCGTGGCTTTATATTGTCTGCCAACGAAGGACGTTTCTTTAGAAACCGAGCAGTTACCGATTGAATTGAACGTCAAGGCGTATGACGGTAAAACCGATTCTGTAATAAAAATCGAAAATGTGTCCTATGAATATGATAATAGTCTGACACCGCGTTTGAAAATAACCGTTTCCGGTGTCAAAACTTATGGCGGTAATAAAACAGGCTATGACACGATTAGTTATAAGCTTTATGACAGTTCAGGCTATTTGGTTGATTCAGGTAATTTATTCTTAAGAGATTTGAGTGCAGGAGATAAATTCAAAGACGATTCTATTAACATTTATGATGTTAAGCCGGGTGAATCCTATCTGCTCAAATTTGCTGAATATAGTTGGTAAAATGAAAACAGGTCATTCTTTTTCGAATGGCCTGTTTTCTCGATTTCAAAGAAATCTTAGAAATCTTCAGAATCCGGGAATATTTTATCTCTCCCACCTCGTTATTATATAGAGGGATCTTTTGAAAAACCGGAAATTCATTTATAGATATTGCGCCCACCTTTTATAAAAAGGTGACGGTGGTGACGGGAGTGACAGGGAAAGCGGTATATATCAAAATCATCGTCACCGCCGTCACGGCGTCACCGAAAACGCATAATCCGCTATTTAATAACTGCCCCCACTTTTACATCGTATACGATCAGACCGACGAAAAAATCGCCGGTCTTTTCTTATGCAAAAAATTAGAAAGGAGTTGGTGTATATGATCCAACACGGTAGCGGAAAGCGCGGGCGGCTTTCCGTGAAGAACGAAGTCCGAAAGAGGACGGCTATACGCGGCTATCTTATCCGTAAGGATAGCGAGCATAGGTTTTGTATAGCCACAAAACCGGAGGCGCCGAAGGCGCTCAGGGGCGCTGCCCCTATGACCCCGTGGAAAGGAGGTGAGAAGCCATGAGGGAAAGAAGTTATCAAATCAATTTCAGAGCAACAAAGACGGAAAAAGAAAAGATCCACCGCAAGGCAAAACGGTGCGGGATGACGGACGCGGACTATATCCGAAACTGTGCGCTGGACAAGCCGGTCACCGAAATGCCGCGTGAGGGACTACAGATCGCGTATCGAAAGGTCGCTAACACCGTGCAAAAACTTGAGCAGTACACGGGCACGGAAGAGTTCACAGCGACACTGAAATCGGTACAGGAGATTTTGCTTGATCTTTATCACGGAAAGGAGGTCGACGACGATGGCGGTGACGAAGATCTGGCCGGTAAAGGATAGTATCTCCCGTGTGATCGACTACTGCAATAATCCGGAGAAAACGAAATTCACCGATCTGGAGCACGTCATCAAATACGCTTCCAACGAGGAAAAAGTCATGTCGGATGGCGAACAGTTTTACGCCGTTACCGGCGTCAACTGCAAAGCGGAAACAGCTTTTGAAGAAATGCGGGACGTGCAGGAGCGGTTCGGAAAGACGGGCGGAAAGAACGTCGCCTACCATGCCTATCAGAGCTTCAAGACCGGCGAGGTCACGGCGGAGCAATGCCACCGGCTCGGTATTGAACTTGCCCGAAAGATGTGGGGAGACAAATATCAGGTGCTGGTCGCCACCCATTTCAACACGGGCACGTTCCACAATCATTTCGTCCTTAACGCCGTCGGTATGTGGGACGGAAAGAAATACAACTGCTGCGAGCGGGAGTATTTCCGCATGAGAAATCTGTCCGACGAGATGTGCGCACGGGAGGGGCTGACGGTCATACAGCACCCAAGGAAAAAGAGAATACCCCGTCCGATCTATATCGCGGAGAAAAACGGCGAGCCGACGAAAAACAATCTGATGCGAGAAGCGATAGACAAAGCGCTGACTATGAGCTGGGATCATAACAGCTTTGTCGACGTGATGAAATCGCAAGGGTATATCGTCTCGATGCCGTTCGGAAACAAACACGGCACCATCCGTTCGGTCAACGCAAAGAAACCTATGCGCCTTTATCATCTCGGCGAGCAGTACGACAGACCCGCAATCGAAGCCCGTTACTATGAAAACTACGATTACGATTATGAAAACACAAGGCGGAAATA
>JAEEJJ010000155.1 GCA_016281805.1 Clostridiales bacterium
ATAATGACCGCAATTTAAAACCTTAAACCGTTGAAGCGGAGATAACGGCAATGATGCCTGTACAGAGAGTCTGTGGCGGTGAGATGCAGACGAGAAACAAGTTGTCAAATGGACCGCTGAGGGCGCAGTCAAATGAACGGATGTTCAGAGTATTCTGCGACGTGTGGGCAGACGTTACATGCCGGGGATATGTAGGTATCCTGCAAGCGCACGGGTCATTCCGTGAATCAAGGTGGCACCGCGGATAAAGATTTATTCGTCCTTGACAGTAGTATTATTCTGTCAAGGACTTTTTGTTGACAATAAACTCCTTGAAGAATAAAATATTTCAAAAGGAGGCGGCATTACCGTATTTCTCCGGTAAAGAGCGTGACAGACCAAAAAATCAATAAATTTTCTTTACTACGAAAGGAGTAGGCGTAAAGAAACACGCCGATCAGAATTATGGAAAACAAAAATATCCCCTACAAAATATATCTTGAAGAAAACGAGATGCCGAAATATTGGTATAATGTCCGCGCAGACATGAAAAAGAAACCTGCTCCGCTTATGAATCCCGGAACACATCAGCCCATGTCCGCGGCAGATCTCGCTCCCGTATTCTGTGAAGAACTTATTCAGCAGGAGCTCGACAATGATACCCGCTACTACCCCATTCCCCAGGAGATCCGCGATTTTTACAAAATGTATCGTCCGTCTCCTCTTGTCAGAGCATACTGCCTTGAAGAAAAGCTCGGCACACCTGCAAAAATCTATTATAAATTTGAAGGCAACAACACGTCAGGCAGCCACAAACTCAATTCCGCAATAGCTCAGGCATATTATGCCAAGAAGCAGGGACTGAAAGGCGTAACCACAGAAACAGGCGCAGGTCAGTGGGGCACGGCTCTTTCAATGGCATGTTCGTATTTTGACCTTGACTGTAAGGTTTACATGGTAAAAGTAAGCTATGAACAGAAACCTTTCCGCCGCGAAGTTATGAGAGTATACGGCGCGTCTGTAACGCCGTCTCCGTCCGAAACAACACAGATAGGCAAAAAAATACTTTCAGAACATCCCGGCACAGGCGGAAGCCTCGGCTGCGCAATAAGCGAAGCTGTTGAAGTTGCCGTTTCAAATCCCGGCTACCGCTACGTTTTAGGCAGCGTTCTCAACCAGGTTCTGCTTCACCAGAGCATTATCGGTGTTGAAACAAAAACAGCGCTTGACAAATACGGCATCACGCCCGACATAATCATAGGCTGCGCAGGCGGCGGCTCTAACCTCGGCGGCCTTATTTCTCCGTTCATGGGAGAAAAACTCCGCGGCGAAAAAGATTACCGCATAATCGCCGTTGAGCCTGCGTCATGCCCGAGCTTTACCCGCGGCGTATATGCATACGATTTTGCAGACACAGGAATGGTTTGTCCTCTCGCAAAGATGTATACGCTCGGCAGCGACTTTATCCCGGCACCGAACCATGCAGGAGGACTTCGCTACCACGGCATGAGCCCGATCCTTTCCGAGCTTTACGATGAGGGCCTTATGGAGGCAGTAAGCGTAACTCAAACGAAAGTATTTGAAGCAGCGGAACAGTTTGCACGAGTTGAAGGCATTCTTCCCGCACCGGAAAGCAGCCACGCTATACGCGTTGCGATAGACGAAGCGCTCAAATGCAAAGAGACCGGCGAAGAAAAAACGATCGTATTCGGTCTTACCGGCACAGGATATTTCGATCTTGTTGCGTATGAAAAATTCCATAACGGCGAAATGACCGATTATATTCCCACAGATGAAGAACTGGCAAAATACAGAGCAAAACTTCCCCAAATAGACTGATATTATCTGAAAGGCGATACTTAAAATGAATAAAAAGACGGCGACAGCAGTATGCTTTTTTGTTTTGTTTCTTGCGCTGACGGCAATGCTTCACTTTGTTGACGTTCAGCCCATAGGTCCGAATGACTCATCCGTTGGCTTTGCATCCGTAAACGAAGCTTTTCATAACATGACAGGTGAAAATCTCTTTCTTTACGAGCTTACGGATATTCTTGAAATAATTCCGTTCATTGCGGTTTTGTGTTTTGCGGTCATAGGGCTTATTCAGCTTATCAAACGAAAAAGCCTGTTGAAGGTAGACCCTGATATTCTTCTTCTGGGATGTCTTTATGTCGCCGTCGGCATCGTCTTTGTTTTCTTTGAATTATATGAAGTAAACTACAGACCGATACTGATCGAAGGCGTGCTTGAAACGTCATATCCGTCCTCTACAACGATGCTTATTCTGACCGTTATGCCTTCCGCGGCAATGCAGATGCAAAAACGGATAAAAAACAGAACGATTATGATATGTTCGGTAGTGTTATGCTCAGTATACACGGTTTTCATGGTTCTGGCTCGTCTGATTTCAGGCGTTCACTGGCTTACGGATATAACAGGCGGCATTTTTATCAGCGCCGCACTTGTGCTGCTTTATGCGGGACTTTGCGATAACTTGGGAAAGCCGGGAAAAAGGTTTAAGTAATATGGCAGACATTTTTTTACACGACAGAAAAAAACTCGAAACGTTTGAATGGGACAATGTGTGGATAGAGCACGCTGAAAAAGATGACATTACACGTATTCTTTATATCGGCGATTCTATTTCGGTAGGCACTCGCCATATCGCAACGCGATTGAGTTTGCAGAAAGCGTATTTTGACAACTTCGGCACATCAAAAGCGGTAGACAATCCTTATTTCTGCGACGCTCTCCGTCTCTTTGCCGTTCAGGAAGGTTACAGAAATGCAGTGATTTTCAATAACGGACTTCACGGCTGGCATCTTGACGACGAAAAGGAGTATCCGGAATACTACGAAAAGACGGTGCTTTTTTTGCTCGACGCTTTTAAAGGAACTCCCGTATTTCTCGTGCTGACAACGCATGTTAAGGATGAAGAGCTTGATAAACGCGTTGTAAAACGAAACTCTGCCGTAAAAGAGATCGCAAAAAAATACGGTCTTCCGATAATTGATTTTTATTCCCCGTCAGCGGAAAAACCGGAGCTCATCTCAGGTGACGGAGTGCATTTCACCGAAGAGGGATACCATGTTCTGGCAAAGACCGCTCTTCAGGAATTGCAGACGGTTATAGAGACAAACTGAACGCCGTTTATCGCAGGAGCTCTTGCTGATCATAGACATAGTTTACAGAATAATACTTAAGGCATCTGTCTGATCATATCCGGACAGATGCCTTTTTAATTCATCAAAGTCGAATTAAAGTATTGTTTTTACAGATCGCGCTCAAAAGAAATTCATAAACCTTCTTCGATAAATTTCGTGACTGCATTAAAAAGATTTTCTTTCGCGTTTCTCATAGCGGCGGCAATGCTCTGCCCCTTCGGGGTAATACAGACGGTTCTGAGCCTCTCCGGATCTTCCGCTTCGTCATATCCTCCGCAAAAAACCGCAACAGGAACATTCGCCTTTGATGCGTGAGTATAGACCGTTCCGATCACCTTGCCCATAAAGCTCTGTGAGTCAAACCGTCCCTCGCCGGTAAACACATAGTCGGCGTTTTTAAGTTTTTCGTCAAATCCCGAAAGCGACATAACGATCTCGCTCCCCTTTTGCATATCCGCTCCGAGCAGATAAAGCGCTGCCGCAAGTCCGCCGGCTGCCCCCGCTCCCTTTTGAGAGGAAATATCGATACCAGTTTTTTTTCTTACGATTTCTGCAAAGTGAATAAGACCGTTTTCAAGCTTCATCACCGTTTCTTCATTTGCGCCTTTTTGCGGAGCATAAACGAACGCCGCGCCGTTTTTACCGTAAAGCGGGTTTTCAACGTCACAAACAGCTGTAAGGCGGACTTTTTTTAGACGAAAGTCAAGATCATCGATATTTATATCGTCAATTTTTTCAAGATCGCCGCCGCAAGGCATAACCGATAAACCGTCGCCCGAAAATTTCGCTCCGAGAGCGGCAAGGAAACCCGCGCCGCAGTCATTTGTGGATGAACCGCCAAGCGTGACAGCTATCGTATCGACATTTTCCGAAAGCGCGGCTTTTACAAGCTGTCCTACTCCGTATGTTGTTGTAAAAAGCGGATTTCTCTCGTCGGGTTCAAGAAGCGTAAGTCCGCAGGCTTTTGCGGACTCGATTATTGCAGTTTTGCCGTTTATAACGTATTCGGCTTTTATTTTTCTGCCGACAGGATCGTATACTTCAACACTTTTTACGATACTGCCCGCCAAAGATTCGGCAAAAGACAGCGTTCCCTCGCCGCCGTCTGCCATCGGGATTTTAACAACTTCGAAATTTCCGCGGCTTTTCAGAGCTTCCGCCATAATATCGCATGCTTCAAAAGACGAAACAGAACCTTTGAATGAATCGGGAGCAAGAATTATTTTTTTCATAACCACACCTCCGGATCGTGATCATTATAATACGGAAAAGGGATTATGTCAATATAAAAAACAAAAGACGCCTTACGGCGTCTCTTATTTTTACAGAACGGACAGGAAGGTCCATTCTTCTTGCACGGCAAAAATTATGTTTAGGATTATTCGGCAGCCTTCATTTTAGCGTAGCATTCGCTGCAATATACGGGTCTGTCTTCTCTGGGCTGGAAAGGAACCTTTGCTTCTTTGCCGCATGAAGCGCAAACAGCGGTGAAGAATTCACGGGGACCTTTGCCTGCGTTCTTCTTGGCATTTCTGCATTCTTTGCAACGCTGAGGCTCATTCTGGAAACCTTTTTCAGCGTAGAATTCCTGTTCGCCTGCGGTGAAAACAAAAGTTTTGCCGCAATCTTTACATACTAATTCTTTGTCTTCGTACATTTTGTGAAACCTCACTTAAATAAAAATATGTGCCCGTTTCGGAGTTACACCGAATTCGTCGAACATTCAGCCGAATTGATTACTCACAGCTTCACACTTTAACCTAAGGTGCAAAGATCGCAACCCTGCCGTTTCCTGCTGCCGTGCAAGCGGTTCATTCAGGGGCCTTCCTTGTTTCTTAATGCTATTGCCGGTTCAATATTGCGTTATTTTCAACGTGAATTTGCTCCTGGGCATATAGATAGCGATTATTCATCGCCAAAAAGCTTTTTTATTTTATTTTTTACACGCACAAGCGTATTGTCTACAGTTTTTTCGCTTATACCGAGTTTTTCGGAGATCTGAGCGTAAGTTTTATCTGCAAGATATTCTGAAAGAACGTTTTTTTCAAGATCGGTAAGTTTTTCAAGAAGATTCTGAAAAAAATCCTCCGTATATTCTCTTTCAACTATCTCAGCTTCGATGTTTACCGGATCACTTATCTCGTTAAGGTCGATGTCTGCCGTTTCATCGTTTTTTTTCATTACCCTGTATGCGGCGATTATTCTTCTTTTAACGCATATTTTCAGATATGCTTCATACGGAACGTTTTTGTTTGCATCAAAAGTTCTGCATGCCGCATTCAATGCAACGAGTCCCTCCTGATAAAGATCTTCGCGGTGACGTTCGGGAAATGACGAAACAACGGCGTGGATATACGGTGAAAACTCTTTTACCGTATTTGCAAAGTCCTGCTCGTCAGCGCTCAGAATAGGGATCTGATTACTTTTTACTGGGTCGGTTTTGTTCATTTGATAATTCTTTCCGTATAAAAAACAAAACGCACCCGCCCGTTCGGGGGTCGCCCGAACGGAAGGTGCACAATTTGGTTAAACGAAAATAAGCAGCATAATGTTCAGAATAATATCCGGAATACAAATAGTTATACGGAAATCAGTTAATGATGGTCTGTTCGGTGTCGATATCAAACAGATGGATGTGAGACATATCAAGGGCGATCTTGATCGTGTCGCCGGGTTTTGCGGTAGTTCTCGGTGAAACACGTGCGGTGAACTTATTGTCTTTAACATCAAGATACAGGTATGTTTCTGCGCCCATAAGCTCGGTAACTTCAACGTTTGCGGTAATGATGCTGTCGGGAAGTCTTTCAAGATACATATCTTCGTCGTGGATATGTTCGGGACGGATACCCATAATTACCATCTTGCCGCCGTAAGACATAAGCTTGTCGTAGTTTTCGGTTTCAACCTTTTCTTTGGGAACTTTAACTGCGAAATCAGCGAAGTTAACGAATACATCTTCGCCTCTCTTTGTGAGTTTTACTTCAACAAAGTTCATCTGAGGAGATCCGATAAAGCCGGCAACGAAGAGGTTGCAGGGTTCGTCGTAAAGATGCTGCGGGGTATCGCACTGCTGAATAAAGCCGTCTTTCATAACTACGATACGGTCAGCCATCGTCATAGCTTCGGTCTGGTCGTGGGTAACGTAGATAAATGTTGTGCCGAGTTTGAGATGGAGTTTTGAAAGCTCTGTTCTCATCTGAGCACGCAGCTTAGCATCGAGGTTTGAAAGAGGTTCGTCAAGAAGGAATACTTTCGGTTCACGAACGATCGCACGACCGAGAGCAACACGCTGACGCTGACCGCCTGACAGAGCCTTCGGACGTCTGTCGAGAAGGTGGGAAATATCAAGAATTCTTGCTGCCTCGTCAACGCGGCGCTTGATTTCTTCTTTGGAGACTTTGCGGAGCTTAAGTCCGAAAGCCATATTTTCAAAAACGGTCATATGAGGATAAAGAGCGTAGTTCTGGAAAACCATTGCGATATCTCTGTCTTTCGGAGCTATATCGTTTACAAGACGTTCGTCAATGTAAAGTTCGCCTTCGGTTATTTCTTCAAGACCGGCGATCATACGCAGAGTTGTGGATTTACCGCAACCGGAAGGACCGACGAGAATGATAAATTCCTTGTCTTTGATTTTAAGGTTAAAATCGGTAACGGCACGAACGCCGCCCTGATATACCTTGCCGATGTTCTTTAATACTAATCCTGCCACAGTGTTAACCTCCGTTTATGTGATTAAGTTTGGTTCGTTTGCAATCAAACAATTATTACTTAAATATAATACCACATTTTTTTTAATTTGAAAA
>JAEEJJ010000156.1 GCA_016281805.1 Clostridiales bacterium
CTTTGAGCGACAGCAGATTTTCGTGAAAAATCCTCAAAATAAATAGATACGAAATTGGGTTTGAGGGGTTTTGACCTGATTTGGACTGATGAAAGCCCCGAAAACTTGAATTGTTCATAAATAGGTAGTAGAATTATTGATGCCGGAACAAGAAGAAAGTGGGCTTAATAATACAACAGGAACGGAGGGAACAGTCTTGGAAATATTATACCAATTTCATTACAATTGGGCGAACCTTCTGAGTATTATTATTCCCTTGATTCTCGGGCTTGCTTTTCTATTCTATATTAAAATGGCAGATATCAAAAAGGGCGTAAAAGGGTATGCATTCTTAAAATGGTTTTGTGGAATAATCGGTTGTTTTTGCATCTTCATTGCTATATGTTCTTCCGTTTTAGGCATCAAGGATTATATTGAAAAAAGAAGTGCACTTGCAAATAATCATGTCAATGTTGTAGAGGGGTATGTCGAGAATTACCATCCTCAACCTCTCGAAGGACACGACACAGAGCGTTTTGAAATAAACGGTGTGAGTTTTGAATATTCTAATTTTGATATAACTAACGGGTATAACACTCCTGCATGTTATGGGGGCGTTATAACCGAAAACGGTCAGCATTTACTGATTAAGTATGTGACTGAGTCTGACGGAAGTAATACTATTCTGTTCATTCAAAAAAATGAATAGTGGAATAATGTGCGCAAAAAAGAAGGGGTTGGCAGGAGGTAATGATTAAACAAGAGAACTCCAAGAGAACGATATGAAAAAATCAGAATTACAAAAACCAATAAAGGATATCATTCGTAAGTACGGTTTTGAACGCGTCAAGGGGGACGACTATCTTGTGTTCTCAAAATCCGGAAACTCTAACGCTGTTTTTCAGCTTCGCAAATCGTCGTCAAGCGTTTTTGCAAATATCACCGAGGCGCAGTATCCGCAGAGCTTGCCGGATATGCTTTCTAAATTCAAGATCGCGCGAAAAGAATGCGTCGAAACCGAAAGCTGGCTGAAAATGCTTCTGAATTCAGACGTGATTGACGAGCAGACTTTCAAAACTCTGCGAAACCTCTGTGGAAGAATTCGAAGAATGCTCACGTCGTCGTGCGTAACAATCGAAAAGAAGCTCAACAACAGCTGATTTTACCACCGTCAACTTCACTTTCTCCCGGCTTGACTTATTCATAATTCAACAGTATAATAAAAACAGATAAACGTTGTCCTGTAAATGAAGTAGAAAGGAAACACGCAATGAGGCGCTTAATTACTATAGCAATAATGCTTATTGTAACTGTTGCGACATTGACCGGATGCTTTTTTTACAGAGAAAACCCTTATCCATACAGAGGCAAATTTAAAGAGTTGTATACAGCCGCCATATACAGCATTCCTGACGCCGTAGGATACATGCATCACGGAGAAGGTGCCTATAATTCTGCGATTTGTGTTTGGGAGCAGGATGACTACGGCAGGACTCTGTTTTCTTATTGTGAAGATTACAGCGATCAAATATTCGGATTGGTTGTTTGCCAGTCATATGATGAAACGAACGTATATTTTTATCCTGACGATAATTATATATTGACCCTTATAGAATCTGAATATTGTTATGAGGGCGTCGAAAAAGATCATTTGAAAAATAAAACGGAGGCTTTTTACACAGAGAATAAAGAAAAACTTAAAGCAGATAATGACTGGAATAAACCTTTGGATAAATCCAAATGCGTTTCGTATCCGATCACAGACCACAAAATCTTGGATAAAAACACAAAAGAACTCAGTTCAACGGAATGTAACAAAATATTGAATGAGTATTCTGCAACACTGAACTTATCAAATCCCGAAAAATCTCCGCACAGGTATAACAATATTCTGCAGGTGGATGCAGAAGGCAATATATTACACGAAATATACGGCGTTCATCGGCATTATGATAACCCCGACTGGAAAAAAACAGATGAGTTTACTTGGTACAGTATCACACTTTGGGTCATAACCGATAAAAACGGAAACTATGATAAAGAAAGCGGCATAATGGTTATGTATTCTAAAGCGAACGAGTCAGATAAAAGCTTTGTATATGATTTTCTCGAGGTTAAAGAGTTTAAAAGCAGAAATAATTGGAAATACAATTATGAAAACTGAACACATTTGTTTCTCTTAGCTCTTTGCGTGCAGAAAGTACTATCCGATCCATTTCGTACAGCACCAACCTTAAAAATTCCGCTTTTTTTCGACCCGCGATCCAATTCGAAGTATTACCACATAACGCGTGTCCGAAATGGATCGCATTTCGATTTTGGTGGCTCTTACCCAGATTTGGACTGGGGAACGGACTTCGAAAAGGGTGCGTTCTGTCACTTTACAAACCACCATTTCCCAGTATAATAGAAACAACGACACCGGAAGGAAAGGAGTGTTTGACCGTGAACGTCGGGGAAAAAATAGCCGAACAAAGAGCTGCGAACGATATGTCACAGCAAACGCTTGCAGATCTTCTGTTTGTGTCAAGGGACCTTGTTTCGAAATGGGAAAACGGTTTGAGGCGCCCCGATTACCAAACGATCGAAAAGATCGCAGAGGTATTTCGTATATCCGTTGATTCTCTTATCGAAAAAAAGGATCTCATCTTTGAAGAACTGTCGGATTGTTTTCCCGAAGGTTCCGAATTGTCCGAAGAACGGCTTACCGCGGTCCTTAACTCTTTTCTTCGCAAGTCGAAACCCCGAAATGCAGAATTGTTCTTGAAAAGGTATTACTTTCAGAACAGCGTCACAGCCGTTGCCGACGAGTACGGGCTCCGGGAAAACCATGTCAGAAGCATTCTTTCAAAAATGCGAAAGAGGCTGAAAACGGAATTTGCCAAGGAGGCGCACAATGATGGATGAAAAGAAAATATATAATGCTATCACACGAATCGATGATGATCTGTTAGACAAAAGTATAAATGGAAATGCAAAAAAAACTGTTTCAAATGCAACCCGGATTCGCATAGTAGCGATTGCAGCCTGCCTTACCCTGATCGTCGCCGGCGCGATTTTTGCAGTTCCCAATCTACTTAGGTCTGGGAAAGAACACGCAATCAACCCTCCCGCCGATAATACTTCGGCAGTATCTGTTATTAAAAGCGGAAACAAAATAACAGGCAGACAGGAGCTTGTCTACGGAGAGTATTCGTCTTTGAGCGACGGTTCAGCGGATATGCTGCCGCCCTGCTTTTATATTCAAACGGTCATAGAAGCGGAGGTCGTAGAGGTTCTTCCGGACACTTATTACTATGCCGCATCGTATTCTCAGCCAAATCACGTGGTAAAACTGCGTGTTGTTGATCAGGTCCGGGGCGATGGAATGCCCGGCGAGATTTATCTCAGGTATCCATATTATGATACAACTGTGTTTGACGGATATGAACGCTTTATTATGTCAGTCAAACAAGTCGGAACAGACAATTATGCGCTTATAAATGATGCTAAGGGAAGAGTGGACTTTTTCACGAATATGTTTATCGTGACTACGGGAGATATCGGTTACGGCTCCGTCATTGCTTTTAAAGGCGGAAGAGTTGACAGCAGTTTCTGGGATAAAACAGATTACAATGTTTCACGGATTCCCCGCGGAAAGGAATTGTTTAATGCACTGTTTGATGATCCGAAATCAAATTATTATCCTGCCACACGTAAAGAGACAATTGGAAACGTAAAGAATAATATTATCAAGCTTGCCGCTGACGGTGACAATTGGCGCGTTTCAACCAACCGGTATAATTACGTTACCGTGGATGACGTTTTCGTATCACCAGAGGCAAAAGCGATCAAGCCCTATCTGGAGCCCGGTGAAGGCAACGTATTCGTGCATTACCTTACTCCGCGGGAAGACCGGGTCGTCGCGGAATACACGCGGATCATAAACGGTTTTCTGACAGATGAAACGATCGTTATCAACGGATATGACGGCGAGAACGGCAATGTAAGCAGGAGCATAGTCTGCTATACAGCGGAAAACCTCTCCAAAGTCCCGGACATCGGAAATGCTATAGAAAACATTGATCTGTCGAATCTTGCCCCTCCGCATATCAAAGTCACCTCGGGAATGGAACTCGCTTATTCTAACGCAAGTGGTATTTACCGCAATATCTGCGGAAAAGTATACGGGATTATACGGGTAATGTGGTATTACAGATCCCCCGAGTATAAAAACGGACTTCTTCCGGACGATATGTATTATCTGTATGATGAAAACGGAAATGGCTCGATCATCGAACGTGAAGAGTTGAAATCAATCATCGGAGATGATATTTTCATCCAGCGTTTTCCATACGGCAGCATGATGGCCGTGAGCAAATGATGACGTAGGGGAAGAATACGATCCATTTCGTACATAACATATCTCCCCAAAAAACGTGTTTAAGCACCCCCGATCCAATTTGAAGTCTTACCACATGATTAAGGGCCTAAATAGATACGAAATCAAGAAAACCCGGGAACACCCCGGGTTTTCGCCGTTTTCGGGGCAAAAAAGGCCCATTATGAGGCTTATTGTCGCCTTTGAGCGACAGTGAAATTCAC
>JAEEJJ010000157.1 GCA_016281805.1 Clostridiales bacterium
CGGCGAAAATGCCGTAAATCCGGTAACAATGATGTTCCTTGACGCTATAGGCAGAATACGCTTGCCCGAACCTGAATTCAATTTACGAATAAACAGCAAAAACCCGCCTGAGTTTCTTGAAAAAGCATCTGAGCTTACGATTAACGGCTGCAATTTCGTTTCATACTACAATGACGATCTCTTTATCAAGAGTCTTACCAATGCAGGTATTGCAGAAGAATACGCAAGGAATTACGGTTTTGATCTTTGCCAGGATATGAACATTCCGGGGCTGGGTGATTTCTGGCTTGTGGCACAGACATCCCTGATATCGGTGCTACTTTCAACAATAGAAAAAAACTGCGACGCAGAGACTTTTGACGTTTTTACGGACATATATAAATCTGAGATTGCAAGTGCAATAAAAAACTCTGTAGACAGATTCAACACCGCACAAAAACAGGTTCTTACATACGGAGCGGGCAATGCGGACGAATATTTTGACGGTGTAAAAAACCGTAATCTTCCTCTTGACCGAGGGGGCAACAGCCCGATGGCGCCACTGCCCTATCTGAGCGCGCTTTTCCACGGCTGCATAGAAAATGCATCTGATGTTATATATGAACCGTACCCGATAAAAGAAAAGGGATTCATATTCGGAACATCAACGGAAGCAGTAAATTCACTTGCTGCGATAAAAAAGATCGTGTTTGAAGAAAAAAAATATACACTCAAAGAAGTATATGATGCATGCAAAGAGAATTTTGCCGGAGATGAAGGCGAAATTATGCGCAATTTACTTTGGAACTCTCCGAAATGGGGCAACGACAACGATTATGTGGACCTCATTGCAAAAGATATTTTTGAGTTCTGTCTTTCTGAGTGTGAAAAATATACCACATATGCCGGCGGACGTGTTCTTGGCGGAATACATCAGCCACACCCTGTAGCCACCGGATCGGGACTTATGGCAACACCTGAAGGACGAAGGAAGGGTGAAGCTGTGGCCGTATCTCTTACTCCGGAAAACGGAACGATGAAAAACGGACCGACATCAGCCCTGAAATCTGCTTCCAAGATCGAACCGATGCTCGTTCAATGGAATTTCTGCGTAATGGTGAACTATTTTGCATCTGTTTTTAAAGGAAACAACGGAGCGGAAGTATTCAGAAAGCTGCTGAAAGGCTATTTCAACAACGGCGGTATGCAGCATCAGCCGAACGTTCTTGATGTTGAATCGCTCAAAAAAGCTCAGACCGAACCGGAAAAATATAAAGATCTGATCGTCAGACTGTGGGGTGTATCGGCGCATTTCGTTGATCTTCCCCGTGCAATTCAGGATGAAATGATAGCAAGGTTCAGCTATTGAAAATCTGTTTCCGCATAATTACCATGATCTCTTTACCCTGCCGAAATCAATGTCGGCAGGGTTATATTTGATAATCTTACGATTCAGCCGTGCATTATAATGAAAGATTCAATAAAATCAATGCCGTTTTTTGGATGCCGTAAAGCAAATCATATATATTCCATTCTTTTTCGGTAACAATAAAAATACTTGACATAATCATTCATTTATTGTATAATAATTTTATTCAGAGTCGGAGGGCGTTTTATGGGTGATTTTACGCAAAAAATAAAGCTCTTGAAATTATATGAATATCTCAGAAAAGAGACAGATGAAAACCATCCTATATCCAGAAGAAAGCTATGTCAAGCATTGAAGGATATGGGAATATCAAGCAACGTTCGCACGTTGAGCAAGGATATTGAAACGCTGAGTGAAAACGGCTTTGAAATAATGAGCTATCTGAAGGAAAAAGAAAAGTTTTATTATGTTTCTGATCGTGAAATTACCACTCCTGAAATTAAAATCATTATTGACGCTATTCACGCCTCACGTTTTATAACCGAAAAAAAGTCCGCAGAACTGATCAATAAAATTTCTGCTTCCGCCAGCAAATATCAGGCTGAGATCTTAAAGAAAAATATGGTGGTTTTCAACACACGCAAACACTCAAACGAATCTATTCTCTATAATGTGGACAGCATAGAAGAAGCGATAGCAAGAAAAAAGAAAATATCATTCAATTATTTTCATCTGAATGAAGCTGCAAAGAGAGAATATGTTTTAACGCCTAACGGCAGAAAGAAAAAATATATCGTAGAACCTATCGCGCTCATTTTCAACGAGGACAATTATTATCTCATGGGATATCTCAGCAGACATCCCGAAGGGACGGCAAACTATCGCATTGACAGGATGGATCACGTTAATGTGGTCGAAGATTCAAAGCTTTCTGATGAAGCGATCGCAAAAATCAACGGGGTAAGCGCATATACCGAACAGGTTTTCAAAATGTTCGGCGGCGATATTTCGAAAGTAACATTACAGTTTGATAAAGAACTGATAGAACCTGTATTTGATAAATTCGGTGAGGATATAAAAACAAAGGCAATGGACGAAAATAAAATCACAACCACGGTTTCGGTGCAGATCAGTCCGACATTTTTCGGCTGGCTTGCTCAGTTTGGAGGAAAAATGAAAATAACAGCGCCTGCTTCCGTGGTGGAAAAATACAAAAAACATATAAAAAGCATACTTGAACGGTAATTCATTGATAAAAAAACGTGAAATCATCTTATATATTTTCTGCAAATGATTAACACAGATGAACACTTTATATTAAAAACAACACGCATGGAGGATTAAACATGACAAAATTTATGAAAATCCTTGTTTTGATGATCGTCTTTTCATTTGTTCTCTGCTCATGCGGAGGAACGGTTGAAGAGGTAATACCCGAATACGAATTTACGGTATCAGACAAAACGGATCTTGAAGGCGCAAACATGACTATAGGATGGGCAGGCATTACGGGTGATACTGTTTTAGGTTTTGCCCCGGGAACCGCAAATGCCGACTATGCGCTTGAGCGAAAAAAGAATATTGAAGACTCAATGAACTGCAAGATCAACATAATTTACAACAATGATATTTTGCCTGTTCTTGAAACCGGTGTAATGTCAGGTGCTCAGACTCTTGATCTTGTGAAACATGAGAGCTATTTCCTCGTTGTTGATATACGCGCAGGATATCTTTCGGGGCTGTCGCAGTATCTGGATGTTAACGATTATGAAAAATACGGGACACCGAACATGCTTCAGTCTGTAATGTGGCAAGACGATCTTTATGCGGTAACGCCGTATGCCTGGCCAGAGCTGCTTTACTCGTCCCCTGGACATGTGATCACGGTAAATGAAAACTTCATTTCAAGGCTTGGTCAGACCGATCCGAGAGACTATGTTGAAAACGGCGAATGGACATGGGATCTTTTTGAAGACCTGCTTCCGGTATATACCCATGAAGACAACGGGAACAAGGTGTATGCGATCAAATGCCATGACGCATATTTCGCTATGAACATGCTGCTGTCGAACGGCGTTGCGGTATCTGAATTCAAGGACGGCCAGGTCGTTTGCGGCGCATATACGCCCGAAGGAATCGCCGCGCTTGAACGCGCAAGATCTATAATGCTCGATACATGCGCAGACTGCTTCCACCCCTCTCAGAGCGCAGCAGACCCGACGGAATTCTACAGGGGAGAATGTGTGATGTATTGCGCATGGGCTTACGAGCTGACAAGGGATGTAAACTCCATAATGTTCCAGATGGATAATGTAGCGCTGCTCCCCTTCCCTCAGGGTCCTAACGCTAAACCGGGCGTATATCTTTCGTATCATGAAAGCCTGCCGAACTCAATAGGAATTCCTTTCAATGCAAAAGATCCTGCATCATCCGCACTCGTTCTTTCTGCTCTGCTTGAACCATTTGAAGATTTTCCCACAAAAGACTCTATTATTGAATACATGACTGCCCAGACGTTTTTTGACAGAAGAGATACTGAAGTTCTGGCAAATCTTACAAGAAATACCGAATACGGCTTTTTCAGAGAAGGCGCGCGCGGAGTTATTCAGAGCGCAACGGAAACGACTACTCCGATATCCACACTTCTTGAATCCAATCAGAAAGTTTATGATCAGATAGTAGAAGATTTTATGACGCCTCACTATCAGGCTCGTGTTGCTGTTTACGGCGAATAAA
>JAEEJJ010000158.1 GCA_016281805.1 Clostridiales bacterium
ATGGTCGGAGTGACAGGGTTCGAACCTGCGGCCTCAACATCCCAAATGTCGCGCGCTCCCAACTGCGCTACACCCCGATAGTTTTTTTTGTTTCTGTGGTTCGGGTCAGATAAGTGGTCAAACACATTTTCGTCTGAACTCGAACCTCTTGTTTTCTCCGTTTTTCACGCTTTTCCGACGCTTTTCGCGGCTTTTCATTCCGGAAGGGCGGAAGCGGTATTTAGCTCCCAAAGCAAGCGCGCTACCAGCTGCGCTACACCCCGATTTATTAAAAAATTTTATTGCTGATGCTGCTTGACAATTCTGTATATTGCCGTAATAAACAGAACGGCAAGGGAAGCCCCTGTAATTATGCTTTCAAAAATAATATCATAATTATTGTCCGCCAGTTTTATCCCCATAACAATAACGGCAGCAAGCGCGGCAAGAGAGGCGATTACGGAAGCATATTTCAGCGTTTTAATCATTCTTCAAGCCTTCTTCCTCAAACTCTGTTTGATTTGTCTGCGGTTAAAACAAACGAATCTGTTACTGAAATATTATACATCTCATTAGCGTTTTTGTCAAGCGTATTCACGGCGGCGCAGGACGTCTATTTGTGGCGATTTTGTGAAATCGATGATTTTATTATGTTTTTGCCAGGAAAAGCGTGTTTATTTGCGTATTATTATATACAGGGATAGAAAAGAGGTGGGAGCAATGCCGCAGTTCGGTGAAGAATTTCTTGCCGAATTGAGAAACCGCTGCGATATAGTGACGGTTGTTTCAAGATATGTCGATTTAAAAAAGAGGTCGTCGTCTTTTGTCGGCCTATGTCCTTTTCACAACGAAAAAACGCCTTCTTTTCATGTCAATCCTGCAAAGCAGATGTTTTATTGTTTCGGATGTCACGCAGGCGGAGATGTCATTACATTTATAATGAAATCCGAAAATCTGACATATCCCGAGGCTGTTCATTATCTTGCGGACAGCGTGGGGCTTCACGTTCCTAAAACCACGGCTATCGACAGCGAAATCAGCTATCTCAGAAAAAGGATCCTCGAAACAAACCGTGTTGCCGCTCGGTTTTTTCACAATACCCTTATGTCCGAAACAGGAAAACCCGGTCTTGAATATGTAAAAAAACGCGGACTTTCCCCGCAGTCTATAGTCCGTTTCGGAATAGGCTATGCTCCCGACAGCTGGGATTCTCTTATAAAATACATGCACTCGCAGGGATATTCCGATAACGATCTGAAGTCAGCAGGGCTCGTATCGGTTTCCGAATCTGAAAAATCTCATATTTTTGATAAATTCCGCAACAGAGTCATGTTTCCGATAATCGATTACCGAAACAATATTATCGGTTTCGGGGGCAGAACACTTGCCGATGACCCTGCAAAATACCTGAACTCTCCGGAAAACATAGTGTTCCGTAAAGGCGAAAACCTTTATGCCATCAACTATGCCAGAACAAACAAACTCGGTGCGCTTATTCTTGTTGAAGGATATATGGATGTAATATCTCTTCACCAGGCAGGCTTCAATGCGGCAGTTGCAACGCTCGGCACCGCTTTAACACCTGCGCAGGCACGGCTCATGAAACGCTTTACCGATAAAATAATAATCTGCTACGACAGCGACGCCGCAGGCAAAAACGCAACGAGGCGAGCAATAGAGATACTGAAAAATGTCGATCTTGATGTAAAGGTTGTCACTGTTACAGGCGGCAAGGACCCTGATGAATTCATAAAGGCATACGGCGCGGAAAAATTCCGTGAGCTTCTTGACGGATCGTCAAATGATATAGAGTATAAGCTCGGGGAAATATCTTTCAAATACAATATGGAGATCGACAGTGAAAAGGCGGCTTGTGTGCGTGAATATCTCGGTGTTCTTTCGGGTATAAAAAACCGTGTCGAACGCGAGGTTTACACAGACAGGATAGCGCGTGAAACAGGTCTTTCAAAAGAGAATATAACAGCCGAACTGAACACGCTTGTCAGACGCAGAGCGGCAGAAGAAAAAAAGAACGAAGAGAAAAAAGTATACACATCTCTTTCCGGAAGCGGTGCGGGGACTGTTGTGCGGAATAATATTGCAGTATCAAGGGCTGAGGGCGACGTTATCTCTCTCATACTCAATTTTCCGCAAAAAATCGAGCAGATAGAAAAACTCATCTCTCCCGACGACTTTCTCACGGATTTCAACAGGCGTGTCTATACTGTTCTTTGCGAAAAGCTTAAAGAGAATCCTTCGGGACAACCGCATCTTATGCTTTCTTCTCTTTTTGAGCCGGACGAAGTGGGTATTCTGATGGGATATATTACCGAGGTAGGAGCTTTCAGTGTTGACGGGGAAGAAGTTCAGGCTGTAGCAGACCGCCTCAAAGCCGAAAAAAAGAAAAAATCGGTTTCAGGCGAGTTGAGTGACGCAAGTTTTCAACAATATTTAGAAGATTTGAAAAAGAAGGGAAAATAGACGATGGATAACAACAACACAAATAACGGCAATGCTGCAGGCAACAGCGGTTCGTCAAATACAGCCGATAAAAAGGCCATTATCCGCGAACTTCTCGAGCAGGGCAAAGAAAAAGGCTCTCTGATTCGCGGCGATATCGTTGAAGAGCTTGAAAAACACGATTTTACAAGCGATCAGATTAACCTGATAATCGATGAATTCCGCAATTCCGGAGTTGAAATAGAAGAAGCGTTTTCGATAGAAGATATCAACGATCTCAAGAGCATAGAGGAAGAGGCAAATTCACTGCCGATCGATCCCGAAGATATGGAAGTATTGCTTCAGTCTGAAGGTATTACGATCGACGATCCCGTAAAGATATATCTTCACGAAATAGGACGCGTTGCGCTTCTTACTCCTGAGGAAGAGGCAGATCTTGCTCAAAGGATCTCAGACGGTGACGCGAGCGCGAAAAAACGTCTTAACGAGGCAAACCTTCGTCTTGTCGTATCTATCGCAAAAAGATATGTCGGCCGCGGACTGCTCTTTCTTGACCTTATCCAGGAAGGAAATCTCGGTCTTATTAAAGCGGTCGATAAATTCGACGCAAACAAGGGATATAAGTTTTCTACTTATGCCACATGGTGGATACGTCAGGCGATAACGAGAGCAATAGCAGATCAGGCAAGAACCATACGTATTCCCGTTCATATGGTAGAAACGATAGGCAGACTTACAAAAGCGGAACGCGCGCTCGTGCAGGAACTCGGCCGTCAGCCGAATGCGGAGGAGCTTGCAAAAGAGCTTAATATGAATATAGATAAAGTCCGCGAAATTATGAAGGTAGCGCAGGAACCCGTTTCTCTCGAATCACCTGTAGGCGAAGAAGAAGACAGCCACCTCGGTGATTTTGTTGAGGATAAGGATATACCGTCTCCGAGCGATGTTGCGTCTCAGACCATGCTTAAAGAGGAGCTGAATGAAGTCCTCAAAACTCTGAGCGACAGGGAAGCACGTGTTTTAAGCCTCAGATTCGGTCTTGAGGACGGCAGAACAAGAACTCTTGAAGAGGTAGGCAGAGAATTCAAGGTGACCCGTGAGCGTATAAGACAGATAGAGGCAAAAGCTCTGAGAAAACTGCGCCACCCTTCAAGAAGCAAGAGACTGAAAGATTTTCTTGACTAATAAAAAAACGGAGAAATACATTAATGAAATCTTTAAAAGAGAAAAAAGGGTTCATATGCGATATGGACGGCGTGATATATCACGGCAACAAACTGCTTGACGGAGTTAAGGAGTTTGTTGAATGGCTCACGCAAAACAACAAAAGCTATCTTTTCCTTACAAACAGCTCTGAACGCTCGCCGCGCGAGCTTTCGCAAAAACTTGAGCGACTCGGACTGAGCGTTTCCGAAGATCATTTTTACACTTCAGCAATGGCGACTGCTTCTTTTCTTCATTCTCAAAATCCGAACGGAAGTGCTTTTGTTATAGGCGAAGCAGGCTTGATAAATGCGATATACGGTGCGGGCTTTTCAATGAACGATGTCGACCCCGACTATGTAGTTGTAGGCGAAACATCATCATACAGCTACAATAAGATCGAAAAGGCGATCAGGCTTGTTTTGAAAGGCGCAAAGCTTATAGGCACAAACCCCGACGTTACGGGCCCGACCGAAAAAGGTATCGCTCCGGCAACAAAAGCGCTTATTGCGCCCATTGAGCTTTCAACCGAAAAACATGCTTACTTCGTAGGAAAACCCAATCCCCTTATGATGCGCCACGCCATAAAGCATCTCGGAGTTTCGAGAGAGGACGCCGCCATAATTGGCGACAGAATGGATACCGACATTATTGCGGGTATAGAATCCGAAATCGATACCGTTCTCGTCCTTTCGGGTATATCTACAAGGGAAACGATTGAGGATTATCCTTACAGACCCGATTATGTATTCGACAATGTTGGATATATAATCAAATAAATGATTTGAAAAAGTGTTATCCCGGAAAAGATGCAAGCATGTTGAATATCACGGTCTTTATTGAAGAGAAAGCAGAAGCTTCAGGACTTTGTGACAGAACAACTGCCTGACATGTTTTTTCTCGCCATACCATTTCCGAATATCAGTATGACTAGCGCTCTAAATATCCGGGTGCAATGATTCAGTTAGTGATCCTGCCATATAATTATGATATAATGTCAAAATAATATTAAAAAAAATATTTATTATAAAGGAGTAAACAATATGAGCCTTCTTTCCACACTTCTCGGCGGTCTTTCCGATGACAATGCCGTCAATGCCGCTTCACAAAAGACCGGCATATCCAAAGATCTTATCGGCGGACTTATCTCCGCAGCGGTACCGCTTCTTATAAAGAAGCTTACCAGCAATGCGCAGTCTCAGCAGGGCGCGTCGTCTCTACTCGGAGCGCTTTCTCAGCATACCGATACTGCAAATATTGCTGAACAGATCGCGAATGCCGACACGCAGGACGGCGCAGCTATTATCGGTCATATTCTCGGCTCTGAGCAGGGCGCCGATATCGCACAGCTCGCACAGCAGTCAGGCATCAGCGAAAATCAGGTAAGCTCCGTTCTTTCATCGATCGCTCCCGCTCTCATGAGTTCTCTTTCGGCTGCCAATACGGCAAATGTTCAGCAGGTTGCTCAGCAAGCGACACAGCAATCATCCGGCGGACTCGGTTCGATTCTCGGAGGCTTGTTCGGAGGATCATCTTCATCTTCCGGAGCCGGAAACATTCTCAGTTCGCTGTTCGGAGGCGGTAAGCAGGACGACGGTGACGACGGCAGCGAGCTTCTCGGACTTCTGATGAACTCAATGAAGTAATATTCCGAATCGGTCAATTTACCTGACGTTATACTGTTATCGTATTTAAATATTGTTAAAAAATCCCACCCTGACATGATATTGTATCAGAATCAGGGTGGGATTATGAAGTTTACAGTCGTTTCATAGCGGATTCGGCTCTGGTTACAGGAAAAGGAGCATAGAAGCTTTACGCGATCCCCCTTCTTTATCACACCTTTCTGTCTGATATGTTTCCGTTAAACTGAAAATGATTCTATTATTATTTTTATGTGTAAATTGGAAAACGGTTGTATGATCGTAAGAACAAATGTATATATCGGTATCGGTCACATGGTTTTAAAAGATTTCTTTTTGCCGTATTTTTTCTATTGACATTGAACTGTAAAAGAGTTATAATATCAAATAATAACCTAAAAACGGTGGACTATGGCAGTATTTGTTCCAAACGGCCTTCCGGCTGTAGCAAAGCTTAAAGATGAAAATGCGGATATCCGAGAATACTCTGACGGAATACCCGAAAACAGCGAAAAGATCCTGATTTTAAATCTCATGCCAACAAAACAGGCAACAGAGACGCAGATTATCAGGATGCTTCTTACTGCAAAAAAGAATGTTGCCGTTTTTTTGATGAATACTGTCTCATACACTTCCAGAAACACCGCGGGAGAATATCTTGAGCGTTTTTACCGTTCGTTCGATACATATAAAAACGAGTTTTTTGACGGACTTATCGTTACAGGCGCTCCGGTCGAACATCTTGAATTTACTCAGGTATTATACTGGAATGAGCTTTGCCATATCTTTTCATGGGCAGAAAGCCATGTAAAAAAGCTCTATACCATATGCTGGGGCGCTCAGGCAGCTTTGAAGTATTATTTCGACATAAACAAGCATCCTCTTCCTGAAAAGATGTTCGGAGTTTTTTATCACAACATTATTCAGCCTGAAAATCCCCTTTGTGCCGGTCTCAGAAACGGCTTTTTCGCTCCTCATTCCCGCCATTCGGATATTTACACAAAGGATATTGAAAAATGTCCTTCTCTCGATCTTCTTGCCGTATCTCCCGAGGCAGGTTTTTTGTGGGCTGCAACAAAAGACAAAAAGATCACTTTCATGACCGGACATCCCGAGTACGACGCCGAAACACTTTCTCTGGAGTATTTCAGAGATCTTGAAAAGGGAGATAAAATAAACTGTCCCAGACATTATTTCCCCGACGACAACCCCGCATGCCCGCCTCCGCTTACATGGAGGGAAAGCGCAAAAACAATTTATTCAAACTGGGTAAATCTTGAATTATGATATTATATCTTGTCCGTCACGGAAAAACAGAATACAACACCGTAAAACGCTATACCGGCAGCACGGATGTGCCGCTTTCGGAAGAGGGGATCGCTCAGGCGCACAAAACGGCGGAGCTTCTGAAAAACATACCGTTTGACATTATCGTTTCGTCACCTCTTTTAAGAGCAAAAACCACTGCGGAAATAATTGCGGAATATCATCCCGACATCCCGATCATATTTAACGACGGATTTCGTGAAAGAAGTTTCGGCGATTGGGAAGGTCGGGAATACAAAGACCGTTCCTATATCGATTATATCTGCCTGCCTGAAAACATCTATTCAGCGCCCGACGGTGGAGAAACTGTGGCAGTTTTTTATCACAGAGTAAAAAATGCGCTTGACGAAGTGAAAAATGAATATCCGGATAAAACTGTTCTGATCGTTGCGCACGGTATGGTATCCCGGATGATAAACAAGGCGGTAAACGGTATTCCTTTCGGACAGGCAAATGTATTTCTGCTTTCAAACTGTGATTATATAAAATATGAAATATGAAAGACGGTCATAAATGACCGTCTTTCTTTTACCATTTAAGAATTCCGAGAATACCGCGTCTTAAAACCGATGCGCCGGTGCTGATAAGCGAAGATTCTATTTTTGCTTTTCTTCTTTCGCTTTTCTTTTTTGCTTCAGCCTCTTTCTTTGCGGCTTCTTTTTCTTTTCTTTTTGCTTCAGCCTCTTCTGCTTTTTCTTTTTCCTTACGCAGACGTTCTTTTTCCTTTTCAAGCTCTTCGCGTTCTTTTTCAAGGGCTTCGCGTTCCGCGTCGGCGGCGTTTTGCTTTTCGAGAACTTCAAAAGCACTTTCGTTATCTACAGCATTTTCGTATTTTCCGTATACGGGAGACATTCGCATTGCGTTTTCTTTTGAGCTTGCAGCCGCTTCGCTCATTGAGCTTTCGGGGCAGATAATAGCTGTTTTCTGAACGATTGTGGGAATACCTTTTTCGTCAAGAAAAGAAGTGATCGCCTCGCCGGTGCCGAGTTGAGTTATCACATCTTCGGTTTTGAACGCAGGATTCGGTCTGAAGCTCTGTGCGGCTGCCCTGATCGCTTTTTGCTCGGTAGGTGTATATGCTCTGAGCGCATGCTGCACTTTGTTTGAAAGCTGCGCAAGCACACTGTCCGGGATATCGGATGGCGACTGAGTAACGAAATAAATGCCTACGCCCTTCGATCTTATGAGCTTTACGGTCTGCTCTATTTTTGCCACTAGCGATTTCGGCTGATCCTTAAAAAGCGTGTGAGCCTCATCAAAAAAGAATACCAGTCTCGGCTTTTCGGGGTCGCCGACTTCGGGAAGCGTTTCAAACAGTTCCGCCATCATCCACAGAAGAAAAATCGCGTAAAGGCGCGGAGTGTTTATTATTTCCGCAGCGTGAAGGATGTTTATGTATCCTCTGCCGTCTGCATCCGTGCGTATCCAGTCTCTTATATCGAGCATCGGCTCGCCGAAAAATATTTCTGCACCTTCGTTTTCAAGAGGAATAAGCGATCTTGTTATTGCAGAAAGACTTTGCGCACTCATATTACCGTATTGCAGGGAATATTCTGCGCGGTGTTCGGAAACATATGATATAACGGCTTTCAGATCTTTCATATCAAGGATCTTCAAACCTTTTTCGTCCGCTATCTTGAAAATGACGTTCAGAACGGCTTCCTGAACTTCTGAAAGACAAAGGATCCTTGAAAGCAATGACGGACCGATATCAGATACGGTTACTCTTATCGGATGTCCGTGTCTGCCGTAAAGATCGTAAAAAACAGTAGGGTAGGATCTGTATCTGAAACTGTCTCTTATTCCGAATTTATCAATTCGTTTCTGCATTCCGGCATTATCCTGACCGGGTTCGCACATACCCGAAACATCGCCCTTTACATCGCACATAAATACGGGAACTCCCGCCGACGAAAAGGATTCAGCCATTACCTTCATCGTCACCGTCTTACCGGTTCCGCTCGCGCCGGCTATAAGTCCGTGGCGGTTGCTTTGATTGAGCAGCATATAAACACGCTCTTTAGGTTCCGTATCGGCAAGCCCCATGTATATTTTTCCGTTTTCGAACATTGCAATTTCTCCTTTGTGACCGTATTTTTTTATTCGATTTCCAATAGTTTCTTTATAACATATCCGCCTATCATTATTCCGGCAACCGAAGGGACCCACGGTACCGAGGCAGGAGGGACCTTGCTGCCTGTTTCGTTTTCGTCTTTGAACAGCGGTTTTTTAGGTTCTTCGTCGCTGAAAATTACAGGCACGTTTTTGATCCCGCGTTTTTTCATTTCGTGACGCATTACTCTTGCAAGACGGCATACGGATGTTTTGGATATATCAGTTATCCTGATTTTTTCGGGATCAAGCTTGTTGCCTAGCCCCATACTGCTTATTATGCCTATGCCGCGCTGCTTTGCCTGCATAATAAGGTCAACTTTTGCCGTTACGGTGTCAACGGCATCCACAATAAAATCGATATGCCTGCAAAAAATTTCTTCACGCGTTTCAGGGAGATAAAACAGCTCCAGAGCCGTAACGTTGCAATCGGGATTGATCGCCATAACACGTTTTTTCCACTCTTCCGCTTTCGGCTTTCCGATATTTTCGGCGGTGGCAATGATCTGCCGGTTGATGTTGGATGGTGAGATCACATCTTTGTCCGCAATGATCAGGTTGCCTACTCCGGCGCGCGCAAGGGTCTCCAATGTATGTCCTCCTACACCGCCCAGACCTATTACGGCAACGGTTTTGTTTTCGAGAATATCTGACGATCCCTTGCCCAAAAGCATCTCAGTGCGAATTTTCCAATCCATTGTTACACATCCGTTGTCTTTTTCGTGATTATATCATTTATTTTTAACAAAACTGTGTCTAATTCTTTCTGAGCTTCCGAAAGTGATGAATATGAACGTATAAAGAATGTCATATGACAGAATAGTGATATTTTTATAAAATTTATAAAACTGCTTGACAAAACGAACAAAATATTATAAAATAATAAATGTATGTTTACCGGCAAAACAGACCCGTATCATACAGACAACTCTATATAACATATGCTTGCGGCAATGCCGCAGACGAAAACATAAAACGAATAGGATGAGTGAATTGGCAAAAAGTAACAACAAAACTACCGCAGTAAAAACAAAAAATCCAAACAGCAGTTTTTCTCCGGCGGTAATAATTACGATCTGCGTTGCGTTAGCGATACTTGCCGGCGTTATCGTATGGAGCTTTGCGGAAAAAAAGGCAAACGATCTCAACGATAAAACCGTTATGACTATCGGTGATACTGAGATAAAAGGACTTGAATTCAAGTATTTCTATAATGCTGCAGTAACATCTTTCCAGAGCGAAAACAACTCAATAATATCTTATCTCGGCGTTGACTTTTCAAAAGATCTCAGCACGCAGGATTATTATGAAGGTATGACGTGGGCGGACTATTTCAGCACGAGAGCGCAGAATACGATCACCGAGACCACGCTCCTTTATAACGAAGCCGTAGCAAAGGGATATACGCTTTCAAAAGAAGACAATGATGCTATAGATGCCGAACTCGATACTCTTTCAGGCGCTATTTCGAGCCTCGGTGTCGGAATTGACTACTACCTTCAGCAGGCTTACGGCGAGGGTGTAACGGCTGATTTTTATAAAGCAATGCGTAAGAAAACGCAGCTTGCCACAAATTATCTTGAAGATCTTTCCGACTCTTATGAATATTCTGACGAAGAATGCGAAAACTATTACAACGAAAACAAGCAGACGCTTGATACAGCTTCATTCCGTTCATTTGTATTCAAATACGATGTTCCCGAAGATGTTGCTGAGGGCGACGATTCATACAAAAACGAAGCGCGCGATTCTGCGAACGCAATGCTTGAGGCAATCACAGACGAGGCTTCATTTGAGACTTATCTGAACGCAATTGTTCTTACCGATGAAGAAAAAGAAACGCTTTCCGAAAACTTCACTCTTTCTGAGGGCGCAACATATGCAAGCCTCAACACAGATGTGGCAGCATGGCTTTTCGATCCTTCAAGAACTGAAGGAGATAAGACCGTTATCGATGCCAACAACGCATTCAACGTAATATACTTCATTTCATGCGGTCTTGACAGATATAACACCGCGGAGATCCGCCACATCTTCATTAAGATCGAAGAAGAGGACAACGATGTAAGCGAACATGAATCAGTCCATGACGCGGCTGTTAAAAAGGCTCATGAAGAAGCTGAGAATATCTACAACGAGTGGAAATCGGGCGACGCTACCGAAGAAAGCTTCGGAAATCTCGCCGTTACATATTCCGACGACTCCTCTGCTTCAAGCGGCGGACTTCTGTTGAACGTTTACAAAAACTACTTCACTGTTCCCGAAATAAACGACTGGATCTTTGATTCAAGAAATGACGGCGACAGCGTTCTTATCGATTCCGATTACGGTTCTCATATCCTTTACTACGTTCGCACCGGCGATGAGTTCTGGAAACTCAACGTCAAGGCAACGCTCAGTCAGCAGGAATACGCTGCTTATCTGGAAGATCTGAAATCGAAAATCGAAATTAACGCTAACGATGAAATTATCAAAAAATTAGCTAAATAAACCTTAGAATCTTTTGGCATTGACCGTTGGCGGAAAAGGCTGTATTCGCGCTTTCCGCCTGCGGTCTTGATTTTTATTCTGTTTCCTTAAGCGAAAACAGAATTTTTTACATCTGTTATATGAAAATTATAAAATATGACTCTTTCTTCAGCAGGGATATTTCAAACGTTCTGACCGCCGTCCCTTTTCAGGAAAGAAGTGAGATATCACTTACCTTAAACACATTTCCCGAAAACGGTTTTATTGCGTATTCCCTCGGTTCACCTGTCGGCATTGGCTGCTCGGATATGACTCCCGGCAAAAAGCGAACAAATATTCATGTTTTTGTTTTGACGGCATATAGGCGTAAAGGCATCGGAACGGAACTTTTTTTATCTATTGTAAAACAGGGTAAGTCTAAAGGAATACAACAATTTTTTTGCGAAATAAACAGCAAAAGCGAAAGCAGATTTTTTGCCGAAAAAATCGGAATGAACAAAAAGTATTCCTCTGATCGTATGATTTTTCAGGGCACTGTTCCGCAAAGCACTGAAATGTTTGAGAAATATAATGACAGTATGTTTTATGATTTTATAAGGGCGGAAGGCGAGGCGTTTTTGCCTATTCGCCGCAGAACAGGCGCCGAACCGCTAATTTTACAACCGACACCGAATGTCAGATCGTTTCTGTCAAAAGCGCATGACGATTATTTTGTTCTGAGAAAAAACGGTAGGATCGAAGCAGGCGCAGGGTGCTTTAAAGGTGAGATTTCCGACGTGTTTGTTTCTGCCGGTCTGCAGGGGCGGGGGATAGGGCGAAAACTTGTTGAAAAGTGCATCGTTCACAGCAAAAACAAAGGCTGTGATCCTGTTTTTCTGAACGTTGTTTCAGATAACGTTCCGGCAGTTACGCTATACAGATCACTCGGTTTTGTCGTTGAAAAAACATCGGATTTTTATGTGAAAACAATTGATGATAATTCAATATATTCTTGACAATTATCAATGCATGTGGTATAATCCCACATAATGAATATCCCTTTCGGAGGTTTTCTAAATGGACGATTTTTTGGATACAGCGATCAAATTCGCAACAGAATACGGTCTTAAGATAGTAGGTGCGCTGCTTGTTCTGATCATAGGCATGAGCGTAGTTAATATAATCGTTAAAATCGTTAAAAAGAGCAAGTCTTTTTCTAAAATGTCTGCAGATACATCAAGATTTACCGTAAGCGTCATAAAAACAATTCTTAAGCTTATAGTTATTCTTACCTGCATAGCGATCCTCGGCGTTCCTATGTCGTCTATCATTGCCCTCATCGGTACGGCAGGTGTTGCAGTGGGTCTTGGAATTCAGGGCAGTCTGAGTAATCTGGCGGGCGGTATCGTTCTTATGATCTTTCGTCCTTTTCATGTCGGTGATTTTATCGATACAGGCACATATGCAGGCACGGTTGAGGCTATAGGTGTGTATTATACATATCTTATAACAATAGATAACAGCCGGGTCGTTGTGCCCAATTCCGTTGTTTCTAATCTTACGCTCAGAGATTACAGCTCGTTTGAAAAGCGGAGGGTGGATATCGTTTTCAAGGTCGATTATTCAAACGATATCGAAAAAGTAAAGTCAGTTATTCTTGATACGGCAGAAAAGAACGAACTTGTTCTTAAAGACCCCGCTCCGTTCGTTCGTCTCTCAAATCATGGCGACAGCTCGCTTGATTTCACATGCCGCGCATGGTGCAATACCTCTGATTACTGGACCGTTTATTTCGACCTTACCGAAAATGTAAAGAAAGCGTTTGATGCAAACAAAATCACCGTTCCGTTCCCGCAGATGGATGTTCATATAAAAAACTGAATACAGATACTATTACTTAAAGGAGCGTTTTTTATGGAAAACCTGATTATCGGCAATACTCATCCCGAATTGAGCGTAATTCTTAAATACCTCCATTTCGATCCCGACGGCGAACAGGCTGAAGTTGCCGAGGAGCTTTATGAAGAAGCAAAAATGATTGCCGCTCCCAAAACTTTGCTTAAAACAGTCCCCGTAACCGTAAACGAAGAAACAGTAACGCTCGGAGATATCGAAATAACATATCCTTATGTGCATAAAATGCTGCAGGGCAACAAATTTGTTGTCGCATATGTTTCCACATGCGGAACCGAGCTTGAAAACTGGTCTCTTGCAAAGAAAGGAGATCCTCTTGAAGAATTTATTGCAGACGCAATAAAGCTCAATTATCTTTACGCTTCGCAAAAGCCGTTTCGTGAATACGTAAAAAACGACATTTTCGATAAAACCGGTCATCTTGCGGCGCTTAATCCGGGTTCTCTTGATCTGTGGCCTATATCGGAGCAGAAACAGCTTTTCAGAATTCTGGGCGGCGAAGAATATGTAAAAGAAAAAACAGGCGTAGTTCTGGCGGAAAGCTTCCTTATGAGCCCAACAAAGAGCACGTCGGGCGTTTTGTTCATTTCAGATGTTGAATATGAAAACTGCGAGCTTTGCCCCCGTCTGACATGTCCCAACAGGCGCGCGAAATTCAAGGGCGAATAAAAAACAGAAAATTATTTTTATACATGCCGCCACTTTATCATTAATGATGCTACAAGAAATGAAATAAAAAGATGTTTTTTATGTCATTTTCGAAAAAACGATAAAAAGATAAAGAAAACACTTGACAAATCTTCGATTGAGTTATATAATATATATGTATAATAGTGTAGAAGGGTGAATATAGATGGCAGACAATAACGAATCCGTAAACAAAAACGAAACCGCGACTGAAGCTGTAGCACCGAAAAAGTCAGATAAACCTGAAAATAAGGATGCACCGAAAAAGTCTGATAAAAATATAGAAAAATCCAGAAAAAAACAGCAGCTTGAAGCTCTGCTTAAAGACAGACCTCCGTTTGAGGCAAAGCTTATCAAAAGGATTTTCAACGAAAGATACGGACTTGTTGACAAAAGTCTCCTTTCAAAAGATAAAGAAGTTATTTTCACCACAATGCGAATTCTCGGCGAGCTTCGCGTAGATAAATACGTAGACCCGATCGCTCAGGTCGTAAGTGATGCTGCAGATCCCGAATTCCGCAAAGCCGCAGCTAATTCTCTTGCACTTATGAAAAACAACCGTTCTTTGTTCCAGCTCATAAAACGTTTGGAGATAGAACAGAATCCCGAAGTTAAAGAAGCAATTATGAATGCAATAAGAAGCATACATAACAAAGGCGCCGAAGCGGAATAATAATCTACATACCTGAAATAAGGAGTTTTGTAATGATCATAAAGTAATTCAAATTTTTACAATGGTAAATCACCTTGTTCGGTTACGCACATGCTTAACAGACATGTTTTACTGTTGAAATTTGGGTTACTTGCCGAAAAAAGCAAATCGTTACAGGTTTGTTGTAACAATTATTCCGGCATAAAAACAATAATAACAGTCCCATTTTCAATAGAACCGATTTACTGTTGAAAACGGGACTTTTTATTTGGAGGTTTTTATGCTTGAATTAAAAAACTTAAATATATCTTTAAAAAAAGACGGAAGGCAGATCATTTCGGATTTCAGTTTTTCTTTGGGCGGACGCGATAAAGCTGTTATTATCGGCGAAGAAGGAAACGGAAAGTCAACTTTGCTCAAATATATTTATGATCCTCTCTTAACGGACGATTACTGCGAATGTTCGGGAGAAGTGATAAAAAAAGGCAAGCTTGCGTATCTTCCTCAGATGATCGAAAGCAAATATTTAGACCTGTCGCTTGCGAAATATTTTGAACAGTCAGAGTATTATTATCATATCGATATTCTGTCCTCACTAGGTCTTCCTGTTGATTTTATACAGTCCGACCGGAAAATATCAACATTATCGGGCGGCGAAAGAGTTAAAATACAGCTTGCAAAAATACTTATGGAGTTGCCCGATGTTCTGCTTCTTGACGAGCCGACAAACGATCTTGACATATATTCGCTCAGATGGCTTGAAGCGTTTATTGCAGAAAGTCCGTTGCCCGTTTTATATATTTCTCATGACGAAACACTGATCGAAAAAACAGCGAATGTGATCGTGCATATGGAACAGATTTATAAAAAAACCCGATGCAGAACTACGGTTGCACGATGTTCGTATTCGGATTACATATCTTTTCGGGCCGATAGCTTTGCTCATAACGATCAGGTTGCCCAGAAGCAACGCGACAATTATGAAAAACAGATTGAAAAATGGAAGAGCATTTACGACCGTGTTTCATACGAACAGGATTCGATTTCAAGAAGGAATCCGAGCGGCGGAAGGCTTCTTAAAAAGAAAATGCACTCAACACTTGCAATGAAAAAGAGAATTGAGCGTGAAAAAGAGGAATTTCTTGATTTTTCCGTGGAGGAGGATGCCATACTTGCAAAATTCGACGGAAGCATAGCGTTACCCGCAGGTAAGCAGATACTGGATCTCAATATCGAAAAACTTGCAGTCGAAAAAACCGTTCTTGCCAAGCAAATAAAGCTTGCCGTAACAGGATGCGAACATATAGGTATAACAGGCAGAAACGGCGCCGGTAAGTCCACTTTGCTTGCCCTTATATGGCAGGAGCTAAAATGCAGAAAAGATATAATACCTGCGTATATGCCGCAGAATTATTATGAGGTTCTTGATTATAATAAAACTCCGATAGAATATCTTTCTGATATTTACTCTGCTGAAGATGTTACAAGGGCAAGAACTTTTATGGGCAGTATGAAATTCACGCACGACGAAATGACGGGTAAAATAAAGGATTTAAGTGGCGGACAACAGGCAAAAATATTGTTTCTTGACATGGTGCTCCGTAAAGCCGATGTGCTTATTCTTGATGAACCCACACGAAATTTCAGCCCGTTGTCCTGCCCTGTAATCAGACGATCTCTGCGTGACTTCAAAGGCGCTGTTATCAGCATTTCTCATGACAGGAGATTTCTCTCTGAAGTTTGCGATAAGGTATACGAACTGAGAAGCAACGGTCTTTTCATTATTGATAAAAGTGAAATACTAAGTTAAAAAATCCGCCGAAAAGGCGGATTTTTTCTGTTATTATAAAGTATTATATAAGATGCTCAACATCAACATAACTGTGCGTTATTTCCGATGTACCGTCCGCACCAATGGTGATGATCGTGCCTCCGTTGAGTTCTTTTCTCCACGGATGGATGTTTCCGGTTTTCAGAGCGAATGCAAGGCGAACACCTTTATATGGAATAACGAAGTTATCCGTGTGAACATGACCTGCGATCACATTGTCTGTGATCCCTTCTTCAAGTATCGCATCAAAAACGCCGTCGTTATACGGGTAGCATGCTATCGCTCCCTCTTCATATTTTACGCCGAACGCTTCCTCGTATCCCTCATTCCAGCATGAATTACCGTAGCTTTCTTTAACAGTTATTTTTAAAGTGTCGACCCCTTTTCTGAATGCGGCATCTGCGGCGTCCTGATATGCGTGGATCGGAATATGCAGCAGCATTGAACTGTGTTTGCAACCCTCCGCTTTAAGTGCTTCCGCCTGTTCTTTATACCATTTTATCTGTTTTTCGTTAAGTTTATCGTAATAAAAATGTTTTACTCCGTTTTCATCCGGCAGCCACACGCAGTTATGAGAATCGATCATAAAAAGAGCATGGACTGTGTTATTTCCGTGTTTGATTTTAATTACATAATTTCCGTTTCCCATTTCGGGATCACCGTCTTCATGAAAGAAATACTTTTTTTGACGGTAATACGGCAAAACTTTATACACAAAATTTATACGCTCCGTAACGTCCTGCTGATCGTGATTTCCCCACACAAGACACCACGGGATCTGAAAAGAGTCCATATAATCCGCAAACGCCGGATATGCCTTTGGCTGATCTGCCATTGAAATATCTCCGGTTATTGTTATCAGATCCGGATCTGCTCGCTTGATAACTTCTTTTATCGTATAGTCCATAACGGCAAACGCATTCCCGTATTCGGGATCGTCCGGATCGTAGTTACATTCGTTAAGCTGCATATCCGTAAGATTTAGAACGGTGAATTTGTCGTTTTTCATTTCAAACGTAAACATCTTTCTCTTCACTTTCTTATGAAAAGGCGGAACTCTAAACAGAGCTCCGCCTTATTTGTTTTTTACATGTTATTTATTGAAAAATTCCTGCTGTCTGACAAGATTTTCGTATTTTTCTTTAGCAAGCTGCTGAGCCTCGTTAAAGAGCTGTTCCGCTCTTTCGGGGAATTTGAGAGCAAGGCTTGAATAACGTGTTTCGCTCTTGATAAAGTCGATATAGCTTCCTGTGGGAGCTTTGCAGTCTACTGTGAGAGGATTCTTTCCTGCTGCTTTTGCTGCTGGATTGAATCTGAATGTCTGCCAGTAGCCTGCCTCAACGGCTTTCTTCATTTCGGACTGGCAGTTTGTCATACCGCCTTTAACACCGTGCATTTCGCAGGGTGCGTAACCGATAACGATTGAGGGACCGTGATAAGCTTCTGCTTCGAGGAGCGCTTTCATCGTCTGATTCATATCAGAGCCCATAGCTACCTGTGCAACGTATACATAGCCGTAAGACATTGCGATCTGTGCAAGATCTTTCTTCTTTATTGCTTTGCCTGCCGCAGCAAACTGAGCTACCTGACCTACCTGAGATGCCTTGGACGCCTGTCCGCCTGTATTGGAGTAAACTTCGGTATCAAATACCATGATGTTTACATCTTCGCCTGATGCGATAACATGGTCAAGACCGCCGAATCCGATATCGTATGCCCAGCCGTCGCCGCCGAAGATCCATATGGATTTCTTGGAGAGGTAATCTTTTTCGGCGAGGATTTCACGACCGAGAGTGCATGCTTCGCAGGGGCAGTCGGGAAGAACATCTTCTTCGAGAGCTGCAACGAATTTCTTTGTTGCGCCTTCATTTGCTTTGCCGTCGTCAAATGTTTCTATCCATGCGTTTGCAGCTTCTTTTATTTCAGCGGTTGCATAATCTACTGCAACGAGTTTTTTAACTTTTTCAAGAAGTCTGTTTCTGATGGTCTTCTGACCGAGGCAAATACCGAGACCGTGCTCAGCATTGTCTTCAAACAAAGAGTTTGCCCATGCCGGACCTCTGCCGCTGTCGCGGTTTACGGTGTACGGCGTGGAGGGAGCGGAACCGCCCCAGATAGACGAACAGCCTGTTGCGTTGGAAATATACATTCTTTCGCCGAAAAGCTGTGTGATAAGTCTTGCATAAGAAGTTTCGGCGCAACCTGCGCAGGAGCCTGAGAATTCAAGAAGGGGCTGATTGAACTGGCTGCCCTTGATCGTTGTGTCTGCAAACGGAGTTTCTTTCTTCGTAACTTTAGCTACGCAGTAGTCGAACGCTGCCTGCTGATCTGCCTGGCTTTCCTGAGGAACCATCTTGAGCGCTTTTTCTTTGGACGGGCAAACGCCTACGCAAAGACCACAGCCCATACAGTCGAGAGGAGAAACAGCCATCGTGAATTTATAGCCTTCGCATCCTTTGCCCTTCATCTGAGTGAGTTTTGCGGACTTCGGAGCAGCTTTCGCTTCTTTTTCGTCGAGTGCGAACGGACGGATCGTTGCATGCGGGCAAACAAACGCGCACTGGTTGCACTGCAGACAGTTTTCGGGGATCCAGACGGGTACGTCAACAGCTACGCCGCGTTTTTCGAATGCAGCAGCGCCCTGCGGGAATGAACCGTCTGCATGTTCAACAAATTTCGATACGGGCAGAGAGTCGCCGTCCATCTTGGATACGGGAACAACGATATCTTTAACGAATTTAACGATTTCTTCGCGGTCGCCCGTGATTTTAGCTTTAACATTTTTAACTTTAATGTTCTTCCATGCTTCGGGAACATTAACTTTTACAATAGCTTCAACGCCTGCGTCGATAGCTTTGTAGTTCATGTTGACAACTTCTTCGCCCTTCTTTGAATAGGACTTGTAAGCTGCCTGTTTCATGTATTCAACAGCCTTTTCCATCGGCATGATCTTTGCAAGAGCAAAGAATGCGGACTGAAGGATCGTGTTTGTTCTCTTGCCCATACCGATCTCGCGCGCTTTGTCGATCGCATTTACGGTATAGAACTGAATATTGTTGTCGGCAATATATTTCTTTGTTTCGTCGGGAAGATGTTTTTCGATCTCTTCCGGAGTCCACTGGCAGTTGAGAAGGAATGTTCCGCCGGGCTTAACGTCACGGACGATTTTGTATCCTTTTACGATATAAGAGGGGTTGTGGCACGCAACAAAGTCCGCCTTAGTGATGTAGTAAGACGATTTGATCTGGCTGTCGCCGAAGCGGAGGTGAGAAATCGTTATGCCGCCTGTTTTCTTGGAGTCATACTGGAAGTATGCCTGAATAAATTTATCGGTATGGTCACCGATGATCTTGATGGAGTTTTTGTTTGCGCCGACTGTTCCGTCGCCGCCGAGTCCCCAGAATTTGCAGCTGATCGTGCCTGCGGGAGCGGTATCGGGAGCGTCCTTCTCGTTAAGAGAAAGGTTGGTAACGTCGTCGTTGATGCCGATCGTGAAGCTGTTTTTCGGTTCTCTCTTTTTGAGGTTTTCGTAAACGGCAAAAATGCTTGCCGGAGGAGTGTCTTTCGATCCGAGACCGTAACGGCCGCCAACGACTTTTACGTTTCTGCCGTTTGTGGCAAGAGCGGTAACCACGTCGAGATAGAGAGGTTCGCCGAGCGAGCCGGGCTCTTTTGTTCTGTCAAGAACAGCTATTTTCTTAACTGTTTTCGGAAGAGCTGCAACAAGTCTGTCTGCCTTGAAGGGTCTGTAAAGACGAACTTTGATAAGACCTACTTTTTCGCCGTGAGCGTTCATGTAGTCTATAACTTCTTCGGCAACGTCGCAAACGGAACCCATAGCAATTATAACTCTGTCTGCATCGGGTGCTCCGTAGTAGTTGAAAAGCTGGTAATTCGTTCCGAGTTTTGCGTTAACTTTTGCCATGTATTCTTCAACGATTTCTGGAAGAGCATCGTAATATTCGTTGCATGCTTCTCTGTGCTGGAAGAATATGTCGCCGTTTTCTGCAGAACCTTTAAGGATAGGATGTTCGGGGTTGAGAGCACGGGCTCTGAATGCCTTTATGGCGTCTTTGTCGACCATTTCTTCGAGATCTGCGTAATCCCATGCTTCGATTTTCTGAATTTCGTGAGAAGTTCTGAAGCCGTCAAAGAAATGAATAAAGGGAACTCTGCCTTTGATCGTGGAAAGGTGAGCAACGGCGCCGAGGTCCATAACTTCCTGCGGGTTTGTGGAAGCGAGCATTGCGTAACCGGTCTGACGGCATGCGTAAACGTCGCTGTGATCGCCGAAAATGTTAAGAGCGTGAGATGCTACGCAGCGAGCCGAAACGTGAATTACGTTGGGAAGAAGCTCTCCTGCGATTTTATACATGTTCGGGATCATAAGAAGAAGACCCTGAGATGCGGTATAAGTGGTTGTGAGAGCTCCGGCGGAAAGGCTTCCGTGAACGGCGCCCGCAGCACCTGCCTCAGACTGCATTTCGATAACTTTTACCTTGTCACCGAAGATATTCTTCTGACCGTCTGCGGACCATTTGTCCGTAAGCTCAGCCATAACTGAAGAAGGGGTTATCGGGTAGATAGCCGCAACTTCGGTAAACGCATAGCTCACATGAGCGGCAGCGGTATTGCCGTCCATGGAAATTTTCTTGCGTGCCATGTAAATTGCCTCCTGAATATAATATTTAATAAAGTTCAAAACCTTAACCGATTTATTTTATCATTATTTTTGCTGTTTGTAAATAGCAGAACGTGAAATTTCGTATATTTGTCGAAAAACCGCCGCAGAAAGATATTTTCAGAATATTGTGAATTTTATGAAAAAGTCTGAAAAAATATATTGACAATTAGATAGATTTGTTGTAAAATATAATTTAGGTTTTTATGCCCATAATATTATAGTTTTACATAAGATGATTTATCTCTTGAAAAATAAGTACCGGGAGGTGTAATGCAGATGGATTGGATTAATGTTTTAATTATAATAATAGTCGCACTTGTTTTCCTTGCAGTCGGCTTCTTCCTCGGTATTGCTTACCGTAAAAAGATCGGTGAAGCGATGATAGGTTCAGCCGAAGAAAAAGCCAAAACAATAATAAACGAAGCGATCAAGCTTGCAGACACAAAACAGAAAGAAGCTCTTCTTGAAGCAAAAGAAGAGATTCACAAAACCAGAAGCGAAGCGGAAAAAGAAATTCGGGAAAGACGCAACGAAATGCAGAAGCTCGAAAAACGTCTTGTTCAAAGAGAAGAGGTTCTCGACAAACGTGCCGAATCTTACGAACATAAAGAGACCGCTCTTGCCAACAAGATGAAAACTCTTGAGGCGAAAGAAGCTGAGATCGAGGATATCAAGCTCGGTCAGCGTGCCGTTCTCGAACGCATCAGCGGTATGACGGTAGATCAGGCAAAAGCATACCTTATGTCCACCCTTGAAGACGAACTCAAACACGAGCAGGCTCTCATGATCAAAGAGTATGAGACTAGAGCGCTTGACGAGGCTGAAGCAAAAGCGAAAGAAATTCTTTCCGTAGCTATTCAGAAATGCGCATCGGATCATGTTTCTGAAACTACCGTATCCGTTATTCAGTTGCCTAACGATGAAATGAAAGGACGTATAATAGGAAGAGAAGGACGTAACATCAGAACTCTCGAAGCTCTTACGGGCGTAGATCTTATTATAGACGATACGCACGAAACGATCGCGCTATCGTCTTTCGACATGGTTCGCAGA
>JAEEJJ010000159.1 GCA_016281805.1 Clostridiales bacterium
AAAAGGACTCAACGACGGCTTTATGCTTTTTTCACGCGGCGGCGGCATAGGATCGCAAAGAAATCCGTATATGTGGGCGGGCGATCAGGTCCGCAGCTTCGGCAAGCTTCAAAATCATATCCTTGCCGTTGTCAACAGCGGTCTTTCTGGTCATCCGTTTATGTCTGCAGATATGGCAGGATACGCATACGGATCGGAAAACTATCATTCCGTCAGCCGCGAAAATGAGTCTGAAATTTTTGCGCGGGCTACGGAATTTACTTCATTTTTTACCCAGATGCAGACTCACGGAGACGTTCGGCATGCGTATGAAATGACCGAACAAGTCAGGGATATATACCGCAATTTTATACGCCTTCATGACGACCTCATGCCTTATATCAGAAAATATACAGAAATCGCGTGTTCTCATGGCATACCCCCCGTTCGCCATCTTGCGCTTGATCATCCGGACGATAAAAACGTATATGATATTACAGATGAATTTATGCTCGGCGACGGATTGCTCGTTGCCCCCATTCTTTCAGAATCGTCAAAAGAAAGAAGTGTTTATCTGCCTCGCGGAACATGGAAAAACATGCTGACAGACGAACTTGTAAACGGAGAACAAGCGGTTCGGGCAGAGGCAAATCTCGGACAGATACCTGTTTTTGTTAATATGGGGTCACGGGACTGCAAAACACTGCTTTCGGTTTTCGAGGGCGCAGCATGGTATGAAATAAAAAGTTTTAAAGAAACCTCAAAACAGTAATAGACTTTTATTCCGGTAAGCATTTTTTGCCTTATCATCTCAAAACGATCCGGTTTTTTCGGAAAAATATCGTATGGAGTTTTATACTCATAATAAATCAGAACAAAAGGACTTTGCATTATCCGCAAAGTCCTTTAATATTGTTTAATTATTGAAAACAAAGCTATGATATCATTGTTCGAGTATCCATGTTTCCGGATCAGAAAAAAGATTGAAGCAGCACGGCGAAAAACTTCCCGAAATTTTTCTGTTTATTGCAAGCGCGCTGCCGGAAAAATAAAGAGGTATAAACGGAAGCTCTTCCTGATAAATGCTTAAAAATGTTCTCATATCGATTTTGCCGGAATAAAAATCAGAAATCGACGAAAGAAACTCTTCGCTGTATGCGGGTTGTTCATCGCTTGCAGTTCTTGATGAAACAACAAGTTCATTCATCATTACCGGCATGATATCCATATTCGGAAAAATATTCGTCTCGCCTATAAATATATCATATTCGCCCGCAAGCACGGCAGCTTTCATTTCATCCCACTGTAAAGTTTTTACAACAGCGCCGAATCCGAAATTTCTCAGGTTTTCGGCAATATGTGCGGCTATTTCGGTTTTTATGATGCTTTCCTGATTAACGAGAATAACAAGTTCAAGTGGCTGACCGTTCCACACTCTCTGAGTTCCGGAAAGAACGAGAGCTGACGAATTGAAAAAATCATGCGCGGTGTTTGAAGAATATATATTCGTATTTAAATCAGCTTCTTTTGTTTTTGCCCAGTCGGGATTGAACGGATACCAGACGCCTCTTGAAGACGACGAAAGAATATTCGAAACTATTCCCTCTCTGTTTAATGCATAGGTTATCCCCTTTACGGCATCCTGCGAAGCAAAATACTCTTTGTTTCTGTTTACAACGGCAAAAAGAAGATTATTTGTAGTAAAATCCTTTATTTCAACCGTTCCCCGAAATGATGAGCTGCCTTCGGAAAGATCTGCATATGAAAGATGGACGTTGCCGTAATTTATGTTATAAAGAAGTTCTTCCGTATTTGCAAAAGCAAGAAGATCGATCCTTTCAGTGACCGGTATGACGGGAGCGTTTTTGTTTGCCGTAAGAAACATACCGCCTTCGTCGGAATTGAATATGTAAGGGCCCGAACCTACGGGAATACCCCGAAGATCGCTGCCTGCCTTGATTATAGGTATAGATGCGAGGTTTACATTATAAATATTGTCTGTCGTAAAGCGAACGGTAAAAACATACGTATCCGTATCATCGTATCCCGAAATAGCAGAAAAACGGTTTTTGAAAACGGAATCAGCTGCGCTTGCCTTTGCAAACGAGTAAACACAGTCGGATGCCGTAATATGCGAACCGTCGGAAAAAACGGCGTTTTCATCAAGATAAAAAACGACCGTGTCTCCCGCGATATCAAAATGGTCGCATAACTGAGAAACTGCGTTCAGTGAACTGTCGAGCGTGATAAGAGCACCGTAACACAGCGAGATAATATCCCTGTTTGCAGTGCTCTTACTGTCGTATGGGGATATATCCTCTCCGGAATATCGCGGAAGAGTAAAGTTTTTTACAGTTGTGGGAATTATCGGATCATCTTCGGGTCCGTCGGGTTCATCAAGAACGGAATGAGTAAAAAACTCCGTAAATGTGCATGACGACAGTAACGCCAAAGCAAGCGCAATGATTACCGCCGTAACAAAAAACGGTTTTTTCACTGTTCGGTTTTCGAGCCTGAATAAGATTGCTTAAGCTGAGTTAACGTGCTGAGAGCTGTTCCGAGCGATTTTTCACTTTCGTTTATAACGCCGTCAATATAAGTGATGGTAACGTTTCTCATTTTAATGGCGTCCTGTTTTGCCTGTTCAACGAGTTGCTCTGCGCGTTCGTTTGCAATAGTTGTGATCTGCTGCTCGCTTATAAGCGTTTCTGCCTCTGCTCTTGCATTTTCAAGAATCTGTTCAGACGCTTTTTTTGCTTTCGAAAGCATGAGTTCAGAATTCTTTTTTGCGCGTTCAACTATTATGTCCGCTTCTTCTTTTGCGCGTGCAGCCGTTTTATCTTTTGCGTCAAGAACTTCCTTCGCTTTTTTCAGTTCCTGAGGAAGGCTGTTTCTGAGAGACTCGATAATACCCCGCAGCTGGTTTCCGTTTACAATGTATTTATTGCTTGCAAGAGGAAGAGTCCACGATTCTTCGAGAAGATTTTCAAGTTCGTCGAGACATTTGTTGAATTCACTGACCATTGTTGAGTTCCTTTCTGTCTTTATCTTTATTCTGACGGAGAATTTCTCCGAATAATTGATTTTGTTATTTTTTAAGCTTTCTGGCAACGTCGCAGATTATCGCCGGATCGACAAATTTTTTCAGGTCTCCTCCGTATGAGCCTATGTCTCTTACTGCGGTGGAGCTTATAAATGTCTGTTCGGCGTAAGACGGGATAAATACTGTTTCAAGTCCTTCAGCCAAAGCATTGTTTATGAGAAAAAGATTGTTTTCGTATTCAAAATCCTGCGTGTCCCGAACGCCTTTTACCATTGCGGCAACGCCGAGATCTGCTGCAAGATCCGCAAGAAGTCCGTTTGATGTGATAACCTTAATATTTTCGTTATCGGCAAACACCTTTTTTGCGAAAAGAACTCTTTCCTCTGTTGTAAAAACCGTTTTTTTGTCTATATTGTCAAGAACGGCAACGTATACGGTGTCAAAAAGTTTTGCTGCCCGGCGGACAATGCTTTCGTGCCCGAGGGTTATGGGGTCAAATGTACCGGGGCAAATTGCGCTTTTCACTGTCCGTCCTCCTTTATTCCGTAAATAAGAACCGAGGCGATTCCGTATTTGCGTCTGTCTTTAAGAATAAGTCTGCCCTGCATTTCAGGCATTATTTCGTTGAATTTGCACTCAACTATCACAATTCCTCCGCTTTTCAGACAGGAATCGTTCTCACCGATCACTGTCAGGGCTTTCTGCACAAGTCCGCATTCATACGGAGGGTCTATGAATATGATATCGAATTTTTCGGTCGTTGTTTTGAGATATTTTCTGTAATCTCCGAAAAAAAGCGAATAGTCGGTAAAACCTGTTTTTTTAATGTTTGCCTTGATAAGATCGATCGCCGTTTTGTCGTTATCGCAAAAAACAGCTTTTTCTGCGCCTCTGCTCAGCGCTTCAATGCCCATCTGTCCCGATCCGGCAAAAAGATCGAGAAAAGCGCCTTCAATACCGTCGTGGATAAGATTGAATATCGACTCCTTTGTTCTATCTGCGGTCGGACGTATCGGAGCGTCTTCGGGAGGCGATAAAAGTTTCATACCGCGTTTCTTTCCGGTAATAACTCTCATGTGAATCCCTCCGACGGCGTAAAAATAAAGAAAACAATATCTCATTTCATATTATATCAAATATAAACCGAAATTTCAATAGTTTTTAGGAAAATAATTCATACTTTTTTTATTGAAATAGTAAATATTTTATGATAATATAAAAAAAACTGACAGGAAAACACGATAAATGAACGAAATATCACAAAAAAAACTCTTTCTTCTCGATATGGACGGAACAGTGTATTTCGAGAATGAATTAATTCCGGGCGCACGTGAATTTATTGATACTCTTATAAGAACCGGAAGAGATTATGTTTTTATGACAAACAATTCTTCAAAAAGCGCCGGTCTTTATCTTGAAAAACTGAAAAAAATCGGACTGCCCGCAAATGAAACAAATATATTCACTTCCGGAATGGCAGCCTCGGTCTATATCAAACAGCAAAAATCTTCTCCGAGAATTTACGTTGTAGGCACATCGTCACTCAGAAAAGAACTCTCTGAAAGCGGCATTGAAGTTTCGGAGGACGGTAAGGGAGAAATCGATTTTCTTCTTGTCGGTTACGATACCGAGCTCGAATATAAAAAACTTGAAATTGCCTGCGACCTTCTTTGCAGAAACATTCCTTTTCTTGCAACAAACCCGGACGTGGTATGCCCGGTAAGAAACGGAAGATACCTGCCCGACTGCGCCACGATCTGCTATATGCTTGAAAAAGCAACCGGAAAAACACCTTTTTATATAGGCAAGCCCAGACGTGAAATGGCTCTTTGCGCCGTTGAATGGAAGGGCGGAAACGCTGATGACTGCGCCATAGTGGGAGACCGTATTTATACCGATATCGCGTGCGGCAAAAATGCTGATATTTATTCTGTTCTTGTTCTTTCCGGCGAAAGCACGAGAGACGATATCGAAAAATACGGTATTATTCCGGATCTTGTGGTAAACAGCGTTAAAGATCTTACTCCTTCACTCCTGTAAAATTCTCTTCTTAACGAAAAATGTGATTGACTCAGATCACGATTTGTGATATATTCTTTTCGGGAAAACAGTCTGTGCCGACCGCACGGCTATCCCCGGAAAGGAAATAAAAATGGATAAAATAACGGTTGACGCCTTCCGCAGAATGTATATTCCAGTCGGTTGGCGTCAAATCAATATCGGCAACGATAAAAATGCCGAAAAAATACGGATCGAAGTGCCGAGATATTACGGCAGTGAAAAAACAGATCTGTCTGAATACGCCATGTATCTCAAAACGGTGTCTGAAGGTGGAAGAGACGATATCCTGCTTTCTCCCGAAGTTGGTGAAAACACTTTAAGCGCCGTATGGACTCTCCGTCCGCCGCAGACATCATTTTGCGGTCCGCTTTTTTTACAGCTCCGTTTTGAGGGCGAAGATTTTAAATGGGAAACGCTGCTGTCACAAATAGAGATCCTTCCTTCCGCCGACGCTTGCCCCGCGGTCCCGGTATCACCGTCGGCATATGAAGGATGGCTTAATGATATGAGGTCTGTGGCTGACTCCGTTCTTGATCTTACCGTTTCCGCAGAATCACTGCCTAGCGGCGCCGATATATCAGTTGAAAAAACGGTAAGCAGCGATGTTTACAACCTTCATTTCAAGATCCCGCAGGGCGAAACGGGCGAAACGGGCGCAGGTATAGCAAGCATTGCAAAAACCTCGACTTCCGGCAATGTTGACACCTACACGATAACGATGACGGACGGTTCGACTTCGACGTTTACGGTTACAAACACGAATATTCTCGGCGAAACATCGGCGACGAAAACGGCGGTAGGTTCGGACGCCGCTCCCAACTCTACGGGAAACTCTGTTGTTGCGGTAGGCAGAACGGCTCTTTATGCTCTCACTACTGGTGCGCAGAATGTGGCTGTCGGTGCAGGCGCCGCAGGCAGTGTCACAACGGGACAGAGCAATACCGTAATCGGAGCGGCAGCCAACACAGCTGCGGCAACAACGAACTACGGAACGGCGGTAGGCAGAACTGCAGTTACGGGTGCGGACTCGGTCGCGATAGGCGCAAACGCAAATGCAAGGGGTGCATACGGCACGGCGGTCGGCTACGGAACAGAGGTCACGGCATCAAGAGGCACGGCGATCGGCGCAGGCACGAAAGCGAATTTTGCGGGCAGCGTTGCAATAGGTCAGGACAGCAGCGGTAATTCCGCAACGGCTTCGGCAAACAACGAAATGGTTATAGGCACGGCTGCACACAAGGTCAAAATTCCCGGAACGCAGTATGACGGAACGTTCAAGGCGTCCATACCAAACCCGACATACGGTGAGGAGCTTGCCCCGGCGCTGTCTTCATGGACAGGAACAAATGCGACATATTCAGATAGCAAATGGACGGTCGCAACGGGTGGAACTATAAGCACAACTATTGAATGCGAAGCGGAAGCGGATTATCTGATCAGGCTAACCGAGCGCATAGACGGAGTTTTGTATACTGTGGAAAACGCAGTAACTCCGAATGAGATACCGAAGCCCTGCACGATAAGTCTCGGAGACGCAAGCCTGAGCATATTCGGCGCGAACGACGCGAACTGGTATGTCGTTTTGCAGCCGACAGCTGGCGGAAGCCTCACGCTCACGATAGGCGGCGGTGAATGGAGCGGCAGAATACCCTATGTGTCCGTAAAAAAGATAACGGCGTATGCGAATGAGGCTCTGAATGTTCAGGACAAATATGTTGCAATGCCGTCATCAAGTGTTGTAGTAGGAAACGGTTTTGCAAAACAAGGCGTAACAGACGCAAACAATGTTGCTGTCGGCTATCATTCACAGGAATACGCTCAGAGCGGCAAGGGCAACGTGGGCGTAGGACTTTACACACAGCAGAACATCAAGAACGGCTCTCACAACGTAGCAGTAGGCGAAAGTGCGCAGAGATACCTTGAAACAGGTATGTATAACTTTGCGGTCGGATATTCGGCGCAAAGCAAGCTGAAAAGCGGATGCTGGAACGTGGCGATGGGCAACGAGGCGCAGAGAGATCTGACGACAGGTTGCAACAACGTAAGTCTCGGCAGACGGGCGCACAATAATATTACAACGGGCAACAAAAACGTTGCAATAGGCGCACAGGCAGGTTTTGTAAGAGCAGAAGATCCGTCTGCTCCGGATGTTACGACAGAGGCATACGCAACCAAGACGGGCGCGGAGCAGGTCCTTATAGGTTTTCAGGCAACGCAGACGCAGAACAGTCAGGGCACTGCGGACGGCGCAATCGCTGTCGGCGCAAGGGCGATGGCGAATACTGACGGCATAGCGATAGGCAGAGACACAAAGGCGGAGGCTGCGGGCAGTGTGGCGATAGGAAAGGACAGTCAGGGCAATTCCGCACACGCAGACAACGCAAATGATTTTGTTCTCGGAACAGAAAATCACAGGATAATCCTTGCAGGCAAGATCATCACTTTTAATGCCGATCATACGGTGACATGGGAAGACATCAACGCGTGATGAAACGGCACATCGAGTTTAAAAAAGTCGCCCTCGCTCTGATCGTGGTGTTTGCTCTGACTTACATCACGATCGGGCGCTGCGCAGAGCTGTTCGGGTTGATCGTTGATACCTCTGTCGATGTCGCTCTTGTCTATTGCGTTATCGGAGCGTTCGCTTCCTACTGCATAGCATCAGCCACAGACAAATACGGTATGAACAAATTCGGACAGGGCGCAAAAATAGGCGAAGAATACGAACAGGGAGACGGAACAGAATGAATGTTGCGGAAATGACGGCGTTGATTGCCGAACTTGTCGCTCTTATCGGAGTGGTTATAACAGGGATCGTATCAATA
>JAEEJJ010000160.1 GCA_016281805.1 Clostridiales bacterium
AAAAAACATGAAAAAACTTTCACTGGTTCTTGCTCTTGTGTTTGTTCTTTCCATTGCTTTCTCTGCAGTTTCTTTCGCTCACGTTAACGGCGTAAGAGAGCAGTATGAATGGACAGTTCCCAAGATCAACCCCGAAAACCCCGCTATCGTATTTGACGGCGATGTCGATCTCGAAGGCGAATGGTGCGGCGCTGTTCTGGTACCCCTTGATGCATCTGCAAACAGCTCCACTTATGATGAAATCACCCTCTGGCCTCAGGCTGTATGGAGTGGTAACTTCAACTTCGACGCATTTGATGATATGCCCGATCAGTACAAAATCACCATCAACACATACTTCCTTTGGGACGATGCAGGTCTCTACATCGCTTCCACCTGTGACAACCTCGTTGCTTTCAACGGCCTTCTGAACACTTCCGAATATCTCAAATATTACGAAGGTGCTGTAGGTGTTGCTGATGCTTACGAATACACAGGTATGTCCGCTGACGCTTACGAACCGATGATCTATCGTTCTGACGATGATGCTGATGACGCCGGTTACCTCTGGCCCAGCTTCTGGATCGGTACTGTTGACGGCGGCGAAGCTTGGGCTGACTATGAAGTTACTTCTTCTTCCGCTTACGCTACCACAGGCTGGAAAGACGGCAACCCCGATAAAGACAACTCTATAGCTAAGAGAATCCACAGCATATCCAAAATCAGCGAACCCGATGCTGACGGCTACCGTCATTGGGATCTCGAAATATTCCTCCCCTGGGACTACATCAACAGCCAGAACCAGGATGGAACAAACGTTAAGATTACAGACCTCGGCCAGGCAGGCGACTCCTTCAGAATCGGTGCTATCTGGGCTGTAAGAGATGCTGACTGGGAAGATTCTTCCAACACAGCAGGCAAACGTGTTCGTATTTCTCAGACAATGGGTTGGGCTCAGCCTGACTTCTATTCACTCTCTGCTACACCCGCTGAAAAATCCTCTAAACAGGTAGAAGCTCCCGCAGCAGAAGAACCCGCAGCTACTGAAGAACCCGCTGCAACTGAAGAACCCGCAGCTACCGAAGAACCCGCTGCAACTGAAGAACCGGCTGCTACCGAAACCGTAACTCCGGCTCCCACAACAACTACCACCACCACTAACACCAACCCGAAGACTGCTGACGTAAGCGTTCTCTTCTACGCTCTCGCTGCTGTTTCCGCTATCGGTGGTATCTCAGTATTCAAGAGAAAATAATCGGTTAAGATTATATAATTGAATATACAAAGAACGGTCCTTTCGGGGACCGTTCTTTTTTTGTTTTTCTTCTTGACAAATCACGCCTGAAAGTGATATAATCAAACAAAAACGGCAGGGCAGATATGGAAAAGATAATAACTACTGAAAACGCTGAAAAAATATACTCCGAAATCAAAGATTTACCTGTAATAGACTATCACTGTCATCTGAGTCCGAAAGAAATATACGAAAACAAAATATTCGGCAATCTCGGTGAAATGTGGCTTGCGGGAGATCATTACAAATGGCGTCTCATGCGTTTTTACGGCATAGATGAAAAATATATTACCGGCAAGGAAACGCCGATGAAGAAAAAATACGAAAAATTCGTTGAAGCCGTATCCACAGCATACGGAAACCCGATACAGGACTGGTGCGCGCTTGAACTTGATCTCGTTTTCGGCATAAAAAAGAGACTTTGCAAAGAAAACGCCGAAGAAATATGGAATGAGGCAAACGAAAAGATCAAAAAAGACGGACTTTGCCCGAGAAAAATGTTTGAGATGTTCAATGTAGAATATGTTGCAACGACAGACGACGTATGCGACAGCCTTGAATACCACAAACTGATACGTGAAGATAAAACGCTTAAAACGAAGGTCGTGCCGTCATTCAGAGTTGATAAGCTCGTTGTTTTTGACGAAAACTATCCGGATTATATAAAAAAACTTGCGGCAGTAAGCAAAATCGATATAGTCTCACTTGATTCGTTTGAGAATGCGGTCAGAAACCGTATGGACTTTTTTGTTCAAAACGGCTGTAAATTCTCAGACGTAGGGATACAGGGCTTTCCGAATATTATTTCCGAAAGAAAATGCGCGGAAGAAGCGTTCTTTAAGATAATAAACAAAAAACCCCTTTCCGCAGATGAAGCGGAGGGGCTGCAGGGTTATTTATTCGTATTTTTAGGCGAAGAGTATGCAAAAAGAGGCATGATAATGCAGCTGCATCTCGGCGCAAAGAGAAACAGCAACACAAAAATGCTTGCAACCATCGGGCGCGACAGCGGCTTTGACTGCGTGGGAAGCCCTCTTGATATAAACAGCGTAACAAATGTTCTTGACAAAATGTATACAGACGGAAATCTGCCCGTAACGATAGTTTACACATTAAACCCGACTATGTATTATGAGCTCATAACGATGTGCGGAGCGTTTCCCGGCTCCGTGATAGGCGTGCCGTGGTGGTTTTGCGACCACAAAAAAGGCATTTTCGAGCTGTTTGAAACGTTTTCGGCGCTCGGTCACATTGGCGCGCTTTTCGGTATGCTCACAGACAGCCGCAGCTTTCTTTCTTATGTCCGCCACGATTATTTTCGCATGATACTCTCGGAATATCTCGGCAGATTCGGGGGAGAAAAAGACATTATCGAAACGGCGAAAAAAATCTCATACTTCAACGCTGCCGGTCATATACTGAAGTAAGAACGGAAATTGCGCAGATCGGTGCAGTGACCGCGCGCAATATACGTTTGCCCATAGAAACAACGTTTATTTCGTTTTTTTCGGCTATTTCAGCTTCAATATCGGTAAATCCTCCCTCGGGGCCTACGGCAAAAGCCGCGCTTCGGGGGAGCTCGGTTTTTTCTATAACGTCAAAAAACGGAGTTTCTGCTTTTTCATGAAAAAACAGCGGAAGCTCGGACGCTTTCAGCAGATCGATCATTTCCTCAAACGATACGCCCGTCACGATTTCGGGAATAATATCTCTGCCTGACTGCATTGCAGCCTGACGCGCGATCTTAATGTATTTTCCGTCTTTTTCCCGTTCTTTAGCTATACAGTTTGAAGATGAAAACAAAACTATCTTCGCAGCGCCAAGCTCTGTGGACTGTCTGATAACGTCCTCGCAGCTGCCGCCTTTAAGCAGAGCGATACATGCGGTAATATAAATCTGAGGTTCGTTTTCAAAAGGACGGACGGAACGGATCTCAAATATCGCAGAGCTTTTTCTCATTTCGGTCAAAACAGCTTCATAAGCTGTTTTTTTGCCGTCGCTCACATTTATTTTCTCGCCGTTTTTTATCCGCAGAGCGTGAAGGTGCTCAACATCTTCACCGGTAACGGTAATAATATTCCCTTCGATATTCCCGGGCGGAACAAAAAGCTTATGCATTTTTCTTCCTCACAGCGTTTGTCATTTCAAGTCCCGTAGAATAATCAAGCTGTCGGGGTTCATACTCCGCATCCTCTTCGCGCTGACGTGTCATAAGGGTATAATCCCACGAAGGAGCATTTGCGTCTTTACGCCACGGTCTGTTCTCCCAGTAATATCCTCGGAACGGGTCTCTCGTGCGATTCATGTTTTCAAGCAAGGCATCATGAAGGATATCTCTTACGGAGGAATATTCCTCTTCCGATATAAGATTTCTGTTTTCCGCGGGATCGGTATCGAGGTCGTAAAGCTCGTCTTCGGAAAGAAGATTTACAACGAGCTTATATCTGCCGTCAAATACGGCGCGCATCGGCTGAAAACCGCCGAAACCGTCATGGTCTGTTTCATATCTGCCGAATTCTATAAAGATTTTATCGTTTACGCGCTTTCCGGGGTTTTCGATCGACGGGAGCAGACTTTTTCCGTCAAACGCTTTGGGTATTTCAAAGCCCATGATATCCATAATCGTCGGCGCGATATCTATATGAGATACCGGATTCGGGTCTACTACCCCTTTCGGTATACCGCCGCCTCTGATGATAAGCGGTATTCTTGTGATCTCGTCGTATGCGGCAGGACCCTTGGCGAAAAGAGAGTGAGACGAAAGCATATCACCGTGATCGGAAGTGTAAATGATCACGCAGTCCGGCGCGTATTTATCCGCCGCGGCAACAACTCTGCCTATTTCTTTATCTATGAATGTGTTGCAGCCGAAAAACCTCGGCGCGCAAAGACGGATATTTGATTTATCCTCTTTATTTCTTCCGTTTGCCCATACTTTCTGATGTGAAGGCTTGTTTTCGAGGCTGTCGTATATATTTTCGCTTTTGGGAAATTCGAAATCGTTATACATGCTTCTGTATGGTTCGGGGCAAAGCGACGGATCGTGCGGTTCGTCGTATGAAACAACAAGAAAGAAATCTTCATTTGCGTAATTGTAAAGAAAATCTATCGCTTTATCGGAACATTGATGACCGTACGTAAATTCCGCCGAAATGCCTTCCGCGCCGTTTTGGCGTGATTTTTTTCTGTCTTCCTCCGACATTCCTTCAAGATAATTGCGCATATCAAACCAATATCGGCTGTCCCAGCCCACAGGGGCTTTGCCGAGCCCGAAATAATCGCTGCCGTCAAGATGCCATTTTCCGACGAACGCCGTGTGGATGCCTTTATTCTGAAGTCTTTCGCCGAGAGTGTGAACGTTGTCCGCCATACCCTCGAGATTTGACCAGCATCCCGTAGAGTGGGGATATCTTCCGGTAAAAATACCGGCGCGGGCAGCCTGACAGACGGGTTGAGTGGTATATGCGCGGTCGCAGCGAATGCCGTTTTCGGCAAGGCTGTCGATATTGGGAGTGAGAAGTCCTGTATTTTTGTAGCAGCCCACCATATCCCAACGCTGAGAGTCGGTCATTATAAGAATAACCTTTCTGTTTTTCATCGGCGATTCCTTCCTTTCTTTTTATCGGTTTTCAGATGTTTTTTCGTCCTTCAGCAGTTTGTATTCTATAGAATCTATCAGCGCTTCCTGAGATGCTCTGATTATATCTATCGAAACGCCTACCGTGCTCCATACGTCTCTGCCGTCTGTAGAATCGATCAGTACCTGAACGGTAGAGCCGGTAGCGGAGCGGTTGTCCATCACGCGGACCTTGTAATCTATAAGCTGAACCTTATCCAGCGACGGGAAAAACGGACGCAGCGCCTTGCGCAGAGCTTCGTCTATTGCGTGAACGGGACCGTCGCTCGTTGTTGCGGCGATCTCTTTCTGATCGTCAACACGCACCTCGGTAAAAACATAACTTTTGCATTCTTCGCCGAGTTTTGCCTCGTTTATCAGTTTATACAGATCGACCTCAAAATGCGGCGTATACATGCCGAGCATTTTTCGTATAAGCAATTCAAAGGACGCCTGCGCCGCTTCATATCTGTATCCGTGAGCCTCTCTGTCTTTCATCGCGGCAAGCAGCATATCGACTTTGTCTGAATTTTTATCGATATCGGGAACAACACGCCTTATTATCGGCAGGATCGCGCTTTTTCCGCTGATTTCCGAAAGCAGTATTGTTCGCTTGTTGCCTATGAGCGAAGGGTCGATATGTTCGAATGTTGCAGGGTTTTTGAGGACCGCGTCCGCATGTGTTCCTGCTTTGTGCGAAAAAGCCGCGCGGCTTATATACGGCATGCCCTGCGTGGAAATATTCGTTATCTGCGCAATCGCCCTTGAAATACCGGTCAGGCTTCTTATTTTTCCCTCAGGCAAAACATCAAAACCTGATTTTATCTGAAGATTTGCAATAAGCGCCGCAAGATCGGCGTTTCCGCACCGCTCCCCTATTCCGTTTATGGTGCCCTGAATAAGCTCCGCGCCCTCGTTCACCGCGGAAAGAGCGTTTGCAACCGCAAGCGCGCAGTCGTTATGAGTATGTATGCCGAGCCTTACCGAAATATGTCTCTTTACATCCACGACCGCTTTTTCGATATCTTTCGGAAAAGTTCCTCCGTTTGTATCGCAAAGCACGATTTCATCCGCTCCGGCGTTCTGAGCTTCTTCAAGGACTGCGAGAGCATATTCACGCGAAGAAAGCCATCCGTCAAAGAAATGCTCGGCGTCAAAAAAAACATATTTCCCTTTGCTTTTGAGATATTTTATACTTTCGGAGATCATACGCAGATTTTCTTCATTTGTTGTTTTCAGCACATCCGAAACATGAAGATCCCACGCTTTGCCGAAAATCGCGCAGCAGTCCGAATAAGACGACAGAAAAGAAAGAACGGAATCGTTTTGCGGCAAAACACCG
>JAEEJJ010000161.1 GCA_016281805.1 Clostridiales bacterium
AAATAGGAATTTGTGTGGATTTTTATTCCTCAGCCTCGTAGTAGTACGAATAATCAATGCCTTTCATGATGATCTCTCGGTTATGAATATCATCTGTCAAGGCGTTTTTTATCAGTCCGTATATTGCCGTCGGATCATCGACACTTTCGCGCATAGCCGAGAGATAATCCTTTTTGTCGATCAGGCTCCAGTCAACGCATTTTTTCAGATTCTTCTTCAAAATCAGATCGAGCCAGATGCGCGTGCTTCTGCCGTTCCCTTCCATAAATGGATGCGCGACGTTCATTTCAACATATTTTTTGACGATCTCTTCGAGCGTGCTTTCGGGCATTTTTTCGATATGCGCGAGCGCTCCGTCAAGATACAGCGCGGGAGCAAATGCAAAACCACCCTTTGCAATATTGAGCGTTCTGATCTGTCCGGCAAAATCATACAGCCCGCCGAAAATATATCCGTGGATCTGCTGCAAGCCCTTCGCCGTTCCGACTTCAATATTGTCAATGAAGCCGCTTTCGAAAAGTTCATACGCCTTTTGCTTGCTCTTTTCGTCAAGCGAGGTCTCCATATTCTTCATCCAGCGGGCAAACACTTCACCTTTTTTGCTCGGTATCAGCGCGATGACCGTGTTCAAACCGGACTCGTCCACAACGTCGGTGTTGTAAAACTTCCCGTCCCGCGCTTTTAATTTCAGTTGTTTGCAATTTGCAAACAACTCACCATTCCTTCTTTTTACAGTCGCCCAATACACACGCGGATTCTTGCTTTTGGTCAGCGCTTCTGCAATATCCGCAGCGCAAAACCACCACTTGGAACTTTCGTCATCCCAAACGGCTCGCACCGGTATATCCTCAAAGAATCTGATAGATGTTTTTTGCATGGTTTTCTCTCCATAACTCTTGGTTAAATAAAACTACATACTTTTATTGCTAAAACACCCGAGATTTTTTCGTATCAGACACATCTGTCTCGCGATTATCATTTGTTATCATCCGGCAGAAGCTCGACAATATCGTCAAGGCTGCAGTCGAGGGCTTTGCAGATGTTTCTCAGCGCCTCGGTGCTGACGTCTTCGTTTTTTCCCATCTTAGTCATTGTATAATGACTGACGCCCGCAAGTTTTTCAAGATCCTTGCGGTCCATGTCGCGGTCCAATAGTATGTGCCATAATTTCTTATAACTTATCGCCATGTCAACCTCCGTGCGGGCGGTATGTAACAATATCCGCGCTTATACACTAATCCATAATAGATTATATCACAATGCCATGAAAAAGTCAAGCCTAAAATCCGATTTTCAAACTTCGCGTAACGTCTTTTCTTCCGGACTCAATTTTGTCATCTATACACGAAATGATAAAATTGAAATCGGGAATGAGGTAATTGAAAGAGGTTTTCACCTTTGGAAAGCAGCCGATCGGAACAGTCCTTGCCTCTTTTTCCATTGTTCCGATAATTGCCGCTTCGTTATTCCGCACGGGTTGAATCGTTCCATTAGCCCCAATATTATTCCGATAATCGGCGTTATATTATTCCGATAGGCTTGACATTGTTCCGATAATATGATATAATATTACAGATTGGAGGCGAGAGTTTATGTATATGACGGTAAAAGAAGCAGCTGAGAGATGGAACATTTCAGACAGAAGGATAAGAGTGTTATGCTCTGAGGGAAAGATTCCCGGGGCGTATCAGGAAGGGCGCGGCTGGAAGATTCCGATCGACGCGGAAAAACCCGCCGACGGAAGGTTTAAATCGAAAGAAAGCATTCTCTCTCAGATCGACCGCAAGAAAGCGGAGCTGGACGGCAGAAGACCTCTGACCGAAGGCGAACTGGAACGGCTGAACGAGGAGTTTACCGTTGAATACACATATAACTCCAACGCCATTGAAGGCAATACGCTGACGCTCCGCGAGACTGACCTTGTTCTCCGCGGACTTACGATAGATCAGAAACCGCTGAAATATCACATTGAAGCTGTCGGTCACAAGGAAGCTTTTGATTTTGTCAGAGAGCTTGTAAAGGAGAACGCGCCGCTCACCGAGAGCGTCATTCAGCAGATCCATTATCTTGTGCTTGCCGATAAAAGAGACGACCGCGGCGTTTACAGAAGAGTCCCCGTCCGAATTATGGGCGCTCACCACGAACCTGTGCAGCCGTATCTTATCGGACCGAAGATGGAACAGCTCTTGCACGACTACGCGGCAAGCGACGATCACATTGTAACAAAGCTGGCGCGATTCCACATAGAGTTTGAGGGCATCCACCCGTTTATCGACGGAAACGGCAGGACGGGCAGACTGCTTGTGAATCTGGAACTGATGAAGGCCGGCTATCCGCCTATCGACATCAAATTCACCGACAGAGTCGCTTATTACAACGCCTTTGACACCTATCACGTCAAACACGACCTTTCCGCTATGGAGGGACTGTTTGCCGGCTATATAAACGCAAGACTGGATGCATATCTGAAGATACTGCATGAATAGCAGAACGGAATCACAGAGATATGAAACCAGTCTGACCACTTATCTGACCCGAACCGGCGGCGGAGGAGATGGATATAATGGAGAAAACGGGGAGAAAAAGGGGCAAAAGAGGTCAAAAAAAGCCCGAAACGGGCTAAAAAAGGATATAAAAGCAATCGTTTTCCGTTTGGGAGCAAGATGCCGCAGGTTCGAACCCTGTCACTCCGACCATGTTGAGCGGTCTAAATAGATCGGCATGAAGAAAACCGGCGAAAACGCCGGTTTTCTTCATTTTTTATCTGTTTTTCTCGCTTTTTGAATGTTTGGAAAAGCAGTGAAATAAAAAAATCGTGTATAGCTTTTCAGCAGGTGTCCGGGAATTGAACCATATATGACGCACTTAACTACCTGAATACTACGTTTCGTCTTCACCTGCCGGTTTACTCACGCAAAGAGCTTCCACCCGCTTGACGCAGGCAAGAAAACGCGGATTATCGCGAATGGGATCGAAAAAGGGTGTGAGATCGCTCCAGTGTCCCCCGGTCAGCGCGTCGGTGAATTGCTGCGGATAAATACAGTTGCACCAGCCGCTGCTTCGCTCATAGAAAAAAATCATCCGATGCCGTTCCCCGTCCGGGTTGTTATTGATGTTGTCCCAAGATTCCTCCGCGTACCAATCGAACTGGTTCAGCCAGCGGGAGCCGGACGGGATCGAGATTTTGTCCGTGATTTTCATTACGCGTTCCAAGAGACCGACGCCGTTTTCGAGCGCTTCCAAGGCCTCGTCCTGCCGTCCGAGGGACGAGAGTGCCGCCCCCATGTCAAAAGCCGTCTGAATACGTGCGAGTGTCCACGCGTCAACAGGTGCTTCCGCTTCTCCGATGGACAGTGCGTCGAGTAGTTTTTTCTGAAAAATACCGGCGTTATAGAGAGATTCTGCACGTAATATGCCATCATCGTCCCGCAGGATTCGTCCTCGGTCGAGCAGTTCGTTGATGCACATGAACATCCTCTTCGCGCGATAAGGACCATAGCAGTCCCATTCGTTGCGGCGAAAATATCGCTTATAACGCAGATTATCTGCTGACAGATCGGACTGCGACGCATACCGTTCGAGAAATGCGTCAATATGTTCTTCGTCTTCGGTCTCTGCCATCATTTCTATGCAGAGACAGCGCAAATCGGGTTTTCGGCTCGTGTCAAGAAACGCTTCCGCGGTC
>JAEEJJ010000162.1 GCA_016281805.1 Clostridiales bacterium
CCCATTGTTTTGATCTGACGCATATTATCAAGAAAATCATTGAAATCAAAACGGTTCTTCATGATCTTCTTTTCAAGCTCAGCAGCTTTTTTTTCATCAAAAGTCTGCTCGGCTTTTTCTATCAAGGTAAGGACATCGCCCATACCGAGTATACGTGACGCCATTCTGTCTGGATGGAATTGTTCCAGATCTCCCATTTTTTCACCGGTACCGATAAATTTAATCGGTTTACCTGTAGTGTGCTTCACTGAAAGAGCAGCGCCGCCGCGTGTATCTCCGTCTGTTTTGGTAAGAAGAACGCCTGTAATGTCAAGCAGATCGTTGAAGGATTTAGCGACATTTACAGCATCCTGACCTGTCATGGCATCTACGGTAAGAATGATTTCGTTCGGAGAAACAGCTTTTTTGATATCAGAAAGCTCCTGCATAAGAGCCTCGTCAATATGAAGACGACCCGCAGTATCAAGAAATACCATATCGTTACCATGGTCTTTTGCATGCGCAACAGCCTGTTTTGCTATTTCAACAGGAGATGTTCCTTCGGGCATCGTAAAAACGGGAACGCCTATTTTTTCACCAAGAACCTGCAATTGTAAAATTGCAGCAGGTCTGTAGATATCGCAGGCTACGAGCAGAGGTCGTTTGCCCATGTTTTTGAAAAACAGAGCAAGCTTGGCGCAATGAGTAGTCTTACCTGCACCCTGAAGTCCGCACAGCATTACTATTGTGGGAGGATGTGCGGAAATTTTGATCCGGTCATTTTCGCCGCCCATAAACTTAGTCAGTTCCTCGTTGACGATCTTTATGACCTGTTGGGCGGGAGTAAGGCTTTCGAGGACATCTGCCCCTGTTGCGCGTTCACTGACAGAAGCGACAAAATCTTTAACAACAGTATAGTTGACGTCTGCAGAAAGAAGCGCAAGACGTATTTCACGCATTACTGACTTTATGTCGCTCTCAGTAAGTTTACCGTGCGATTTAAGTTTTTTAAATATGGAACCGAGTTTTTCGGATAAATTCTCAAATGCCATGATTATTAGTTATCTTCACCGAGCGATTCACTTGCGGCGTCCATTATTTCGTTGAGTTTATCGATTACTTCGGAAGGCAAAAACTTTCTCTGAGCAAAATCTTTAACGAAAGATGCGTTTCTGTATGCAAGCTCAAGCGCCTGTCTTGTTTCGTTGAATTTATCGAGAAGTCCAAGCCGAGCATCGGTGTCGAACAAAGTGGATTCCGCTCTGAGAAGGCTGTCTCTGACTGCCTGCCGTGTGATTGAAAGCTGCTCGGATATTTCGGAAAGAGAGTAATCCTGCTGAAAATATAAATCCATTGTCTGTTTCTGTTTTTCGGTCAGAATATTACCATAAAGATCGAGAAGAAGACCGATTTTTACTCTCTCTACCTCAGAAGAAACATCTATGTTTGACATATTTTTCCAGCAGACCTCCGTTAAAATTTGTTTTTTTGTGTTTTCGCGAACTTGTGTAAAGATAATTTGCTTTACATAATGTAATTATATCATTTTTTTTCAGATTGTCAATAGGGAAAATGTGAAATTTATGAAAATAAATTGATTTTTTGAATTTCGTCTTTACAAAGATACTTTTTTATGATATAATAAATATGTATGGCAATGAGCCATTCGATCTTACCCTTTCTCAGTCGATTGCTCCACCGGCGTCGGCCCTGAAACGGGCATATTAAAACATCGGAGGTGAAACACATGATCCAGGAAAAGAAGGTAGAGATCATTTCCGCTAACCGTATCCACGAAAACGATACCGGATCACCGGAAGTTCAGATCGCCATCCTTACCGAACGCATCAGAAATCTTACCGAACATCTCAAGACCAACAAGAAGGATTTCCATTCCAGAAGAGGTCTTCAGAAAATGATCGGTAAGAGAAGAAATCTGTTGAACTATCTCACAAAGAAAGACATCAACAGATACCGCGCGATCATCGAAAAGCTCGGCATCAGAAAGTAAGATTATCTTATTTTCTACTCCGTGTGCTTTATGCCGTGATCCACAAAAGTGAGATCACGGCATAAAGTTGAAAACCGCGATGCGGGTTTTGTTTGCGCAGTTAAGAAAGTTTTTTATTGCAGAAAGATTTTCTTAACTGCTCAAATCCGCAGCGCATGCCGAAAACACGGAATAAAATTCTAAAGAAAGGCATTGCGTCAAAGAAAGACGCAGAAAAAAAGAGATGAACATTTACGCAAATTACAAAAAACATGAGACCACACTTGCCGGTCGTCCTCTTATTGTTGAAACCGGCAAATTTGCAGGTCTTGCCAACGGATCATGCATAGTAAGATACGGGGACACTACTATTCTTGCTACTGCAACCGCATCGGAAAAGCCGAGAGACGGAATAGATTTTTTCCCTCTTTCAGTAGATTTTGAAGAAAAACTTTACAGTGTAGGCAAAATTCCCGGCAGCTGGGCAAGAAGAGAAGGAAGACCTTCTGAAAAAGCAATACTTGCTTCGAGAGTTATTGACCGTCCGATACGTCCCCTTTTCCCGAAGGATATGAGAAACGATGTTGTAATCGATATTCTTGTTTTATCCGTTGATCCCGACTGCTCCCCTGAAATTGCCGGAATGATCGGTGCATCTATTGCCATTTCTATTTCAGACATTCCCTGGAACGGTCCTATCGGAGGCGTATCACTCGGTTATGCGGACGGAAAGTATATTATCAATCCGACAGCGGAAGAGCGCGAAAGATCCGAAATGTCTGTTACAATCGCAGCGACAAAAGAAAAGATCGTTATGATCGAAGCCGGTGCAAACGAGATTCCGGATGATGTTATGCTGAAGGGAATCATTTATGCGCACGGCATAATTAAAGATCTTGTCGATTTTATTCAGGGCATCAAAGACGAAATAGGAAAACCGAAATTTGATTATCCGAGTTTTGCCGTTAACGAAGAGATTTATGAAGCTGTCAAATCATATTGTTACGATGCGATGAAGCTTGCGCTTAACCATGACGACAAAGAAGAACGCGATGCTGCTATAGCTTTAGTTACAAAAGATGTTAATGAACATTTTGCCGAAATCTACCCCGATGAAAGCGCAGCGCTGGGCGAAGCTCTTTACAAAACACAGAAGTATATCGTAAGAAAAGAGCTGTATGAAGAACATAAACGTGTTGACGGACGCGGCCTTGAAG
>JAEEJJ010000163.1 GCA_016281805.1 Clostridiales bacterium
GTCTGTAAATGCGGATATTACCGTTATTTATCAAAGAAAATGCGTTACAGACAAATCTCTGAACAGCACATTATACGACATAGATGAAACAGGCAGAGTTGTGACTGCATATGTAGGAATTGCGCCTGACGGAGAAAACAACATATCTCTTGGTATGTGGATAATCAAACGAAGCCTTCTGGTAGCGCTTGTTAATGAAGCGGTTGCGGTGGGTCAGCTGAGTTTTGAAAAAGATATAATAGCAAAAAGGGCGCATTCTCTTAAGATTTTCGGATACAAATTTGAGGGGTATGCCGCAAAAATCGATTCAAACAGATCTCTTTTTGAAGCAAATATGGATTTACTGGATAAAAATATAAGAAATGAAATTTTCAAAAAAAATTATCCGATCTATACAAAAGTAAGAGACGAAGCCCCTACCCGCTACGGCTCGGATGTTACCGTAAAAAATTCCCTTATCGCAAACGGTTCTCTTATTCTCAGCGACCTTGAAAACTGTGTTGTTTCGCGCGGAGTTTATATCGGAAAAGGCGCAAAGGTAAAAAACTGCGTAATTATGCAGGGTGCGGTAATAGGAGATAACGCAGATATAAGCTATGCTATAATTGACAAAAAATGCGTTATAAAGAACGGCAGAGTTCTTGCCGGACACTCCTCATATCCGTTTGTGCTTGAAAAAAACAGTATTGTATGATTATGATCCGTTAAAGGTTTATGAATTGGAGGGTATGAAATGAAGATTTTATTTGTTGCAGCCGAATGTTATCCGTTTATTGTAACTGGAGGACTCGGGGATGTTATAGGAGCTCTGCCCAAAGCACTGAAGAAGATAAACCCCAATAACGATGTTCGTGTCATTTTACCGCTTTATTCTGATATTCAACAAAACATCAAAGACAAAATCAGCTTTGTAAAGAGTATCACCGTAAAGCTTTCATGGAGAAATCAGTATTGCGGGATCCATATGATTGAACTGGAAGGAATAAAATATTATTTGATCGATAATGAGTATTATTTCAAACGAAAAGGCATTTACGGACATTTTGACGACGCTGAAAGATTCGCTTTTTTCTGCAAATCCGTTTTTGAGATCCTTCCGCATATCGATTTCATCCCCGATGTAATTCACGCCCATGACTGGCATACTGCACTGGTTCCGATATACGCAACACTGAAATATAAAAAACTGAAGCAGTATTCCGGAATCAGGACGGTGTTCACGATACACAATATTCAGTATCAGGGTGTATTCAGCAAAGAAATAATGTCTGATGTTCTCGATATAGATCCGCAAGACACAAATGCCGTGGAATATGACGGTTCCATCAATCTGATGAAAGGTGCGATAGAACTTGCCGATGCAGTAAACACAGTAAGCCCGACATATGCGGAAGAAATCAGAACGCCGTATTATGCTCATGGTCTTGAAAGCATTATTAACGCAAGAAGTTTTAAAATAAGCGGAATACTCAACGGCATTGATATCGACAGGTATAATCCGTGGACAGATCCGAATATCGTTAAAAGATATTCATTAAATAGTCCTGATGGCAAAAAGGACAACAAGGAAAATATTCAGAAAGAATTCGGATTACCTGTTGACCCGGATATTCCCGTGATCGGCATTATTTCACGTCTTGTTGAGCATAAAGGATTTGATCTTGTTGCATGTATTATTCGACAGTTGCTCGAAGAACGTGTGCAGGTTGTAATTCTGGGAAAAGGAGACGTCCACTACGAGGACTTTTTTGCCACTGTAGCATCTCAGTATCCAAATAAAATGTCGGTAAAAATCATGTATGATACCGCAATAGCCTCACGTATTTATGCCGGAGCCGACATAATACTTATGCCATCCAGGACAGAACCGTGCGGTCTTGTGCAGATGGTTGCATGCAGATACGGAACTTTGCCTATTGTTCGCGCAACAGGCGGTCTTAAGGACAGCATAAATGACGGCGAAAACGGATTTGTTTTCAATGACTATAATGCTCATCATATGCTCGATACGATAAATCGTGCGATAGCGACATTTGAAGACAAAAACAAATGGAATGAACTTGTCAAAAATGCGATGAATTCCGATTTCACATGGAAATCATCTGCTCGCAAATATTACGAATTATATAAAAAGTAGAAGGAAAACAAGTAAATGGACGATATTATGAAAAATCCGCAATTTTCCGCAGCGGACTTTAATGAAGTAATAGAAGAAAATCTTTCGAAGGTCGGAATAGACTGGACAGAAGCTACTGCAGAACATATTTATAAGGCAACTGTAACGGCACTTCGTGATATGTATGCAGCAAGGCGGAAACAATTTAAGAATAAAGCAAGGAAAAACGGCGAAAAAGAGGTTTATTACTTCTGTATAGAATTTCTGCTTGGCAGAGCATTAAAAAATGCAATCTATTGCGGAAAACTTGAAAGTAATTTCAGACAGGCACTCTCAAAATATCGTCTTACACCTGAAGATCTTTATGAATGTGAGCCTGATCCGGGACTTGGAAACGGTGGTCTCGGACGGCTTGCGGCATGCTTTATGGCATCTCTTGCTTCACAGAACTATCTTGCTACAGGTTTCAGCATATGCTACGAATACGGAATGTTCAAGCAGAAGCTTGTTGACGGTTGGCAGATGGAGCTGCCCGATGTTTGGCTTCCAAACGGAGAATGCTGGCTTGTGCCGAGGCTTGACGAAGCTGTTGATGTTAAATTCGGTGGCAGAATAGAAGAAATATGGGAAAATGGCATTTTGAAGTTGAACCATATAGGAGAAACTGTTGTTCATGCTATTCCTTACGATATGATGATCCCCGGATATGATACTCAGGGAGTATCGAAACTGCGCCTTTGGAGGGCGAAAAGCAGTCTCAACATAGATATGCATTTATTTTCTCAGGGAGACTATGTTCAGGCAAGCGAAGAGGCTACACGAGCCGAAATGATTTCAAAAATACTCTACCCTCCCGATGAACATATCGAAGGAAAATCTTTAAGATTGAAGCAGCAGTATTTTCTCGTTTCAGCATCCTTGAATTCCGTGATCAAACGTCATATGAAACGTTACGGAACTCTCGATTCTCTTCCGCAAAAAGCTGTTTTTCATATAAATGATACGCATCCGTCGCTGGTAATACCTGAACTTATGCGTATTCTGATTGACGATTTCGGATACAGCTGGGATAAAGCCTGGAATATAACAACGAATATAGTGGCATATACAAACCATACAGTTATGTCTGAAGCGCTAGAAACATGGGATGAGCAGATCTTTGCAACGATTCTTCCAAGGCTTCATTCTATACTGAAAGAAATAAACAAAAGATTTTGTAAAGAAGTTTTTGATAAAACAAACGGAAACTGGAATAAAGTTTCACGCATAGCCGTTCTTTCGTATGATACGGTAAAAATGGCTAATTTATCCGTAATTGCATCCAAAAAAGTGAACGGTGTATCAAAACTGCATTCTGAAATTCTTAAGAATACGGTCTTCAAGGATTATTATGACTTGATGCCGGAAAAATTTGAAAATGTTACAAACGGTATTGATTTCAGAAGGTGGCTGTGTCAGGCAAACCCAGGATTGACAAACCTTCTGAAAGAATGCATCGGAGACAGATTTATCAAACAATCAGCAGAGCTTGTGGAATTTCTGAAATTTCAAGATGATCCATCTGTCCTGAACTCATTGTCTGCAATAAAACTTGAAAACAAGAAGAGATTCATAAAAAGGATCGACATCCCGACGATCGATCCGTTGTCTGTTTTTGATGTTCATGCGAAGCGCCTTCATGAATATAAACGACAGCTGCTTAATGCACTGCACATTTTATATCTTTACGTTCAGCTGAAGAGCGATCCCCAGTTTGAGATACCAAAGACGACATTTATATTTGCCGCAAAGGCCGCTTCGTCATATTATATGGCAAAAAGGATCATTCTTCTTATAAATTCAATATCCGAGATGATAAAAAAAGATAAACGGGTATCGGAGTTTATAAATGTTGTTTTTCTTGAAAATTACAGTGTGACATGGGCCGAATATCTTATGCCCGCTTCCGAGATAAGTGAGCAGATATCTCAGGCAGGAACAGAAGCAAGCGGAACCGGAAACATGAAAATGATGATCAACGGAGCATTGACCCTAGGAACTCTTGACGGAGCGAACATAGAAATACTGGAAGAAGTAGGAAATGAGAATATTTATATTTTCGGAATGAAGACTGAAGAGGTTTCCGAGCTTTACAAAAAAGGATACTACCCTGCTTCATACATTTTAAAGGACCCTGTTCTTGCAGAAATCATTTCGATGCTGAATAACAATATTAACGGCATAAATTTTTCGGATATTGCAAATTATCTGACAATGGATATGGGATTTGCCGATCCTTATATGGTAGTTGCTGATTTTGATTCCTACAAAAAAATACACAGAAAGATCTATAACGATTATGCCAATGCTTATGCATGGAACAAAAAATCATTAGTCAATATAGCTAAGGCAGGCAAATTTTCATCAGACAGAAGTATAGTTGATTATGCGGAAAAAATATGGAAAGTAACGCCTGTAGATTATGATTAAATATGATTCCAGAAACAGCTATTATAAGTCACCGTTCGGAGCAGTGGAAATTGAACAAGATATAACTCTCCGTTTTCTTGTTTCAAGACGAGTGTCTGCATTTGATGTTTATACAGTTTTTGAACGAGATGGGAAAAGATTTTCTATTCCGTTACAGTTTGAAGACATTGACGGATCATGTGAAGTGTATTCCGCAACATTTAATATCAACAGTGAAGGTTTATACTTTTACTGGTTTGAAATACACAGCACAAGCGGAAAATCATATAAAATAGGCAAAAATAATCTATCAAACCCATTTGATGAGATCGCTTTTTCTCCGTGGAAACTTACCGTATACATAAACAGCTTCACAGACATAAAACAATATGCGGGCAGCAATTTATATCAGATTTTTCCGGACAGATTCTGTAAGGTCGGGACCCCTGACACATCAAAGCATTCGAATTTAAAACAATGGGGAGATACGCCGAATCATCTCAGGGAAGAAGACGGTACGCTTGATACTTCAGACTTTTTTGGTGGAAATTTCAAGGGAATAGAGTCGAAGATTGAATATTTGCATGATCTCGGAATCGATATTATTTATCTGAATCCTATTTTTGAATCCTCATCAAATCATCGCTACGATACAGGTGATTATGAAAAGCCTGATTCTATGCTTGGAACCATTGACGATTTCAAATCACTATGTAATAAAGCTGAAGAATACGGTATAAGAATAATCCTTGACGGAGTATTCAGTCATACAGGCGCCGACAGCAAATATTTCAACAAATACGGAAATTACCAATCTTCAGGCGCATATCAATCTAAAAAATCCGAATATTTTCCGTGGTTTCGATTCAGAAACTGGCCGGATGATTATGAATGCTGGTGGGATGTTCAGATACTCCCGAATACAAATGAAACTGAAGAGTCGTTTCTTGATTATATTACAGGTAAAGATGGAATTGCCAGAAGATGGCTGCGTTACGGAGCTTTTGGCTGGCGTCTTGATGTTGCGGACGAACTTCCCGATGAGTTTTTGGAAAGATTCAGAATTGCAGTTAAAGAAGAGAAAAAAGAATCACTTATCATCGGCGAGGTTTGGGAAAACGCCGCAGATAAAATCAGCTATAACAAGCGTAGAAAATATCTTCTCGGAAAACAACTGGACAGTGTGATGAATTATGTTTTCAGAGATGCAGTGGTCGATTTTATTCAAAATAAATCCGGACCGAGATTCGTTGAAAAAATATTTGAAATATGCGAAGACTACCCTGCCCCTGTTTTGAACTGTCTTATGAACTTTCTGGGGACACACGACACAGAAAGAATAAAGACTGTATTACAATCTGAGTGGCTGACCTGTCTTGCATATGCGATCATTGCCTTTCTGCCAGGCATTCCTTCAATTTATTACGGTGACGAGGCCGGTATGGAGGGAGGAAAAGACCCTCTGAACAGACTTTGTTATCCGTGGGGAAATGAAAATAAAGACATGCTTGCCTTCTTTTCTAAAATCAACAAAATCAGGACATGTCTTGATTGCTTAAAAGACGGTCCTTTTTTGCCTTTACGGGCAGAGGATGGCTTTCTTATGTTTTCCAGAAAATCTGAAATAGAAAAAATTGTTTTTGCGATCAATATTTCTGATTCTCCCATATATTTACCTGATGTTTTTGAAAAAGGAACAGATTTATATTCAAACAGGTTAATTAAGCCTGGAGACTACCTTGAGCCTCAGGATTTCCTAATTATTTACAATCAAATTTCAAATAATTAACTTAAAACAGCACTATAATTTAACAGTGATTATAATTTTTTTACGGGAGTGACTTTTTTTGGCACAGCTTTTTTCTAATTTCCTTAATATTGACTGGTCAACACAATGGCCGATGGTGATTATGTGGATAATCGGCGGAGTTCTGATCTATCTAGCTGTTAAAAAGGATATGGAGCCAACTTTACTTTTGCCCATGGGTTTCGGCGCAATACTTGTAAATTTGCCTTTTTCGGGAGCCGTTACTCAGGTCGGAGCAGAAGAAGGGCCTATTGATGTTTTATTCAACGCGGGAATTGCAAATGAACTGTTCCCTTTGCTTCTGTTTATCGGCATAGGCGCAATGATAGACTTTGGACCGCTTCTTTCCAACCCGAAAATGATGCTTTTCGGAGCAGCCGCTCAATTTGGTATCTTTTTCACTTTAAGTCTGGCGTCCTTTTTAGGATTTGAAATCAAAGACGCTGCTTCAATAGCGATTATCGGAGCTGCAGACGGTCCAACTTCGATTTTTGTGTCACAGTATTTCAAATCTAATTATGTAGGTCCAATTATTATAGCAGCATATTCTTATATGGCACTTGTCCCAATCATACAACCCGCCGTCATCAAAATATGCACGACAAAAAAAGAACGGCTTATCAGAATGCCGTATAAACCGAAAACAGTTTCGAAAACGACTAAAATACTGTTTCCCATTATTATTACAATGGTAGCCGGAATCTTCGCACCGAAATCGGTGGCGCTTGTAGGCTTTTTGATGTTCGGAAATCTTATACGTGAATGTGGAGTGCTTAATTCCCTTTCAGAATCAGCACAACATGAGCTTGCAAACCTTGTTACCCTTCTTCTCGGCCTTACAGTATCCACAAAGATGCAATGGCAGTATTTTTTGAGATGGGAAACATTGATGATAATGGGGCTGGGTCTCGTCGCATTTATTTTTGATACTGCCGGAGGAGTTATATTTGCAAAAATTCTTAATATATTCCTGAAAGAAAAGATCAACCCGATGGTCGGCGCCGCAGGTATTTCTGCTTTTCCGATGTCATCAAGAGTCGTCCATAAGATGGGTCTGGAAGAAGACCCGCAAAACTTTTTGCTTATGCATGCTGCTGCAGCAAATGTATCAGGACAGATCGCATCAGTTGTTGCAGGCGGACTCATTCTTACGCTGATTCAGGTTTGATATGGAGGTAAATAGTATGTTTAATGTAGACGCACTGCTAAAATCCTTGCCTATAATGGGATTGGGCATGCTTGGTATATTTATCGTGATCGGACTGATCATGTTTATAATATGGATTTTAGGCAAAGCATTCCCGGTAAAAAAAGATAAGCAGGACAACTGACATGAATTTGGAAGAAAAAAGATTATCCGGAGAATTGATCTATGACGGAATAATCGTTCATCTTTATAAGGATGAGATCGCTTTACCTGATGGCAAGCATGCAACGAGAGAAGTTATACGTCACCAGGGCGCAGTATGTGTTGCAGCGCTTGATAACGATAATAATATTTATCTTGTAAAACAATACCGATACCCGTTTTCTTCCGTTACTGTGGAAATTCCCGCCGGGAAACTCGATCACGGAGAAACACCTCTTGAGGGTGCAATAAGGGAGCTCAGAGAAGAAACCGGAATTATAGCAAACAAATATCAATATCTCGGTGAGCTTTATTCTTCACCTGCAATTATTGACGAAATAATACATATGTATTTGGCAAGTGATCTCAGATTCGAAAAACAAGATCCGGACGAGGACGAGTTTGTAGAAGTATTTAAGATGAGCCTTGATGAATGCGTAAATCAGATCATGAAGGGCAACATACCCGATGCTAAAACACAAACCGCAGTTTTAAAGGCTAAGCTGTTAATTTCAAATAACTCTGAAAACAAATAGATCGTTGTAATAATGCATAATAAAAAAAGGCGACGGATAAATCTTCCATCGCCTGTTTTTTATTATGCAAATTTTTATGATAATACGGTTTATTCGTATTTAACGGAATGACCGGTTTTTGCTGATTCGAAAATCTTTTCGAGAACGCCAAGAACGCGTCTAACCTGACAGGGTTTGACAATAAGTTCTTCCTTGCCTTCAATTGCAGCGTCAACATTTTTATAGAAATCAGACCATCCACCTGAGAAGGAAGGAAGTTCGATCTGTTCAAGTGTTTCGGGAGGCTGAGGAGCAAATGTTCTTGTAGGGCCTGCCGGAGTGTTAACGATTACGGGGGGAATAAGTTCCGCAAGTTTTGAAACCTTTGTTATTCCGCCCTTTACTCCGCTGAAATCATCGATCTGAAGAGTTCCTGCATTGCCTGCCATATACCAACGCGGTGTGGGCTTAAGAAGGAATGTGCCAATCTCTATCATTACCTGAACGCCGGTATCAAACTTGAGCTGAGCCATAAAATAGTCATCAATAAGAAGATTTTTAACGCTATGAAGATCAGCGCTTATGTCTGTGATTTTTCCGGGAACCATATTGCATATCTGGTCGATAAAATGAACACCCCAGTCATATACCATTCCGCCGCCACACTCAGGAAGAGCGCGCCATCCGTGCATTATTCCCCCTGTGCCGTGAAGTCTGGACTGAATAGTGAATACATCGCCAAGAATACCGCTGTCAAATACTTTTTTAGCTACGAGATAATCGGCATCCCAACGTCTATTCTGATGAACGGTGAACAATTTATTATTCTTTTCAGAAGCAGCGATCATTTCGTCAAGATCTTTGACTGTAAGAGTTACGGGTTTTTCGCAAACAACGTTTTTGCCTGCATTGAGGGCTGCTATTGTAAGTTCTTTATGAACCTGATTTGGGGTAGCAACCAGACAAAGGTTGATATCAGGGTTTGCAAGCATATCTTCAAGCTTTTCATACCCTATCATACCCTGTGAACGGGCTTCTTCAATTTTAGCGGGATCTACATCATAAACGCCAATAACCTCAAAGCCGGGAATGTTTTTAAGTCCACTTTCTCTGTGCCAGTGAGCCATTCCGCCGTATCCGATGATACCTAGTTTAATTGCCATAAGAGCACCTTCTTTTTAAAGTAATTATTTAACTATTATATATCAATGCCGATCAGACTCGGCAGAAGATACATTGAGATTTTGAACTGCATATGCACGCTTGGCAGTCAGATAGTCAATATATTCTTCAAATGAGAAATTTTTCTCATAAATATACTGAGCATGACTCATGCTTAATATACCGTCTGAAACGCCTTCATCACCTATATAGCGATAACAGAACGGGTCGAATTCATAGCCGGTAATATCCTGTTTTCCTTCGGGATATCGCAAAATAAAGCCATATTTGTATATGTTTTCAGAGATAAACTTATACAGATCTGATTCGATCATTTCTTGCTTGGTTATATTTGAATTTTCGGCAATAGATACAGTATAACCTGTTTCATATTCGCTGTAACCGGGTTTTGCAACGGAAAGACCGATTCTAGCCTCTGCTTCTTCCGCAGTATAACCAGCATTTATCTCGCTTTGATATGCACGATTATAAACAGCTTCCTGATCGTCAGCCGACCTGTAGCCGACAATAACCTTACAAGCATATCCTGCCTGTTTAGCTGCATTTATAAATTCCTGAATTTTAATGGCTGCTACAGTTTCAAGTTTAACGGCAGGATTAGATTCAGTATCTATAAGCGAAGATGGTGAATATCCCTCGGGAAGTGCATGTTCTTTATTTACAAGAAGCATATAGTTTGAGGCTAGGATTTTATCGTATACGGAAATTTCATTTTTAAGCGCTGAAATCTTTGCTGCTGTTTCCGGATCGACACCCTGATATTCATTTTCTTCGGGTTCAGGTGTTACAATATTATTGTTTCCCGGTAAATCAGTGACCGAAGTATCTTTTTTGTTGATAATAAACATCGAGGCAAAGCAGAAAACAGAAAGAACAAACGCAACGCAAACGACCGCAATAACACCGATCGTCATCGGTTCGCTGAGAGATCTTCCGTTCAATCCACTTCACCTCGGCTTTCATGAGATTCGATGACTTTAGATAATAATATCACAATATAGATATTTTGTCAATCCCAAAAAGGAATATTCACATTTTTGTCATAGCAAAAAATAATAGTATTATACAACTTCGCTGCGAGTAAACTGAGACTGATAAAGATTCCAGTAATGACCTTTTTGTTCAAGTAACGACTGATGATCACCTTTTTCGACAATTTTACCCGCATCTATAACAAGGATATCGTCTGCGTCACGGATAGTTGAAAGACGGTGCGCGATGATAAAGCTTGTTTTACCTTTCATCAGCCTGATCATGGCCTTCTGGATATTCATTTCCGTTCTGGTATCAATTGAAGAAGTTGCTTCATCGAGGATAAGGATTTTCGGGTCTGCAAGAACGGCCCGTGCAATTGAAAGCAACTGTCTTTGTCCCTGAGACAAATTTGAGCCCTGCTCGGAAAGCTGTGTATCATAGCCATCAGGAAGCCTTCTGATAAAATCGTCTGCATTTGCGGTTTTTGCAGCAGCATAGATTTCTTCGTCAGTAGCATCGAGTTTGCCAAATCTTATATTATCCTTGATAGTTCCGGTAAAAAGGACTGTATCCTGCAAAACAATTCCTATACAGCTTCTGAGTCCTTTTTTCGGAAGTTCAAAAATACTTTCACCGTCAAGCAGGATTTCACCGGAGTCGATATCATAAAAACGTGTAATAAGATTGACAACAGTGGTCTTGCCTGCACCGGTAGGTCCAACAAGCGCAATTTTCTGCCCTGCCTTGACATCAATTGAGAAATCTTTAAGAACTCTTTTTTCAGGGGTATATCCGAAATTTACATTTTTGAAAACGACATTGCCCTTTACTGCATCAACATCAAAGGGTTTGTCTGCATATTCGTCAGTCTCAGGAATCTGATCCATTACATCAAAAACACGCTCGGCGCTTGAGAGTGCTGACTGTATGGTGCCGTATTGATTTGCGATTTCGTTTATAGGACGTGTGAACTGTTTTGAATACTGAACAAATGCCTGAATAATGCCTACAGTAATCATACCTTTACTTGCAAGAATGCCGCCGGAAATTGCTACAAGAACAAAACTGATATTGCCTATTACATTCATTACAGGTCCGATCGTTCCGCCGTATATCTGCGCTTTGACGCTGAATTGGCGAAGATCTTTGTTGATTTCGTCAAATTCCTCAACAACGATCTTATCTCTTGAGAATGCTTCAACGGTTTTTTGCCCTGTTATCATTTCTTCGACATGACCATTAAGTCTGCCGAGGGCCTCTTGCTGCTTTTTGAAAAGAACACGTGTTCGTTTGACGATAGAACGCGTTACAAAAAGAACAAGTGGAATTACTATAAGCGATACAGCAGTCATAATGGGACTGTAATAAATCATCATCACGAAAGCGCCGATAATAGTAATAATACTTTGAATTATCGCTGTAACGGTTTGAGATAAGGCGTTTGAAACATTGTCGATATCATTCGTAAGACGGCTCATCAATTCGCCGTGAGTATTCGTGTCAAAATATTTTACGGGAAGTTTGGACATTTTAGAAAACATATCGCTTCTGAGAATACGGACAGTTCTCTGTGAAAGTCCGGCACCTATCCAACCCTGTAAGAAGTTGAAAACTACGCCGATCAGATAGACGCCCGCCATTCCGAAAAGAGAGACTGTAAGAGTATTGAAATTAACCGAAGGATTTGTTTCGGTTATCGCGATGCTGTCTATCGCTCTTTTTTGGAAAACCGGGCCGGCAAGTTGTGTAAGTGCGGTAAGAATTACGAGTAAAATAAGCGCAAGAAGTTTGTATTTGCTGGCACCGAGATACTTAAAGAGGCGCTTGAGTGTATTTTTGCTGTCCTTTGGTTTTTCAACTTGCATAGGGCCTCTCATACCGGGACCTCCACCCGGTCCGCGAGATGGAACGCGGGAAGAATTATTATTCCTGTTTTCAGACATTTTCAATACCTCCTTGCCCTACCTGAGAATCATAAATATCTTTATAAATATCGCTCGTATTAAGGAGTTCATCATGAGTTCCGATTGCAGAAATCTCACCTTTGTCGAGAACTACTATTTTATCTGCATACATAACAGAAGAAATCCTTTGAGCAATTATTAATGATGTCATGCCTTTCATTTTCTGCTTGAGAGCATTCTGGAGCCGCGCCTCAGTACCCATATCGAGCGCAGAAGTTGAGTCGTCCAGTATAAGAATCTTCGGTTTTTTAAGAACCGCTCTTGAAATTGAAAGCCTCTGTTTCTGTCCGCCTGAAAGAGTGAGACCACGCTGACCGAGCATTGTTGAGTATCCATCGGGCAATGATGTTATAAAATCATCTGCCTGAGCTGTTTTAGCTGCTTCAATCGCATCCTCATCAGAAGCATTCGGATCGCCCCATTTTATGTTTTCCATAATAGTTCCACTGAAAAGCACAGCTTCCTGTAATACCATTCCTATGCCTGCCCTGAGGTTTTCAAGCTTATAATCATTGACATTAATACCGTCAATGAGTACTTCGCCCTCGGTAGTATCGTAAAAATGCGGAATAAGGTTAACAAGTGAGCTTTTTCCCGAGCCAGTAGATCCAAGGAATGCTACTGTTTCACCGGGATTTATCTTTAAATTTATATTTTTTATAACAGGGTCTCCGACTGCAAACGGATATCTGAAAGAAACATTTTTAAATTCTATCGATCCGTTTTTGACCTCGGCATCGCTGGACCCTGATACAACAGATGGATCAGTTTCCATTACTGCCTTTATTCTGTCATAAGATGCTTTTCCTCTTGAAATCGCCATAAACATCATAGACATCATCATCATGCTCATCAATATCTGAGCCATATAAGTTACTACAGCCATAACCTCGCCGACTCCGATAATGCCGTCCTGGACCTGAAGCGCGCCGAAATATATGACTGCTATCGTCGTTGCGTTCATGATAAGCATCATTACAGGCGACAGAACTGCAAGCATACGCGAAACGGTAAGGGTTGTTTTGGCAAGATCATAGTTTGCTGTTTCAAATTTTTCGGTTTCATAGTCTTCACGAACATATGCCTTAACTACGCGGACGCCCGAAAGATTTTCTTGCATTATGCCGTTTAATTTGTCGATTTTATCCTGTACTTTTGTAAAAAACGGATTTGCGTTTTTAATTATCAGCGCTACAAGAAGGATCATTACAGGCAGCGTTACAAGCAGGATAAGTCCGAATCTGAGATTAATCGACAGCGCCATAACTATTCCGCCGAAGCATAACATGGGTGTTCTTACGAACATACGCAAAGCCATCATAACAAGATTCTGGAGCTGTGTAACATCGTTTGTCGTTCTTGTGACAAGAGATCCGGTCGTAAACTTATCAGTTTCGGCAAATGAAAAAGCTGTTATTTTTCTGAACAAGTCTGCTCGAAGATCAGCTCCGAAATTCTGGGATGCTTTTGACGAGAAATATGTGCACCCTACTCCTCCTACCATACCTATCAGCGCACATATCAGCATTTTAATACTTGTAAATATGATCAGATCCATATTCGGATCCATTGCTCCGGCATTATTAAGTGCAAGAATACCGTCGTCTACGATTACAGACATCAGGGTAGGTTGCTGAAGGTCCATAAACACTTCAAGCAGCATCAAAAGCGGAGAAAGAATCATAAAACCTATATAAGGTTTGATATATTTTGATAATTTCATTCTTTGGTTTTTCCCTCCGAAATATTTATATACATTTTTTTGAGAAGCGCACGAATAGTATCGAGTTGATCGGCAGAAAAATCTCTGGAAAGCATTTGTTCGCATCTTTTAAAAGTCTGCTTTATCTTCTCCGTCATATCTACGCCTTTTTCTGTAAGATAAATGCACGAACTGCGCTGGTCTTCTTCATCCGGTAATCTTGATACATAACCGTTATCTACAAGTTTCTGAACAGTTACACTGATCGTTGGAGCGCTGAAATTCATGTTTTTCGCAAGTTCTGACTGTCTTATGCCGTTATGATGAGAAATGTGCATGAGAACCTGACCGTACGCCTTTTGCGCGCCTATAGCATCAAGCTCTTCTCTGATAATATTATCGTGACAGTGCGCAACCATGGTAAGCATCATGCCGAGAGGCATGCCGTCTCTGAATTCGTGATTTTGCGGACTGTTCTCAACTTTATTCAAAAAAAGGACTCCTTTCCTGATTTAGTTAGTTAACTAACTAACATTATACTCCTTAGATCGTTTTTTTTCAAGATATTATGTGAAATTTCCAAAAAATGTTCATAAAATAAGGACGGGCATAGCCGTCCTTAGATTATGTTTTGTTTTAGTTTGTATAGTTATCAAAATAACCCTGAATGAGAACAATAGGCGTGCCTTTATCACCACTGCCCGATGTAAGATCGCAAAGAGACCCGATAAGATCGGTAAGACGGCGCGGTGTTGTGCCTTGAGAAGCCATCGAACCGACGAGATTTGAATCTTTATGTTTTATATATTCACTGACTGCTTTTTTAAGTTCCTCGCCCTTAAGATCTGCATACTGGTTATCGGCGATATATTTGATTTTTATTTCATTCGGTGTTCCCTCAAGACCGGAGGTATATGCCGGAGAAACGACAGGATCGGCAAGCTCCCATATTTTACCTACAGGATCTTTGAAAGCGCCGTCACCGTATATCATAACTTCAACATGCTTACCGGTAGCGTCGATAAGTTTGTTCTGAACGGCAGATACGAATTCACGGCAGTCTTTCGGGAAAAGCTTAACTTTGTCTTCCGTTGCCTTATTTGAACCGAGAAGACCAAAATCGGCATTATATCCGCTTCCGTCTACGGAAGACGTAAGGATATCGTCAAGACCGAGCACAATATCTGCTCCGGCAGCTTTAAGGAGGCGTTTTGTGCGCTTGCGAGTATGGATATCACAAGCAAGGACTTTTTTTGTATAGTTGAGGATCACTTTCGGATTATTGGCAAAAATAACTTCA
>JAEEJJ010000164.1 GCA_016281805.1 Clostridiales bacterium
AGATGTATATGATATTATCGAAAGTATATAACCGAATACTGTTATTTTAGGAGAAATCATGCAGAATCAGACAGAACAGCCCATAACCCGAACACTTGAAGAAAACTACATGCCGTATACGATGAGCGTGATCGTTTCGCGTGCAATACCGGAAATAGACGGATTTAAACCGTCCCACAGAAAACTGCTTTATACAATGTATAAAATGGGACTTCTGACCGGCGCCAAAACAAAAAGCGCAAACATCGTTGGGCAGACAATGAGACTGAATCCGCACGGAGATATGGCGATATACGAAACAATGGTTCGTCTAACAAGAGGTCATGACGCCCTTATACTGCCGCTTGTTGACTCAAAGGGAAATTTCGGCAAGCATTATTCAAGGGATATGGCATTTGCCGCACCGAGATATACCGAGGCAAAGCTTGATCCTGTTTGCGCCGAGATCTTTGCGGATATAGACAAGGATGTAGTTGATTTTGTAGACAACTATGACGGAACGATGAAAGAGCCTACTCTTTTACCGACAACATTTCCGAATATTCTTGTAAATCCCAACCAGGGCATAGCGGTAGGAATGGCAAGCACAATATGTTCGTTCAATCTCAACGAAATATGCCAGACAACTATTGAGCTGATAAAAAATCCCGATCATAATATAATGCTCACCCTGACCGCTCCGGATTTTACGACCGGAGGATATCTGATTTATGACCGTGAACAACTCAGGCAGATATATGAAACAGGGATAGGTTCATTCAAGGTAAGGGCAAAATATACATATGATAAAAAAGCGAACTGCATAGAAATAACGGAAATTCCGTTTTCCACAACAGTAGAAGCGATAATAGACAAGATCGTTGACCTTGTAAAGACCGGTAAAGTAAAAGAAGCGTCGTATATACGCGATGAAACAGATATAAACGGTATGAAAATCGCGATAGATTTAAAACGCGGCGCCGATCCGGACAAACTGATGCAGCGTCTTTTCAAGATGACGACTCTTGAAGACTCGTTTGCTGCGAATTTCAATATCCTCATCGGCGGAAGACCGAAAACGATGGGTATAAGAGAGATACTCAGCGAATGGATCGCATTCAGGACCGAATGTATAAAACGCGGACTGTATTACGACATTCAGAAAACAAATGACAGACTGCATCTTCTTCTCGGCTTACAGAAAATTCTTCTTGATATCGACAAGGCAATAAAAATAGTCCGTGAAACCGAAGAAGAGGATCAGGTCGTTCCCAACCTGATGATCGGGTTCGGCATAGATGAGATCCAGGCTGAATTTGTTGCCGAAATAAAGCTGAGAAATCTGAACAGAGAATACATTTTAAACAAAACCGCAGAAATCGAAAAGCTGAAAAAATCCGCAGAGGAAATGCAGGATACGCTCAATTCTTCTCAGAAGCTGAAAAAAGTGATAATCAATCAGCTTACTCAGATAATGAAAAAATACGGTAAGCCGAGAAAAACCGCGCTGCTTTACGAAGACGAGATAGAAGAACCGGAAGAAGAGGAAACTGCGGAAGATTATCCCGTAACCGTATTTATGACTGCGGCAGGTTATTTCAAAAAAATAACAGCACAATCGCTCAGAATGTCGGGTGACCATAAGCTTAAAGAAGGAGACGAGATAAGATACACATTTGAGGCAACAAATCTTTCGGATCTTCTGATCTTTACCGACAAATATCAGGTATATAAGGCACGCGTATGTGATTTTGAAGATTCAAGGACATCGGTGCTCGGCGATTTTCTACCTCAGAAACTCGGTATGGAAAATGGCGAAACTCCGGTATTTATCACAGCCACGACCGATTATAAAGGTTATATCCTCGCGTTTTTTGAAAACGGAAAATGCGCAAAGATCGAAATCGCATCGTATGAAACAAAAACAAACCGTAAAAAACTTATAAACGCATATTCAGACGCGTCGCCGCTTGTTGCAATGTTTGCAATAAAAGAAGAGCAGTTGTTTGTGTTAACATCGTCAAACGGACGGTGCCTTATCGTTGACAGCGGCGCTATCGGAGCGAAATCGACAAAAAGCACTGCCGGCGTAAACGTTATGACGCTTAAGTCGAAGAATATTCTTTCGGATGTTGTTTTATACAAAGACGGAATGTTTGAAAAACCAAATAAATACAGAACGAAAAACATTCCCGCCGCAGGAGCATTTCTGAAAGAAGACGAGACTCCCTCGCAAACAAAGCTTATATAAATAAAAAAGCCGCCTTTAGGCGGCTTTTGAAATATACCGTAATTATGCCATTGAAGGAGAGGCTCTGAAAAAATCCATCATTGCTTTAGTTATAAGCTTCTGTCCTTCTATGTTGGGATGAATGCCGTCTGCGCAAAGCAGACTGCCGTAATTGTGTTTATCAAGAAAATACGACCGAACGTCTATAAAAAGAGAATTTGTTTTGAACGCGATTTTTGAAATTGCATTCGAGTAAAGCTCCTGAAAACGGTATATCATATTTACGTCACCGAGCCATTTGAGAATGTTATCCGCAGAAAGTCCGTCTTTTGTTATCCACGCAAGATATCTTGACGGTTCTATCGGCGGGAGAGACATAATTATCGGCGTTATGCCGGCTTTTTTCACATCCGCAATAAGATCGGAATAAAGCCTCTCAAATAATTTCAGCGGCGTTACCGGATCGTGCATTTCGTCGGGAAAATCAGAGATCTCCTTCCAGGCGTAATTGCAGTCATTACCGCCGTATTCTATCAGGACCGGTCCCGTTCCGTCTACCCTGCCCTTTTCGATCGCCGAAGAGACGAGCCTTGCACCCTTTACAACAGTGCATCCGAAAACAGACCTGTTGTTAACATTTATATTTATATTTTTTGCGATCTCATCGCCCGGAGCATTTGCTGAAAGAATATATTTTTTTGAATCTTCATCCAGCAAAACGCCTTTCATGATCGAGTCTCCGAAAATATTAAGAACATGACTTGTTTTCATAATTTCGCCACCTGTCATATCTGGTTTCTAAAACTATTATATCAGGTAATTTTAAATATGTCAAGGGTTTGAAACAACAAGTTTATGAAATATTTTCAAACTATCTTCCATTTTCAATAAAAATGTGCTATAATATAAAATCATAAAAGATAATCAGAAAAAACGAATCGGAGCTGAAAAAAATGGACGAAAAAGAAGCTAAAACCGTTGAGCTCAACCGTCAGATATCCGAATGGTGCACCCATATGCTCGAATACCGTATTCCGAGATGGAACGAGCTGCCCGAAATCGAGCTTTATATGGATCAGGTTATAGCATTGATGGAAAAATATCTCGGCGTTTTTTACGATGACGAAAATAAAACCATCACTCCGTCAATGATCAACAATTACGTAAAACTCGGTCTTATTCCCGCTCCCGTAAAAAAGAAATACTCTAAAATCCATCTTGCTTACATTCTTATTATATGCATTCTGAAACAGGTAATACCCATAAACGCAATAACAAGAATGATAGACCATCAGATGAGCAAGCACACTATCGAAGAGGCATACGACCGTTTTTGCGAAGAACAGGAAAAAGCTTTTCTCAGTTCCGTAAAAAAGGCTATGGAGATAAACGACCCTGCAAATGAAATCATGCTTGAAGACTATATTTTGCTTTCAACCATAGCCGCCAATTCCGAAAAAGCGGTTTCAGGCAAACTCACGGCAATAATAGACAAAATAAACGACACCGAAAAAGAAGAGAAAGAAAAAACAAAAGAAAAAGATACCAAGCAATAAATACTCAAAACAATAATGCCCCTGCGGATCTACTCCGTTGGGGCATTCTGTATTTTTCGGGAAATCTTATATTTTTTGACCGGTTCAGTCCTTCTGTCCGTCGATTATCTGAAGGATATTTACCTTGCCGTAGCATGCTTCCCAGTCGGCGATAAAATCGTCTATAGCATACTGTGTAAGCGGGTGATATGTAAGGGTATGGAAAAGATCCGTGCTGATAGTAACAGCCTGAGCGCCTACCATGGCAATTTTATGTATCTGCTCAACCGTTTTGAAGCTTGCGGCAAGAACTTTTGTTTTGATGTCGTGCATTTTGAACATATCAACGATTTCGCCGACTACGTGAACGCCGTCAGAAACGATATTGTCGAGCCTGTTTACATACGGAGCTACGAAATCAGCTCCGGCGATCGCAGAAAGCATCGCCTGCTGCTGTGTGAAAATTGCGGTTTCGGTTACTTTTATACCCATTTTTTTGAGTGCCATCGTTGCCTTGAGCCCTTCCGGGTTTACGGGTATTTTTATATAGAAGTCACCTCCGACTATGCCCTGAAGCGCAACTGCTTCTTTAATAATGCCTTCTGCATCGTGGGAAGTGGCCTGAATATGGAGCATTCTGTCGGGACCGATAATCTCGCGGATGCTTTTGATAAGAGAGATAAAATCTGTTTTCTCTCTTGAAATTATCGTCGGATTTGTTGTTACTCCGGCGACCGGGTAAAACTCAACGCATTCTCTTATCTGCTCGAGATTTGCGCTGTCAATAATGTACATCATGGGGAAATTACACCTTTTCAATTAATAATATTTCAATCTTCGTAACGAAGAGATTTCAGAAGCGAGATTTCTTTCGCATAACCGTCAAGTTCATTCGGGGTTTCAAGAAAAAACGGCAGATCGCGAAGTTTTTTATGATTAATAATGTTTTTTACAGTATCTGTGCCGAGAGTTCCGGCGCCGATTTTCTGATGTCTGTCTTTATGTGCGCCGAGAGGATTCATACTGTCGTTCAGATGGACAGCATAAAGCTTTTCAAGCCCTATAATGCGGTCAAATTCTTCGAGCACACCGTCGAGATCACTTACGATATCGTAACCGCCGTCGTTGATATGGCATGTATCAAGACAGACGCCGAGCTTGTGAGAAAGATCGGTTTTTTCAATTATCTTTGCAAGCTCTTCAAATGTGCCGCCGACCTCAGAACCCTTGCCTGCCATAGTTTCAAGCAAAACAGGCGTTCTGATATCGTCAGAAAGAACGCTGTTGAGCACGGCAGCTATTTCGTCAATACCTGTTTCCGTTCCCTGCCCCGTATGGCTGCCCGGATGGAAATTATACATCGCACCGGGTATATATGAAAGACGGGCAAGGTCTTCAGTCATCATTTCTTTTGCAAGATCGCGAAGTCCGGGATTTGCCGAACATGCATTCATTGTATACGGTGCATGGCAGAGAATTGTATTTATCCCGTTTTCTTTGGCAAATGCGTTGAAACGGTCTATATCATCCCTGTCAAGGGCTCTGGCTTTACTGCCTCTCGGATTTCTGGAAAAATACTGAAATGTGTTTCCGCCTATCGCAACGGTCGTTTGCGCCATTGCAAGAAAGCCGTCCGAAGCGGAAAGATGACAGCCTATTGTGAACATTTTAGCTCCTATCGGTTATTTCAATACGGAAAGCGCCTCATTAAGACATTCCGTTATGTTTTCAAGAGACATCGACGGTCTGTCCGGCATTTTGACCGTCTGCAGGGGGATATACGGAACATGCGCAAATCCCGCTTTTATTTCAAGTTTATTTGCTGAAATATAATTCAGAATACCGTAAAATACGTGGTTGCAAACAAATCTGCCGGCATTTTGAGATATTTTCACGGGAAAGCCCCTTTTATTGACCGCTTCCGCCATTTCGGCAAGCGGCAGGGTGGAATAAAGTCTGTCAGGTCCGTTTATACGATTTACCGTATGAATGATCACGCCTGCATTATCCGGTGTATCCGAATCGGCGATGTTTACCGCAACATTTTCGAAATTAACGCAAGTCCGTCCGCCTGCCTGACCGACAGACAGAATTACATCAGGTCCGAAAACGTTTACAGCATTTATTGCAGCATCAACTGATTTATAATATTCGACCGGAAGGAGCAACGGAAATATATCGTCTGACGCCAATGTATCGGCGATCGACTTTACAGCCATCCATGAAGGATTTATTTCTTCGCCCCCGAACGGTTCAAAACCCGTGAGAAGTATTTTCATAAAAACCTCGGTTTTCTGCTTTTACAGAGCCTGTTTTGCCACCTGTTCAGCGCGTAGTCTGACGGCATATGCAAGAGTGCCGACGGGCATGGATATCATTCTGCTTTTTACGGTCAGCTTGTCTCCGTTTTTAGAATAAAAAGTTACCGATTTGTCTTTAACTTCAGTTTTATCCGGATCGATATCACCTACGGCGATCTCGCCTTTTCTCATGACCCAGAGCTTTTCGTTTGTAAGCACAACGCTCGGTCCGGAAAAGATATTGCGAAAACAGTGTATTGCCGACATAAGAGACATTTCAAAAATTTCCCATGAAATAATAAACACAACAATATTTATTATTTTTTCTGTCAGTGTACCCACCGGCAGATTAACGCTGTTCAGCAAAAGGATAAAAGCAGGAACGGATATGACCGCAAATAACGCCGCCCATATCGCATTTCTGAGCTTAGGACGGTAAACGTTCAGAGTTTCGTTGTTCATACACGGTTATCCTTTCTGTTAGAATTTCGCAAAATACTTTGATCGGGCACGAAACATCGTGAGAAAAAACGGTATAATCGCCGTTTTTACCTTTGATCTCAACCATTCCGAGAATGTTATCGTGCAGAAAAACGCCTTCTATATCCGAAAAATACAGTTCCCATTTGCCGTAAAGCAGTATTTTTTCGTATGTGATAACATATACCGGCGCTTTGATTATCATAAAAACCGATATCGCAAAAACAGCAACGCACGCTGCGGTCCTGACGATCGCTTCGGTAAGATTTGTATAAGTTCCCGAAAAAATCGAAATAAGTGATAGCACTATAAGCACGACCGAAAAAACGGTAAGCGTAACAAGCGGAACGGTTTTGAGAAGTGACTGTCTGAAAACGAAATTGCCGTTTTTATCCGGATGAGGTTTCATCTTAAAACAAATCCGACTTTTTTATATACTTTGGAAAGTGTTTTATTCGCTATATAGCGCGCGCGGTCCGCTCCCTGTCTGTAGATCGTTTCGAGCTGAGCTTTATCTGCAGTGTAAACTTTGTATTTATCCTGAATTCCGGCGATCATATCGGCAACGGCTTCGCCTACCGCAAGCTTGAAATCACCGTAGCCTTTTCCGTCAAATTCTTTTTCTATATCTTCAAATGATTTACCCGTTACAGCCGAATAAATAGTCATCAGATTATTGATCCCGTCTTTTCCTGGCGCAAAACGGACGCATGCTTCGCTGTCCGTGACCGCTTTTCTGAATTTACGGATAACGGTATCACGATTATCAAGCAAATTGACTGTTCCGTTTTCGTCATCATCGCTCTTCGACATCTTTGCGGACGGATTTGTAAGGGATTTTACTCTTGCGCCTACTTTGGGAGTATATGCCTCGGGCAGATTGAAAACATCTCCGTATATTCCGTTAAATCTGTTTGCGATATCGCGGCATATTTCCACATGCTGAGTCTGGTCTTCTCCGACAGGAACGAGATCGGCCTGGTAAAGAAGAATATCCGCAGCCATCAGAACAGGATACGTAAAAAGGCCGGCGTTTATATTCTCGGCGTTTTTTGCGGATTTATCTTTGAACTGAGTCATTCTTGAAAGCTCGCCGAACATAGTGTAGCAGTCAAGTATCCATGCAAGCTCCGCATGCTGTGAAACATGGCTCTGAAAGAAAATGGTGTTTTTTTCAGGGTCAAGTCCGCATGAAAGGTAGAGGGCGAAAAGTTCAAGAGAGTTTCTTCTCAAAACGGAAGGATCGATACGTATCGTGAGCGAATGAAGATCGGCTATGCAATAAAGGCAGTTATAGTCATCCTGCATTTTTATCCAGTTCTTTACCGCTCCGAGATATCCGCCTATATTAAGATTTCCTGTCGGCTTTATGCCGCTGAGTATTGTTTTTTTAGCGTTTTCCATTCAGATATTCTCCTATCGTTTTTATTCCCCGCTCTATATTTTCGCATGTAGGCATTGAGTAATTAAGGCGTACATACTCTGTTTTTGCGTTTTCGTCTGTCTGAAAAGCCGTGCCGGGAACGACCGCGACCTTTTTTTCTATGAGTTTTTTGCTCAGCTCGCCCGCATCTTCACCGAAAAACCTGCAGTATATGAAAATGCCGCCTTCGGGGGAGGAACGCCAGAACCTGTTTGACGGAATATATTTGTCAAGGGCTGAGGTTATGCAGTCGCACTTTGTTTTATAAAGTGCTTTTATAGAGCTGATATGCTCGTCAATATCGTATTTTTCAAGAAAGGCGGAAATAAGCATCTGCCAGAAGATATTTGTATGAACGTCTGTTACCTGCTTTGCCACAACAAGTTTTTTTGCTATCTCATCGGGTGCGGAAACAAAGCCTATACGTATGCCCGGAGAAAGAACTTTTGAAAACGAGCCGCAGTATACAACAGCGCCTTTGTCGTCAAGCGCTTTTATGGGCAGAATATCCTCGCCCGAAAATCTCAGTTCACCGTAAGGGTTGTCTTCAAGAACGGTAACACCGTATTTGACGGCGAGCTCGTAGACTTTTTTGCGTTTTTCCGCAGACATCGTAACGCCCATGGGATTCTGGAATGTGGGAATAAGATATATCAGTTTTGCGCGTTTTTCTTCTTTAAGAGCCTTTTCAAGTTCTGAGATATTTATTCCGTCCTCTTCCATCGGTATGCCGCGCAGCTTTGTGCCGTATGTGCGGAAACAGTTCAGAGCGCCTATGAAGGAAGGTTCTTCGCATATTACCGTGTCGCCGGGATTGCATAGAATTTTTGTTGTGAGGTCGATACCCTGCTGACCGCCCGTAACGACAAGTACGGTATTTCCTTCTCTTTTTATGCCGAATTTCTTTTCCATTCTATCGGCAAGCTGTTCGCGCAAAGGCGAGTATCCTTCCGTAACGCCGTATTGCAGTGCCGCAGAAGGATTATTCGTCAGAAGTTCCGTTGCGATAACTGACATTTTATCCGCCGGGAATGTTGAAGGATCGGGATTTCCTCCTGCAAGCGAAATGATCGTGGGGTCACCGAGAACTTTGAATATTTCTCTTATTGCAGACGGTTTCACGCCCGATATATTATCTGAAAAAATCATTTTATTCAAATCCTTATAACTTTTATAATTCTATATAATATCACAAAAGGTATTTTTTGTCAAGATATACAGCCTCTTGCAAAACAGGAGAATTTGTGGTATAATAAGGTGTATGCATTCTGTATCATTTTGCGGAAACATGCGAAAAGAATTAT
>JAEEJJ010000165.1 GCA_016281805.1 Clostridiales bacterium
AACAGGCATTGCAAATGCGCTGAAAGCGATCATAACTGCAGAAAGCAAAAAAACGGTGACCAACGCTCTCAATAAGCCGTATTCATGCTGTTTGGGAAATTTACGGTAAATAAAAAAGAATGCCGTAATTGCCGCAATTGAACCTGCAACAAGAAAAACGACTCCCAGGACGCCTATATATACGATAAGAAGATTGAGCGTGACATTTGCAAAATCTATTGATGTAAGAGGGAGGATACGCATGGACTGAGTAATAAAATTAGTGACCCCTATCGCGAGCCAGAAAAGCGAAATGAGAGCGAAGCCGAAAAACCGCTTTCGCATAAAAAACGCCAGCGAAAGTGTAACAAGAACGATCAGCAAATTATATAAGAAGAAAAGCGGCGATTCGAAAAGAAATGATATGCCGGCTAAAACACTTCGTCTTCCAAGCATTTCAAGGATCAGTGTAATTGCAAACGCAATTACTACAGCGCAAAATATTTCGCCCTTTTTTATTTTTGAAACAAAGTTTTCTTTTATATCTTCCAACAGAATTTTAATTTTACTCAAAACAGTTCTTCTTTCTTAAAAACAAAAGTACGATCCTTTCGGGATAATACAATATTGCGGCGCAAACGACCGATGCTGTGCATAAAAACGGAAAGAGAGACAAAGGATAAGTGCTTGAAAGCATTATGCACGCAGCTAAAAGCTGTCCTGCAATATGGGCGGCGGAACCGCTTATTCCAACGCCGAAAACAGAAAAAAATCCGCTTTTTTTGACCGCAAACATTGCAACTACCGAAAAAACTATCCCGAAAAGGGAATAAAGAAGCCCGCTCAAACGTCCGAAAATCAAAAGCGATACTATGCTTTTCGATATTCCTAGAAAAAGTGCGGGCGCAAATCCGAAAAGATAAAGCGCGACCACGACCGAAATATTGGAAAGCCCGAGTTTTATGCCCGGAAGGAAAATATCCGAAAATACAATATTTTCGATGTAGGACAAAATAAGCGAGACTGCAAGAAGCATTGCGAAAAAGGCAAGTCTTTTAATATTTACTCTCATGTCATCCGCTTATCGCGTCAGTCTCCCCCCTACCGTCTATTTTAATAAGAATTTTGTTGGGAAGGCATATTATGCTTTCCCCTTTTTTATTTATGCTGCCCGAATGTTCGCATGCTCCGCTCGGGCAAACGGAGTTTTCAACATGTACGCTTCCGTTTTTTATTATGACATCCATCAGTCCGTCTATATTTACTGATATGTCTTCGGCAAGTGCATATTCCGCAAAAAGTTCTCCGTTTCGGTAAATACGAACGGTTTCTCCTTCAGAGCGCAAAAACAGCATCAGAGCGGCGGCAACAGCACAGAAAACAAAAATCGCCGCCGTGAGAAGAATATCGGATTTTCGGATTTTCAGATCTTTATTGTCCATAATCAGAATTTGCTTCCGGCAAAAGAGATATATTCACTTTCGGAGTCTGTTTTTCGGACAAAAGGAATATCACCGGAAAAGAAATCTATTTTATATCTGCTTGTCCTTACGCCTTTTGAGCGATATTGCCTGTTTGTGCTTATATCGACAGTTATTCCGCTGTCATCAAGGGTTATATCCGCAACAAACATACATACAACGACCTTATCCGCATCATAACCGAGAGAGAGAAGCTCACGCCTTGCTGCTGTGGCGTCAAATTCGCAGTAAACTCTGGCGGGTTCGGGAAGATTATCTGAAAAAAGATAGTAATATTCCGACTGCGTGCAGTATTCCGAAACGAATTTCGACGCAAAATCGTTCCCTTCAGATCTCACATAGTGTTCCGAACATACCAGCGCGTTTTTTTCATATGTTTCTGTGGTGATTATTACGGGATACTCGCCTAAAAACGCAAGCTGGTCGATTCCGATCACATAAATCAGACGCACAGTGTTTTCTGAAAGATAAAATGCGGTAAGAGACGGTCTGTATTTTTCGTAAACCGTATCGTAATATACTCCTTTGGAGTATTCACAAAAAATATTTCCCTCTCTGTATATATAAAGTGATGAAGATGCTTCGAACGGATCTGAAAACGACGTGCCGGTCATATCATAATAAACACCGGTATTTCGGTCTGAAAACCATAAAGCATCGGTTAGCCCGTTCAGTCCTACAGAGTACAGATCATTTTCGAGTATAATGGCATCCGATGAAACGGGAATATAATCGTTTTCCGAAAGAGGCGTGCCGTCGGGATGTTTTTCAAGGGCGGTAAAATGCTTTTCGAGATCTGCCTCAAAAGGCAGGATTATTTTTCCGTCTGACGAGCAAGCTGCAAGAATAAGGCAGCAAGCGATCAACACCGCAAACAGAACCTTTTTCATTCAAATTTCGCCTCATACATTTCAGCATTGAAAAATGAAACCGTCCCGTCGTCAAAAACAAAAACAGCAGCAATATCGGGATAGTCAGAAGCGAGGATATCAAGCATGCGTTGGGCAATTTCATAACCTGCAACATACATGGCGGTCGACAGCATATCGGCAAGCGCGCCGTCTTTGCAGATAACCGTCACGCTGGCCAGCCCGTTATTTGCGGGATAGCCTGTTTTCGGATCAAGCAGATGATGATATCTTTCGTTTTCGTAAACAAAATATCGCTCATATGCGCCAGACGTTATAACATTTGTATCCTTGACTTTCACCGTTCCGATTATTGACGATCGGCCGAACGGATCTTTTATACCTACAATAAACTTTCCTTCCGGATTTTTCGGATTTTCCCCAAAAACATGAACATTACCGCCGAGATTGATTATACCGGAGGAAATTCCGTTTTTCTGAAGTTTTTCTGCGATAATATCGCCTGCTGCACCTTTGCCGGCGGAACCTAAGTCAATGCCGGTACTTTTTTTCTGAAAATAAAGAGTATTGCCTTCAAGTGAGATATTATCGTATCCGACAAGGTCAAGAACGGCTTTTATTTCTTCGTCGGTCGGCGGCGCTGTTGCCTCGCGAATATTCCACAAAGAAACAAGAGGAGCAACGGTTATATCGTAATAGCCTTCGGAAAGAACTGATACATCAAGGGATTTTTTCACGATAGAAGCAAGCGTGCCGTTCAGTTCAACGACCGTATTATCGTTTTTTGCGGTTATGATATATCCGCCGCATTCGGTAAGTTCTGATTCCGTTTCGGTAAGAAGTGAAAGGCAGAGCTGAGAAGAGTCGTCTTCGTTTTCGTAAAACGTGAACGTTACAACGGTATCCATTGCAAAAAAAGACTCTTCGTATCTGTCTGATTGTTCACATCCGGAAAAAAGAAGCAAAATAAAAAGCGGAAGCAGTGCGGACACGAAAAAAGAACATTTATTTTTCATTCTTCCGTGCCTCCCTTTCAGATTCGGTCATTTTCAAATATATCGCTGCAAATGCTTATTTCCGGTCATGAGAAATGAGTAATATAATTACGTCCCCGCTTATTGCTTGCCATGACTGTTTATCTTTTTTCCAATTCTGTATATTCGCGCTTTTTTGTAACGTTTTTATATGCCGGTCGTATGATCTTGCCGTTGCTTAAAAGCTCCTCTATTCTGTGAGCAGACCAGCCCACTATTCGCGCATTTGCAAAAATGGGCGTATAAAGTTCCTGAGGAAGACCAAGCATTGAATAAACAAAACCGCTGTAAAAATCTATATTGGCGCTCACGCCTTTGTATATTCGTCTTTTTTCCGCAATGACTTCGGGTGCCAGACGCTCAACGAGAGAGTAAAGCTCGAATTCATCAGTACACCCTTTTTCTTCGGAAAGAGATTTTACATACTTTTTGAAAATCTGTGCACGCGGATCGGAAACAGAATAGACCGCATGACCCATACCGTAAATAAGTCCGCTTCTGTCGAACGCATTTTTGTCGAGAAGCGCCGCAATATATGCGCGGACTGCATCTTCATCCTTCCAGTCGTGTATATTTTTCTTCATATCCTCAAACATTTGCGACACTTTAATATTGGCTCCGCCGTGGCGAGGTCCCTTAAGCGAACCGAGAGCCGCTGCCATGGCAGAATATGTATCGGTGAGTGAAGATGTAACGACACGCGCAGTGAAAGTTGAATTGTTGCCCCCGCCGTGTTCTGCGTGAAGCACAAGAGCAAGGTCAAGAATAGTTGCTTCAAGACTGCTGAATTTTGAATCGGGCCGCAAAAGATGCAGAATATTTTCTGCGGCGGAAAACTCCGGTTTCGGAGAATGTATAACGAAGCTTCGATTATCGTGATAGTATCCGTAAGTCTGATATCCGTATACCGAAAAAAGCGGTGACAGGGCAATAAGTTCAAGGCACTGTCTCAAAACGTTTTCAACGGAAGTATCATCCGGATTTGCATCGTATGAATACATAGTCAGAACGCTTCTTGCAAGAGTATTCATCATATCTTTGCTCGGAGCTTTCATGATAATATCTCTCACAAAATGCGTGGGAAGTTTTCTGTATTCCGCAAGGACTGACTTGAAGTTTTCAAGCTCGGAGACAGTCGGGAGCGATCCGAAAAGAAGAAGAAATGTGATTTCCTCAAAGCCGAACCTGCCCGCAGAGATAAAACCGTTTACGAGGTCGTGTATTTCATACCCGCGGTAATACAGTTTTCCGTCGCACGGAACAAGTTCGCCGTCGTCGATAATATATGCTTTTACTTCGGATATTTCGGTAAGGCCTGCCATAACGCCTCTGCCTGAAATATCGCGAAGCCCGCGTTTCACGTCATATTTTGCGTAAAGATCGGGTTCGATTTTATTTGCGCATTTTTCAGCAAGGTAGGATACATATGAATTTGTATCGAAAGGTAAGGAGTCGTTCTTTTTCATATCAAATCATTAACGGCTTCTTTGCCAAGCATAATCAGTGAAGTTTTCTTGCGGTAAGTGTGTTTTTGAGAAGCATCGTGATCGTCATAGGTCCGACGCCTCCGGGAACAGGAGTTATGAACGATGCGATCTTTGAAACCTCATCAAAAACGACGTCTCCGGTAAGTTTACCGTTTTCATCTCTGTTCATACCCACATCGATAACGATCGCACCGGGCTTTACCATATCGGCGGTAACGAATTTCGGCTTGCCGACGGAAGAAACAAGAATATCGGCGGTTCGGGTTATGTTTTTAAGATCTTTTGTTTTTGAATGACATACGGTCACTGTTCCGTTTGCGTGCATAAGAAGCATAGCCATTGGTTTGCCCACGATATTGCTTCTGCCTATAACAACGCAGTTTTTGCCTGAAACATCCGTTCCTGTTGATGCGATAAGCTCCATTATGCCTGCCGGAGTGCATGGCGCGAGAGAATAATTGCCGAGCATGATCCTGCCGACATTCACGGGAGAAAATGCATCGACATCTTTTGACGGATCGATAGTATCCACTACATTTTCGTAATTGATATGTTTCGGAACCGGCGACTGAACAAGTATACCGTCTATGTTTACATCAGAATTAAGTTTTTTTATAAGAGCAATGAGTTCTCTTTCTTCCGTATTTTCGGGAAGAAGGTATTTTTCTGAATAAAAACCGACTTCCGCGCATGCTTTTTCCTTGTTGCTGACGTATACCTGTGAAGCAGGATCCTCTCCCACAAGAATAACTGCAAGTCCGGGAGCTCTTCCGGCTGATTTGATTTTTTCGGTTTCGCTGCGTATTTCT
>JAEEJJ010000166.1 GCA_016281805.1 Clostridiales bacterium
GCCTTTATCCTGTCTTCTATAAACGAGCGCACCTCGTTTGCGGACTGTCCTATTGCGGGACGCATTTCTGCGGGCAGCTTGCCCATTTGCGAAAGAACGTTTGTCAGCTCTCCCTTTTTGCCGAGAAGCTTTACTTTTAAATTTTCAAGCTCTTCAGACGACTTTATCTGCGCAAGCATTTCTTTTGCGTTTGCGCGGATCTGTTCGAGCTGCTCCCTGATGTTCAGTTCCATTATTATATGTTCAACCCCTTGTTTGCGGTTTTTTTCGTAATCACATTATATTATAACATATAATTATCTTGAATTCAAGTCTTTTTCTGAAATATGCCTTCTTTGTTTGAAATTTATTCGATTTTTGGCAGGGCGGAAGCGTTGTGCCTGAAGAGATTCGCAAACGCTTCAAAACTGTCTGCCTTTTGCTGACGTTCACGCATTTTACGGCGAAAACGATCACGCAAATCGGCTCTTTATGATTATCTATAATAAAATACGAAAAAGTTCAAGGAATATTTGATTTACCCCCTTTTCAATTAATGAAAAATGTGTTATAATATACGGTGACAGTTCTTAAAGTGAAGAGCTTTCGTAATTTTTATTTCGTTAAAATACAAGTTAGAGAGGACGAAACCAAATGGGTAAATCTACTATTTCCAAAATCCCTTTCAAGGGGACTGCGGAGCAGGAACAGAAACTCCGTGATTACATCGCGGCGAATAAGGATGTTCAGGGCTCGCTTATGCCTATTATGCAGGAAGCGCAGGAGATTTACGGCTATCTTCCGATTGAAGTTCAGAAGATCATTGCCGACTCCTTGAATATCCCTCTTGAAGAAGTATACGGAGTTGCAACTTTCTACGCGCAGTTCACTCTTAATCCCAAAGGTCAGTACAGGATCGGCGTTTGCCTCGGTACGGCATGCTATGTTAAAGGTTCGCAGAATGTTTTCGACAAAGCGTGTTCCGAGCTCGGCATCGGCAGCGGCGATGTTACGGATGACGGCAAATTCTCGCTTGAAGCTACCCGTTGTATAGGTTGCTGCGGTCTTGCCCCCGTTATGACCGTCAACGACGATGTCTACGGACGTCTCACCGCAGATGACGTCCCAAAAATACTCGCAAAATATAAAGATATGTAATGAGAGAGCTTTCTCTTCACATTCTCGATATAGTTCAAAACAGTATCACCGCAAAGGCGGATACGATAACGGTTGAAATATCGGAGAATATAGAAGCGGATGAGCTGAAAATAACGATATCCGATAACGGATGCGGCATGGACGAGGAAACGCTCGCCCGTGTGAACGGAACTTTCGCAACATCGAGGACCACAAGAAAAATCGGCATGGGCATCGCTCTTTTCAGGGCTGCAGCCGAGCTTTCGGACGGTTATCTCACACTTGCTTCAAAAAAAGGCGAAGGAACTGTCACAACAGCTGTTTTCAAGCACAGCAGCATAGACCGCATGCCTCTGGGGGATATTTCCGGAACGATGATGCTCCTTTCCGCAAAAGCGAAGGACTTCGACCTGATCTACAGGCATATATGGTGCGGAAAAGAATTTGTATTTTCAACAAAAGACATAAAAGAGGTCATTGAAGATACTCCGATAGACACGCCTGAAGTTCTTAATTACATTCACGACTACATTCACGAAAATCTTAACGAATTATTTGGAGGCGAACGAGATGAAATCTCTTGAAGAACTTAGAGCCATAAAAGAAAAAATGAAAGCCAGCGTTAACGACAGAAACGAAAACAGCGATAAGATCAAAGTCGTTATCGGTATGGCAACATGCGGTATCGCCGCAGGTGCGCGTCCTGTTATGCAGGCATTTCTCGACGAGATCGCAAAACGCGGTCTTGATAACGTAACCGTATCTCAGACAGGCTGCATCGGTATGTGCAAGCTTGAACCGCTTGTAGACGTATTCCTTCCCGGTGAAGAAAAGGTCACCTACATTAAAATGACTCCCGAAAAGGCTGTCAGAGTTGTAAACGACCATATCGTAAATAAAAATATTGTTTCCGAATATACAATCGGCAGCGCAGAATAAGGAGATTAAGATATGTACAGATCACACGTTCTCGTTTGCGGAGGCACAGGCTGTTCATCGTCAGGTTCCGCAAAAATACGCACCGAAATGGAAAATGAGATCAAAAAACAGGGTCTCGAAAACGAAGTTAAAGTAGTTCAGACCGGCTGTTTCGGTCTTTGCGCCCTCGGTCCGATAATGATAGTTTATCCCGAAGGCTGCTTCTACAGCAGAGTTACCGTTGAAGACGTTCCCGAAATCGTTTCGGAACACCTTCTCAAGGGCCGTGTGGTAACACGTCTCCTTTATAAAGAAACAGTTACCGAAAACGGCGTAAAATCACTTAATGAAACTAATTTCTATAAAAAACAGCACCGTATCGCGCTTCGTAACTGCGGAGTTATCAACCCCGAAAACATCGAGGAATACATTGCCCGCGACGGTTATGCCGCTTTAGGCAAAGCTCTTACCGAAATGACTCCTGAAGGAGTTATCGACGTGATCCTCAAATCCGGTCTTCGCGGACGCGGCGGCGCAGGCTTCCCCACCGGAAGGAAATGGGCTCTTGCCCGCACGATCGTTCCCGATGCTGATCAGAAATACGTATGCTGCAACGCCGACGAAGGCGACCCCGGAGCATTCATGGACCGTTCCGTTCTCGAAGGCGACCCCCATGCCGTTCTTGAAGCTATGGCAATCGCAGGCTACGCTATCGGCGCATCTCAGGGTTATATCTACGTAAGAGCCGAATATCCTATCGCTGTAAAACGTCTCAGAATAGCTATAAATCAGGCTCGTGAATACGGTCTTCTCGGCAAAAACATATTTGACAGCGGTTTCGATTTTGATATAGACGTCCGTCTCGGCGCAGGCGCATTCGTATGCGGCGAAGAAACAGCGCTTATGACTTCAATCGAAGGCCACAGAGGCGAACCCCGCCCCCGTCCTCCGTTCCCCGCAGAAAAAGGACTTTTCGGCAAACCTTCGATCCTCAACAACGTTGAAACATACGCAAACGTTCCTCAGATCATACTCAACGGCGCAGAATGGTTCTCCGCAATGGGTACCGAAAAGAGCAAGGGCACAAAAGTATTTGCTCTCGGCGGAAAGATCACGAACACAGGTCTCGTAGAAGTTCCCATGGGCACAACGCTCCGTGAGATCATCGAAGATATCGGCGGCGGCATCCCCAACGGCAAGAAATTCAAGGCTGCCCAGACCGGCGGTCCTTCCGGCGGATGTATCCCCGCACAGCACCTCGATACTCCGATAGACTATGATAACCTTATCGCCATCGGTTCAATGATGGGTTCAGGCGGACTTATCGTTATGGACGAAGACAACTGTATGGTAGATATCGCAAAATTCTTCCTCGAATTCACCGTAGACGAAAGCTGCGGCAAATGCACACCCTGCCGTATAGGCAACAAACGTCTTCTTGAACTTCTCAATAAGATAACCGACGGCAACGGAACGCTTGAAGATCTCGATAAAATGGAAGAGCTTTGCCATTATATCAAAAACAACTCACTCTGCGGTCTCGGTCAGACTGCTCCGAACCCCGTTCTTTCAACACTCCGTTACTTCCGCGATGAATACGTTGCCCACATCGTTGATAAGACATGTCCCGCTCACGTCTGCAAGAAACTCGTTCGTTACGAGATCACAGACGACTGCCGCGGATGCACAAAGTGTGCAAGAAACTGCCCTGTAGGCGCGATCACAGGCAAAGTCAAAGAAAAACACGTTATCGATCAGTCGAAGTGCATCAAGTGCGGCGCATGTATGGATAACTGTAACTTCAAAGCTATAATCAAGAAATAATCGGAGGTTAGAACAATGGCTGATGTAACATTAAAAATAAACGGTCTGCCCGTTACTGTTCCTGCCGGAACGACTATTCTTGACGCGGCGAACTCCGTTGGTATAAAAATCCCCACGCTGTGCTTCCTTAAAGATATAAACGCTATCGGCGCATGCCGTATCTGCGTTGTAGAGGTAAAGGGCGCAAGATCGCTCGTCGCTTCATGCGTATATCCCGTAGCCCCCAATATGGAAGTTTTCACAAATACCCCTGCTGTCAGAAAATCAAGAAAAACCACTCTCGAGCTTATACTTTCCACGCATGACAAAAAGTGTCTTTCATGCGTAAGAAATCAGAACTGCGAACTTCAGACTCTCTGCAATGAATACGGAGTAGAAGACGTTGACCGTTTTGCAGGCGCTAAGCCCGAATATGAAGTAGAAGACTCAAACCCCTATCTCGTAAGAGACAACAACAAGTGCGTTCTCTGCCGCCGCTGCGTTGCTGTGTGCAGACATAATCAGGGCGTAGGCGTTATAGGCGCGAACGAAAGAGGCTTCGCAACAAATATCGGCGCAGCTTTCGGTCTTGAGCTCAAAGACGTTCCCTGTATCGCATGCGGTCAGTGCATAGTTCACTGTCCCGTAGGCGCTCTTCGCGAAAGAGACGATACACAGAAGGTATGGGACGCTATCGCAGATCCCGAAAAGCACGTTGTAATCGCTCCCGCTCCTTCCGTAAGAGCAACTCTCGGCGAATGCTTCGATATGCCTATCGGAACGAATGTTGAAGGCAAAATGGTTGCCGCTATGCACAGACTCGGCTTTGACGCCGTTGTTGACGTTGACGTTGCCGCAGACTTCACTATCATGGAAGAAGGAACGGAATTTATCAAACGTCTCGGCGGAGAAGGTCCTCTTCCCCTTATCACATCCTGCTCACCCGGCTGGGTCAAATACTGCGAGCATTATTTCCCCGAATTTATCCCCAATCTTTCATCCGCAAAATCCCCGCAAGGTATGTATGGCGCTCTCATGAAGAGCTATTATGCGGAAAAAATGGGTATAGATCCCGCGAAGATCTGCGTTGTTTCCGTAATGCCCTGCACGGCAAAGAAATTTGAGCGCACCCGTGAACAGAATCTTGTTGACGGTATGGAAGATATCGATATATCGATCACAACCCGTGAGCTTTCACGCATGATCAAACTTGCAGGCCTTGATTTCACGGCTCTTCCCGATGAAGAATTCGATCCTATTTTCGGCGGAGCAACAGGCGCAGGCCACATATTCGGCGCTACCGGCGGCGTTATGGAAGCTGCTCTGAGAACCGTAGTAGAAATTCTTGAAAAGAAAACTATGGACAATATCGAGTATCACGACGTCCGCGGCATCGAAGGCATTAAAGAGGCAACATACAACGTTGCAGGCACCGAAGTTAAGGTCGCAGTAGTCAGCGGAACCGCAAATGCGGGCAAACTCCTTACAGAGATAAAAGAAGGTAAGAGAAATTACCACTTTATCGAAATAATGGCATGTCCGGGCGGATGCGTAAACGGCGGCGGTCAGCCCCTGCAGAGCGCATACACA
>JAEEJJ010000167.1 GCA_016281805.1 Clostridiales bacterium
ACTGAATATCTGCATTTTCTGAGCTTTCCGGTCGTTATTTCGGAAAGACGGAAGAGATTTGCGTTACAGTTTGGACTTTTCGGGACGATTTGATCAATCTTCTGTTGTACAAAAAAAATGACGACAAAGTAAAAATGTTGCTGAAAACATCATTGACATTTTACAAATAATATGTTATAATCTATCGATGTTAATATGCGGCATTATGCGAGACGGTAGTGGAGGACGTTTATGGATGAAAAAATAATCGATTTTCACAGTCATATTCTTCCCGGTATCGACGACGGCAGTCCCGATGTTGAAACCAGCCTTGAAATGCTTCGCCTTTCTTCGGAACAAGGCGTTCAGATCCAGGTTTTAACCCCTCATTACTATCCATGGAAAGAAGATATTTCTTCGTTTTTCGGCAGACGGGAAAAAAGCCTGTCGGTATTATCCGAAAAATTGCTCTCCGAACCGCAGATCGTTTGCGGCGCCGAAATTGCTTTTTTTCGCCACATGAAAGACAGTGATCTTCAAAAGCTGTGCATCGGCAACAGTCGTGCGATCCTCATAGAAATGCCCTTTGAAAGCTGGAGCAACAGCGTCGTGGACGATGTTTCTTCCCTTTGTCTTGATTTCGATTACCGTGTGGTACTTGCTCATGTTGAAAGATTTATGCGATATTCGGGTAACCGACGCAAATTGCAGGATCTTTCCGTGCTGCCGATAGTATATCAGATCAACGCAGAGGCATTTCTTCATTTCGGAACAAGAGGGCTGGCTGCCGATCTGATAAGATCGGGATATGATATCATTCTGGGAAGCGATGCACATAACTGCACATCGCGAAGACCGGATCTCGGCGAAGCCCGAATTTATATCGAAAAGCATTTCGGAAAAAATTGTCTTCGCAAAATGGACGCGACAGCAACATCTCTTCTCGAAAACCAGGACTGAGCAGAAACTTTTTATTATTGGAAAATATAAACTTGTGCAAGGAGTTATTAAATGAACAAAGAAAATGCAGTTGCCGACCGCAGGCGGCAGGAAACCACGGAAATCGATATTCTCGATTTGCTGACAGTCTGGAAACAGCATATTATTGTGATTGCCGTAGCCGTATTGATCGGGGCGATCGCAGGACTTTTGTATACGCGTTTTTTCATTACGCCTAAGTATACGGCAAAGTCAAGTATTTATGTTGTATCTACCGAAGAAAACATGAATATCCAGGACCTTAACCTCGGTACTTCTCTTACAAAAGACTATGTTGAACTTCTGCAAAGCAAAATGATGCTTGAGCAGGTTGCCAATGTAACCGGAAGAGTTTATTCTCCCAGTGCTCTGAAAGGCATGCTTTCAGTAACAAACAAGGCAAACACGCGAATCGTAGAGATACAGATCACATCTTCCGATCCCGCTAAAGCGCAGTATGTCGCAAAATCATTCGGCGAACAGGCAACAACATACCTTCCCGAGATCATCAATATGGGCGCAAAACCGCCTATCCTTATAGACTCTGCCGATCTGCCTAATTCCCCGAGCAATATCAAATACGGCAGAAACGCCCTTTTAGGCGCTCTTGCATGTCTTGTTATCATTCTTGTGTTCTATACCATATTGTATTTTCTCAACGATACTTTCAATTCCGCTGAAGATGTTGAAAATTATCTCGGATTCGCCCCCATGGCAGTTATTCCGAAAAACGGTTTGAAGCATAAAGGCACATATTCATACGAATACAAGAAGAAAAACTCCGGACAGAACAAAAAATACACGTCCCAGCCCGTAAAAACAGTGAAAAAGGAGAGCACCGATGAAACAGGTAAAAATCAAACAACTGATTGAAAACGACTATTTTGTTCAGACCGAACTTGACCGTCTGCGTGTTAACGTGGGATTTACGGGCGTCGATAAAAAAGTTATCATGATATCAAGCAGCAGACCGAATGAGGGCAAGAGCTTTGTAGCAACGGGTCTCTGGCTTGAACTCGCAAAAGCCGGAAAACAGGTTTGTTTCATAGATGCCGATATGAGAAACAGTTATATGCGCAGCAATCTGAGAATGAAATTTTCAGAAAGCGACAACGGCTTTGTAGGTCTTTCGCACTATCTTGCCGGAGCGAACATGGATGATATCATCTATCAGAGCAATATTGAAAATGCGTATATTATTCCCACTACCAATATAGAAAATCCCAGTCTTCTTCTCGAAGGCGACAGATTTAAAACTCTTCTGAGTTATCTCCGCACACAGTTTGATTATATTATTATAGATACTCCGCCTCTTGAACTCATTTCAGACGGACAGAGAATTGCGAATATCTGCGACGGATGTATTCTTGTCGTTCAGGCTCATGTTACGAGCCGCAGCGATGTTCAGAAAGTCATTTCCATGCTTGAAGTAACAGGCTGCCCTCTTCTCGGCGTTGTATTGAATCAGCAGGAAGACAAGAAGATCGGTAAATACCGCAAGTATTCCTCAAAAGAGTATAAATATTATTACGGATCATAACATTTTTTCTTCTTCATTAAAAATATAGGATAATTAAGAGGAATATAATGGATAAAACTATCTGCGATATATGCAAAGGCTTTAAAATACCCGGCACATACCTTTCATATGAAGAGATAACGGTCGGCAATGTAAATAAAACATATAAAGTTACTTTCCGGGAAGCCAACGGAACACAAAAGTCTTATGTGGTCCAGCAACTTAACACCTATGTTTTCAAAAACCCTATACAGGTTATGGAAAACATAGAGAAAATAACTGAATACATACGCGAAAAAAAACCAAACGAACCGTCGCTCCATTTCCATCATACGCTTGACAGAAAAACATACATACACGATAAAACGGGATTCTGGCGACTTTTCAATTTTATCCCGTCATTCACATGCGATGTATGCGACGACCTTAAAATGGTAACAAGCGCAGGGGAAGCATTCGGAGAATTTCAGATGCTTCTTTCCGATTTCGATGCGTCAAGTCTTTATGAAACGATACCCGATTTTCATAATACGATAAAGAGATACGAAACTCTTGAAAAAGACTGTAAAGACGATCCCATAGGCAGAGTAAAAGAAGTAAAAAGAGAGCTCGAATGGCTTTTTTCGGTAAAAGACAAGGCGTGCAGAATGACTGAAATGAAAAACGCGGGTCTTTTGCCGCTTCGCGTAACTCACAACGATACAAAGATAAACAACGTGCTTTTTGATAAAAATACGAAAAAAGCGCTCACTGTAATAGACCTTGACACCGTAATGCCGGGACTTGTCGGACATGATTTCGGAGACGCAATCAGATTTGCGACGAATTATGTTGAGGAAGACAGCAAAAAATACGAAGAGGCGGGAGTAAACCTTGACGTATTTACGGCATTC
>JAEEJJ010000168.1 GCA_016281805.1 Clostridiales bacterium
CAAAGAACAGCAGCTATTCAGTTCCAGCGTTCATTTGATGATATGGATGACGAAACCGCCAATGAAATTCTGAAGATCATTGAAAGGAATAACAAAGGTGGACTATAAGACGCATCCAATATCAAGAGAGGAACTTCGCAGCGTAGCAAAAGCCCTGCGGCAGATCTTTAAATGCAAGAATAAATTCCGTTTTGACGTCATCGATGCATTTGAACGGACCCCTGTTCTTTTTCCTCAAATAACATGCATTGTTGTCGAAGACGAGGAAATCGAAGACAACATCCCCGCCAGATGTACTCCGGACATGAACGGTCATTACCTCATTGAGGTAAAAAACTCGGTATACGAAGGTGCAGTGACCGGGAAAGGCGGATACCGCGCTCACATTTTACATGAAATCTGTCACGCATTCCTTTGCATTCTCGGTTTTACGCCAATTCTTGACCGAGCATTCAGGAACAGGGAGTTGCGTCCGTTTGAAAGTATGGAATGGCAGGCCAAGGCACTTTGCGGAGAGGTAATGATTCCATACGAAGAGACCGCGGGACTTTCAATAAAGATGATTATGGGTTATTGTAAAGTGTCATATGACAGTGCCGAACTTCGTTATTATGAATTTAAAAAGCCTCCCGAAAGAAACCGGAAGACATCGGATTTCTTTGAGATTTTCTGAAAGGCGGTGATGTCAATTGAGAGTGAATACAAAAAAAGCACCGCCGTGATTGTTGCAGCAATCATGACAGTGCAAGTCCCGAATATAGTTATACTCGGTTTTGGTTTATATAGTATAACACATTCCGGGACAAAAATCAAGTGGAAACGGTAAATTTATAAAGCAAAAAACGGGGTTTTATGCCGTTTCCGAGACAAATCCCGGGAAAGCGTAACATACTATGACAAGTAAACAAATGCGGGATAATCCGCTCTTCATGCGAAATACGTTCGCATCAACCGGAAAATGGGGTATACCCATTGTTCACAAACAGGAGTTAGACTTTTCGTCAATCGGACTAATAGCCTGCTCTGATACTCGGTCAAACGACCATGAAGAAAACAAGAAAAAGGGGGTTCATTTCTTTGTTGACGACTATCGGTTTGATGGAATATACAACAATCCTGAACGGTCATTAAAAAGATACTCTCAGTATGCCTTCCTTTTGACGCCAGAGTTTTCTCTCTATGCAGATATGAATCTCTGGAGACAACTTGAAAGTACAGCCAAGAACAGATGGGTTGGAGCTTATTGGCAATCAAAGGGCATGACAGTTATTCCGTCCGTTTGTTGGGGATCTCCGAGAAGTTTTGATTTTTGTTTTGATGGAATTGAAAAGCATTCTACAGTTGCGGTCGGTATGATCGGTAGCAAACGTGAGCAAAAAGGTTTTATTCTTGGCTATAACACCATGCTTGATGTTCTCAATCCATCGAACATCATAATCTTTGGTGATCCATTTCCTGAGATGAAAGGCAACATCATCGCTGTTGACTATCTTTCATCAAGAAAGGTGGTAAGATCCAATGGGCGGTAAAGGTACATATTCAATATGTCAGTCGCCTACATATACTTATGAAACCGTTGACAAAATCGGTGAAGTGAAAGTGCTTGAACCTATCGACAAGAGTCAAGCACGAAAACTCCCGGAAGAGTCACATACACCGGGGACCAGTTATGTTCTTCTCGATAAAGATGGAGTTTTTCATCAATATCGCGAATACAATGACAACCATGAAATCGTATTTGAGATAGGTTACCATCACGAGAGTTCATTGGGCAAAGGAGATGTGCTTCACGTACACATACATAAAACACCCGGAATAGATAGCCATAAGTCAGCCCAAAAATTTGTGATAGGACCTGGAAATCCATATTATGAGAAGTACAAACATTTATTTGTGGGGGTGAAATAATGAAAGGACAGTCAATAAACGAGTTCATCGATGATTTGATTTCTATGGGCGGTCCTGAAAAGGAATTTGTCTTTAGAAACAGGTTTTTCTTCTTGGAAACTATGTTTCGTGATGAGAAGGATATGCTTGAGCTATATCTTGACGAATACGACAACACAAACCCGAAGGAAAAGGTTTTTGTTGCACGACATAGTTTCTGGGGAAAGACCAACCTTGAATGCGTCAATCAGTTTGAACAAGCAAAGGTTTTTGATGGTTTAACCATCTACGGAGCTGAACCTGAAATCGAAGTTCTATTTGGTTAAATGTATTAAGCCATGCGGGATTCATCCTGCAGGGCATTTCGTTAACGTTTTCTCACATCTCAATGTCATCGAACAAAGATGAAAAGAATAAAAAAGCGCCCATCAATGCTTGAAAGGCACATTTTTACTCGTTTCTACATTCAAGGTATACGACGAAAATTCGCAGGACTTGCGTCCACAGATATGGCTGCGAGACCTGCACTTTATAAAAAATGAGGCGAAAATCATGTGGATTTCATCCTTTTCAGGGGTATGCGGGACTTGCGTCTGCTGATATGGCTGCAAGACATGAATCTCACAAAAAGCAGTCGAAAACCGGAAAAAACGACCTTTTTCAGAGGATGTGCGGGACTGGCTGCCACTGGGGTGGCTGCGAGACCCGCACTTTTTCTTCGTTTTAGCCTTGATTTCATAAAAATTCGACTGGAAACTATGAATGCAACAGCAGTAGCTGCAAGACCTGCGCTTTTGGGCGTTCTTCAAAGGCGGTTTTCCTCCATTCTGACATTGCAGTAGATACAGGCATAGAAAAAGTCCTTACTCCCTCAAAAAAACACCTCATTCACTTAATCGCTGCATGCCAAATTCACTGCCTTTTTTAC
>JAEEJJ010000169.1 GCA_016281805.1 Clostridiales bacterium
GGTTGATTCCTCTCCGCTGTTTTGTGCTCCCAACGTTCGGATCATCTCCGAGAGGTCTGCTCCCCCGCAGCGGAAGGCGGAATCCCAACAAACAGGTGTAGGTTTTAATTATACCTGCGGAACACGAACCGCGCAGGAAATCCGTTTAATCTATATCTTCAATTTCAAATTCGTCGTCAAGATGCTGCTCAAGCATTTCAAGAACCTTGTTGAATTCGTCTTCGTCCTCTATAGAGGCAAGGATCGCATCGTCGCCTTCGGTTTCGTCTACTCTGAGAATGGTAAACTCACATTCATCGTCGTCGTAATGCTCCTGCTCAACAAGCGCAAGATAATCTTTTCCGTTGTATTCAACACCGTCTACAACAACAAAGTCAATTTCATTGCCGTCTTCATCAGTCAGTGTGATTATTTCATCTCTTTCGATGTCGGACATATCGTTCTCCTGTTTTGTTTTATTAGTCTTCCGGCTATATATTCCCTTATATTATAATAATACACTAAAATATTCATCTTGTCAATCACTTTTTTAAAAAAATCATTTTTTAATATTATAGCATCATTGACATTCGCTTATTGAGTTCACAAAAATATCACAAAAATTCGAGAAAAGAGTATTGACAAATCCGTTCGTTTAGTGTATACTATATAAGCTGTCTGATATCTGTATCAGATCTCAGGAGAGCTGGTATGGCGGAATAGCTCAGTTGGCTAGAGCATACGGTTCATACCCGTACGGTCGCCGGTTCAAATCCAGCTTCCGCTACCATTCGGCCCGTTAGTCAAGCGGTTAAGACACGGCCCTTTCACGGCTGGGGCAGCAGTTCGATTCTGCTACGGGTCACCATAATTCAAAATCCGGATTGTTTTTTACAATCCGGATTTTTCTGCGTATAGTGTCGTTTCAGTCTCTCGTCACATTTCGTATCCATCTGTTCCCGCGAAGGCGAATAAGTGCTATTATCCACTTGAAGCACTGGTCTATTCGTGTGCAGAGATAAACAAGCGGCAGGGTAAATAGGGGATGCCATTCGTTCAGGTACCCTGCTGCGGCAAGTGCGGAAAGAGGAACGACAACAAGCCACCCGCATATCATATCCACAAGAAAAACAAATCGGCTGTCTCCCGCTCCGCGATTGATGCCTGTAAAACACGCCATATGGTAACTTGTTCCTATAAGAGATACAGCGCCAATTGCAAGAAGCTGCATTGCAAGGTCCTTTGTTTGCTGTGAAATATTAGAGTAAAGCGAAACGGGGAACGCTCTCAATGTAAACACGAGCAGCCCCATAATAATACCTACTGCGGCAAAAATGATTTCAATGCTGCGCGAATATTCTTTCGTTTTTGCAAAATCGTTTACACCAACGGTTTTGCCTATTATTACGCAGGCGCCTGCGGCAAGTCCGTTTGCAAAAATAAGCCCCAGCTGCATAACAACATCGGTAATTGAAACTGCAGCCATCATTTCAACGGTAAGACGTCCTATGATCACTGCCTTTACAACTCCCACAAGACCCCATTGCACGTCACCGACTATAACAGGAATACCGTATCTGAAAAAATCCTTCCACATTGGTTTTTCGGCATAAAAAAGATCTTTTACGCGAACGGAAAGCTTTTTCTGTCCCTTAAAGAAGAACAGCATTACGATTATCAGCTCTGTTCCTCTCGCTATTACCGTTGCAAGAGCGGCGCCGCGAACACCCATTGCAGGCAAACCGAGCTTTCCGAAAATAAGTATGTAATTCCCGCCGAGATTTGTGAAGAACGAGATTATTGAAACTATAAACGTTATTTTTACTATCTCAACACATCTGAGCATCGCAATAAAAGTATCTGAAACGGCAAAAAGAATATATGAAAAACATGCGATCTTTATGTATGATGTTGCTTCTGAGAGAATATCGGTATTGTTCGAGAAAAATTTTACGACCAGATCCGGAAAAAAGAACACTGAAAGCGTTACGGATCCTGCAAGTATCACGGTTGTGATAAAAGTCATCGCAAAAATCTGTTTTATCCTTCCGGTATCCTTTTTGCCCCAGTATTGCGATATGAGCAATGCTGCGCCGCCCGATATTCCACGGACAAAAAAAGTAAAAAATACAGTGACTTGATTTGCCTGAGATACGGCAGAAAGAGAAATATCTCCAAGAGAACCTACCATAACATTGTCCAGCATTAGAACTGCAAGCGAGATCAGCTGCTGAAGCGCTACGGGCAATGCGATCGTAAACATCGTTTTATAAAACGATCTGTCTTTTGTTAAAATACTCATTTATTACAGTCAATATCTTCCGTATGTCTGAATTGCAGCCATTACTACTCTCATGCTAGTCAGCAGGCTTCCATTGTTGATGCTGCCGGCGGTAGACACCAGAAGACCTCTTATGTCTCCTTCTTTTGCAGCTTCGCAGTCACGCTTTACTTCAGCTATTATATCGTCTTCATTGTTTCGCATAAACGTGAAAGGCGCGATCTGACCGTCTATTCGTGTTTTTTTCATGTATTTACGTATGTCTCTGACCATTACGGTAGGACCAAAATTACAGCCTGTAAGATCAAAATCCGCGAGCAGGGGAATAAGGTGCCCCATAGCGGAATCCGAGTGCTGATACCTTTGATCTTCAGGGTTCGGCGCATACTTCTCAAACATCGCTTTAAGTGTGGGATAACCGAGCAGTTTATACATTTCCGGCGTCAGCAGATTGCTGTCGTCATCATTGAACCAGTATCCGTGCGGAAAGTTATCCGGAGTATATCCTGCCTCAACTATAAATAAGTCTGCAAACGCTTCAAGCACCCTTGTTATCGTATCTCCGAACCGTTTGAACAGTCCTTCGTCGTCATAGTAAAGAAAAAGCAGGTTTTCGGTGCCGTAAACGCTTGTCGCAAGAGTTACGGGTCCTCTTATTCCGTTTGCAAGACCGGGACGTCTTCCCGTTGCTTCAAAAACGATCCTGCATTTTTCGTCCCAGTCAGGGGGAAGAACAAAAGAACGGAAACGCTCTTTATCGGCAAGTAAAAAATCTATTTCATCAAGCTTCTTTTTCAGGTCTTCCGCATCATTCAGCGTTCCTCTCAGCCAGGTTGTGTTGCCGTCAAACACATACTTGCCTCCGAAAACTTCTCCTATTTGCTTTCTTTCGGGCAGCTTCGGCAGCAGATCCTGTTTCGGATCCGGTTTTCTTTCTGAAAGCAGCGGTCTTCCTACGATCTTTATCGCCTTTTCGTTATATCTGCAGTTAAGATCATATCTTCTTTGCGGGTCGGTATATCCCCATGGCTGTCCGTCTTCCCCCAGTTCGGCAAAAACACATTCGTCGCTCATGCGAATACCGAGCGCCGCCTGCTTTGCCTTTTTTGAAAAGCAGTTTTCTTCCCTTGCGGTTTCCTCGTCTTTCCAGAATTGTTCAATGTCAAGATCAAGCTTCATTGTTCCCGAACCCCTTCATTTTCTTATTCTTTATCTTCGTTTTGCCATCATACCGAGCTGATAAGATGGTCAACTAAAATTTTGATACCTATTATTATAAGAACGGTGCCGCCTGCGATCTGTGACTTGTCTTTCAGCAGTTCGCCCGTTTTTGCTCCGATATAAACACCGCCAAATGTTATAATAAATGTTGTGACCCCTATAATGCTTACTGCTTCTGCAAGCGAAACATCCAGAAAAGCAAGCGTCACTCCTACCGCCAAAGCGTCTATGCTTGTTGCTATCGCGAGTAAAAACAGCTCTTTTATATCAATATTGTTTTTATAACTTTCAGCTTCACCTTTTTGTCTTATAACATCATATATCATCTTTCCGCCCAGAAAAGAGAGAAGAACAAAGGCGATCCAATGGTCATATGCCTTTATCACGCCTTCAAACTGCTTTCCGAGCAACCACCCTATAAACGGCATAAAAGCCTGAAATCCGCCGAAAAACAGTCCGATCAGCGCGGCGTCGCCGATTTTAGGTTTTTTTATGACCATACCTTTGCAAACAGATACCGCAAATGCGTCCATCGCAAGCGCAACGCCGAGTAACAACAGCTCAAAAAAACTCAAATTATGCCTCACACTGTATTATTTTTATGTCAACAACGCTTTCAATTGTAAAAAAAGTCTTGACATTTTACGATTTTTGTTATATACTGTAAAAAACCAAAAAAATTATATATAAAGGAGAAAAAACAATGAAATACTGTGCAAAATGCGGCACCCAGATGGATGATAACCTTACATTCTGTCCTAACTGCGGAACTCCGACCGGAGCGGCTGCTGCGCCTGCTGCCGCAACCGTAATAAATGAAACCGATCATACCGCCGAATTTGATCCGAAGGATATATCCGATAACAAGGTCGTTGCTATGCTGCCTTACCTGTCAGATTTCATCGGAATTGTTATAGCAGCTTTGATTGCAAAAGATTCCGCGTATGTTTCATTCCATGTAAGACAGGCTCTTAAGCTCAATGTTGTTTCGACGCTGATAGGCATTATATCAGCCCTTCTCATTTGGACTTTCATCGTTCCGATAGCCGGAGGCATATGCCTTGCGATTATAACTGTTCTTAAGATCATCGCTTTCTTCCAGGTTTGTGGAGGCAAAGCAAAAGAACCCGCTATTATAAGCAATCTGAAATTCCTCAAATAACAGACAATTTTATTTTTTCGCAGCGGTCGTAAGACCGCTGTTTTTTTATTTGAACAATTCGTAAATATCTCTTTTATGCATTCCGTATTTTGCGGCAAGCTCTTTTGCCGCCTCAGTTTTCGATTTTCCGCTTTCTGTAAGTGACAGGAACTCCTTTTCAAGCTCATTTTCTGAAATTGCAGGCTGTTCCTTCTTTTTTGCGCCTTCAACTATAATTACAAATTCTCCGAGAATATTTTTATCTTTATAATCTTCAACTGCCTGTGAAAGAGAAGTCTGTATCGCTTCTTCATATATTTTGGAAATCTCGCGCACAAGCGCGATTTTTCTGTCTCCGAGATATTCAAGCATATCTTCAAGAGTTCCGAGCAGTTTATGAGGCGCTTCGTAAAAAACAAGCGTATGCGTATCGTCTTTGAGCGAAAGAAGATGTTCTCTTCTGCTGTTTTTTGCTGTAGAAAGAAAACCCTCAAATGTGAACCGCTTCGTTGAAAGACCGCTCATTGCAAGGGCGCATACCATTGCGCACGGACCGGGGATCGCGCTGACCTTAAACCCTTCTTCCACACACTGCCTTACGATCATTTCTCCGGGATCGGATATCGCAGGCATACCGGCATCCGAAACAAGCGCGCAAACCTCACCCTGCCTTAGCCGTTCAAGGATCACTTCTCCGCGTTGCATCATATTGTGTTCATAGTAACTTATCAGAGGCTTTTTTATGCCGTATCTTGCGAGGAGCTTGCCTGTTACCCTTGTGTCTTCAGCGGCGATAAAGTCTGCTTTTTCGAGCGTTTCAAGCGCTCTCGGCGAAATATCGTTCATGTTTCCTATCGGTGTTGCAACAAGGTATAAAGAAACAGGTTTTTTACCTTCCATATTATTTTCTTCCGTAAATCTCTTCAAGTTTTTCAGTATATTTTCCGTTGGGACCGTATATTTCCATCAACGGCTCGCAATGAAGTCCCGGTTTTCCGCCCTTTATTCCTTCTATCAGAAAAAGCTCCGGTTTTTTTCCGTGTTTCGCGGCAGTAAACAACAGCCTTTTAGGCTCGATTTTACAGCTGCGCATAATACAGACGGCATCCGTCAGTCTTTCCGGTTTATTTACCATGCAAAACCTTCCGCCGTGTTTGAGCAGCAATTTAGCCGCCGAAACAACGTCCGCAAGATCGCATGTAAGCTCTGTTCTCGCTGACCCCAGACTGTCGCTCACAAGCCCTGAATCTTTTGTCATATAAGGTGGATTTGCAGTTACAAGGTCGAAATATCCGTGCATAAAACAACCGTCTGCGTCTGTTTTTCTTATATCACGCTGAAAAAAAGACACTCTGTCTTCTATTTTATTGTATTTTGCAGACATTTTTGCAAGCTCGACCTGGTTGAAGTCGATTTCATATCCTCTTGTTTCTTTGCAGCATGAGTGTGTTGACAAAATGATCGGTATAACGCCGTTGCCCGAACACAGATCCGCTGCTTTCGTGAATTTTTTTGTGCCTGCAAACCACGCAAGAAGCACGGCATCGGTCCCGAAACGAAAACCGGCGTCGTCCTGATATATTTTATACCCGTTAATGCAAAGATCGTCAAGTCGAATCGCCATTGCCGCGCCTTTCATTATAATAGTTTTTATTTAAAAAGCGGTTACTCAGCCGCCTGAAATAAAAATACAAAAAAATCGTATTCTTATTTCAAGCGGTTTTGGATAACCGCTTTTATTTGTTTTATCGCTCGATCATTCGGCTTCTTTCGGAGCTCCGACCGGGCATACTGATTCGCAAGCACCGCAGTCAATGCAGAGCTCGGGATCGATAACAAATTTGCCGTCTCCTTCAGAGATAGCGTCAACGGGACATTCAGCCTGGCATGCGCCGCAGGACAGGCATTCATCGGTAATTACATGTGCCATAAAAGAAATACCTCCTTGGTCATAATTTCAAAATACATAATAGCATATTTTTGCTGGTTTTGCAATAGTTTTTACATAATTTTTAAAGTTTGTGCTTATTCCGCGTCCGCAATTGCTTCAAGTTCGGAATTGTTCTCTTCGTCTGCAGTCATTCTTATGGTTTTAACATCCGCAGAGTTATATGAACGTATATCCGCCTCATGATCCGTTCCTATATTTACACGAACAGTGGAAGTGAGAACGTTTACTTCAACTACTGTACCCTGACCGTCTGGTGTTTTTACGGTATAGCCCACTCTTGGCATTGTTTGGTATGCCTCTTCATATACAGCCTCTTCAAAATTCAGGCAGCATATAAGTTTGCCGCATGTGCCGGATATCTTTTGCGGATTAGTGGAAAGAGACTGGTCCTTCGCCATTTTTACGGAAACGGGGGTAAATTCGCTCAGAAAACTTGCGCAGCATACTTTTCTGCCGCATATACCGAGCCCTCCGATCATTCTTGTTTCGTCTCTTACGCCTATCTGGCGCAGTTCTATCCTCGTTTTGAATACGGATGCAAGGTCTTTTACAAGTTCCCGGAAATCAACTCTTCCGTCTGCCACAAAAAAGAAAATGATTTTGTTGTTATCAAAAGAATACTCCACGTCAACAAGATTCATTTCAAGTCCGTGCTTTGCTGTTTTTTCTTCAAAAATCGCAAAGGCTGCCTTCTCTTTTTCACGGTTCTGTATGTCTGTTTCTATATCTTCCTGCGTTGCAAGACGAATAACGGGGGATAGGGGAGTGAATTTTTCCAGCTTTTCCGTCTGTCTGTTTTCTACTACGACTGTTCCTATTTCAAGACCGCGCACAGTTTCAACGATAACTCTGTCCCCTTTTTTGAACAGGTTTCCGCAAGGGTCAAAATAATATATTTTTCCTACGCTTTTAAATCTTACTCCAACAATTTCCACTAATTCCATTTACGATCTTCTTTCTTTATAATGCTTTATTGTAATTGATATTCATTATGTCTGATCATTTTGGCATACGCTCTGGCATTCCGCAATGAGTGCCGTTGAAAAAAGCGACACGTTTACATTGAATTTCATCTTATCTCTGAGCGACGCGAGCTGAATGCATAACGACGCAAGCCTGTCCTGCCCCAGAGATTGTATTTCACTGTTTAGTCCGTCAACATTTCCGCTTTTCAGCGAACGTAAGTGAACGGTAAAATATGAGTAAAGCTCGTCGGTAAATAACGCCAGTTCGTTTCTGTCTTTGAACGACGCTATCCGTAAGGCCTCATCCATGCGGTTGTTAATGATGGCCCTGGCAAAGCTGTCGCATTTTACGAAAAGTTCCGATTTCTCGTCTGATAAAAATGAGCAGGCGGCGCCTATGTATCCGCCCGAAAAAGCAACGGCAGCTTTTTTTTGTTCATCAGAGAACTTTGAAAATTCGGGTCTGAGAAGATATTTATATATCTCCTTTTCGTCCAAGGGCTCCATAGCGATCATTTCGCAGCGTGAACGGAGGGTTGAAAGGATCGCACCTATATTCTCGGTCAGAAAAATGAATACCGCATGAGAAGGCGGTTCTTCAACTATTTTAAGAAGAGCATTCTGACAGGCAGAAGTGAGCTTTTCCGCTTCGTAAAAAACAAAAACCCTGTGCTCTGCCTCATTTGGCAGATATGAGGCGTCTTTCAGCTTTTCTCTGAGTATGCCTACCTTTATATCTGTTGGAATATACATTACATCAACATGGTTTCCCGACAGA
>JAEEJJ010000170.1 GCA_016281805.1 Clostridiales bacterium
ATTCGATCTTTGCGATCTTCTTTGCCGTCTTGATACCGAAGACGGTCCGCAGCGCGTAAGACTTGGCTCGCTTGAGCCCGTGTTCATTACCGAAGAAAACGTAAAAAGGCTGAGCGGCGTTAAAAATCTTTGCCACCATTTTCATCTGTCTTTGCAGAGCGGCTGCGAAAAAACGCTTCGCGCCATGAACAGACATTATACGCCCGAAGAATTCCTCAATGCGGTAAAAATGCTCAGAAACGCTTTTGACGACTGCTCGGTAACAACAGACATCATAACGGGATTTCCCGGCGAAACGGACGAGGATTTCGAGATTTCTCTTGAATTCGCGAAAAAAGCGGAATTTGCGAAAGTCCATGTTTTTCCGTATTCAGAAAGAAAGGGAACTGCCGCCGCGGAAATGGAAAACAAAGTCCCGAAGGAGATAAGGGACCTGCGCTGCAGAAAAATGATCGCCGCATGCGCCGAAAATGAGGAAAAATACAGAAAAAAACTGATAGGCACCGTAAAATACGTTCTTTTTGAAACGGAAGAAAACGGCGTTTATTCGGGCTATACGCCTGAATACGTTGAGGTGAAGGTCTTATACGATAAAAACATCGAAAACCTCATTCTTCCCGTAAAAATAACGGATGTGAAAAACGGCGCGGCAACAGGCGTTATTGTGTGAAATTTTCCGTTTTCTCCTATTGAATTAATAACGGAAATATGTTATAATAAAGGATAAAGTAAAATTCAGATAACTGTATAAAAATAAAAAACTGCGGAGAAAAAGATGGTTTACAGAATTTATTCCGAAAAGAAAAAAGAATTTGCGGTAGAAGCCGGCGCGCTGGCTTCCGACCTTGCAAGAACACTCGGCGAAGACGTGAAAAGCGTGCGCATTTTCAACAGATACGATGTTGAAGGCGTTTCGGCGGAAGATTTTGAAAGAGCAAAAAGACTGATTTTTTCAGAACCGAACGTAGACGATATCTACGATACGCTGCCCGCGTTCGAAAACGGCGAAAAGGTTTTTGCCGCCGAATATCTGCCGGGACAGTTCGACGTCCGCGCAGATTCGTGCGCTCAGTGCTTCTCTCTTCTTACCGGCAGCGAACGCCCCACAGTAAGAAGCGGAAAAGTATACGCGATAACGGGCAATATCACCGGCGAGGGCTTTGAAAAAATAAAGAGATACCTCATAAACCCCGTTGAATCGAGAGAAGCTTCTTTTGAAAAGCCGCTCACGCTCGAAACGGAATACGATATCCCGACGGAGGTAGACATTCTTCACGGCTTCACCTCTCTTGACCGCGAAGACCTTGAAAAATTCAGACACGGCTACGGCCTTGCGATGGATACGGACGACATAGTTTTTCTTCGCGATTATTTTAATCACACGGAGGAAAGAGATCCTACCGTAACTGAGATCCGCATGATAGACACATACTGGTCCGATCACTGCCGTCATACCACGTTTTCGACCGTAATAGACAATGCGAAAATAGAGATCCCGTATGTTCTCGACGCATACAACAAATATCTTTCGTACCGTGAAGAACTCGGCACAAAAAAACCCGTCTGTCTTATGGACATAGCCACCATAGGCGGAAAGCTTCTGAAAAAACGCGGGATCCTTCGCGATCTTGACGAATCCGAAGAAATAAACGCATGTTCCGTAAAGGTCAGGGCGAAAATCGACGGCGTTGAAAAAGACACTCTTCTGATGTTCAAAAACGAAACGCACAACCATCCGACCGAGATCGAGCCTTTCGGCGGCGCGGCAACATGTCTGGGCGGAGCGATAAGAGATCCTCTTTCGGGCAGAGCATACGTATATCAGGCAATGAGGGTTACGGGAGCCGCCGATCCGCGCGTTCCGTTCGAAAAAACGCTGAAAGGCAAGCTTCCGCAGAGAAAGATCACCACTACCGCCGCTGCGGGATACAGCTCTTACGGTAATCAGATAGGTCTTGCAACGGGTATAGTAAACGAATTTTACCATGAGGGCTATGTTGCGAAAAGAATGGAGATAGGCGCGGTAATAGGCGCCGTTGAAGAGGCAAACGTAGTCCGTGAACGTCCCAAAGCGGGCGATCTTATAATCCTTCTGGGCGGCGCTACCGGCAGAGACGGATGCGGCGGAGCTACAGGCTCGTCAAAGCAGCACACTCTTGACTCTATCACCGAGTGCGGCGCGGAGGTCCAGAAGGGCAATCCCGTAGAAGAGCTTAAAATACAGAAAATGTTCAGAAGACCCGAAGTTACAAGGCTCATAAAACGCTGCAACGATTTCGGCGCGGGCGGAGTTTCGGTCGCTGTGGGCGAACTTGCGGACGGTCTTGATATAGATCTGAACAAGGTGCCGAAAAAATATGAAGGACTTGACGGCACCGAGCTTGCGATCTCTGAATCTCAGGAGAGAATGGCGGTCGTTGTTGATAAAAACGACGCCGATACGTTTATAAAATATGCGGCGGAAGAAAACCTGAACGCCGTTGTCATTGCAGTCGTAACCGATAAAAACAGGCTCGTAATGCGCTGGAACGGCAAAGAGACAGTAAATATATCCCGTGATTTCCTCAATTCAAACGGCGCGGAAAAACATACCGACGTCGCCGTTCCGCAAAAGGAAATTACGCATAAAGCTCCCGATTTTTCGAGTTTTGCCGAAAGAATGAACTCTCTTGTATCGTCCTTGAACGTATGCTGTCAGAAAGGCCTTGTAGAGCGTTTTGACGGCTCGATAGGAGCGAGAAGCGTTTTATGGCCCTTCGGCGGAGCAAATCAGCTTACTCCCTCTCAGGCAATGGCGGCAAAGATACCGTGTCTTAAAGGCGAAAGCGGCACGGCGTCGGTAATGGCTTACGGGTTCGATCCGTATCTGTCGTCGGAAAGTCCTTTCAAAGGCGCGGTATTTGCGATAGTCGAAAGCGCGGCAAAGCTTATAGCCGCGGGCTGCTCCGCAGACAGGATGTGGCTTTCGCTGCAGGAATATTTTGAAAGCACGAAAAACGATCCGGAGCGCTGGGGCAAGCCGTTTGAGGCTCTGCTCGGCGCGCTGACCGCGCAGGTTGGGCTGGGTATTGCAGCAATAGGCGGCAAAGACTCGATGTCGGGCACATTTGAAAATATAGACGTTCCGCCTACTCTCGTTTCTTTCGCGGTATCCGTTGCGGACGCGGACAAAATAAAATCAAACGAATTCAAAACCGAAAACGGATATATTTACGCATGTATTCCCGAATATACAAAGAGCGGACTGCCTAAATTTGCCGCTCTCAAAGAAAACTTTGCGCTTATGCACGCCGTTGTGAACTGCGATTTCTGCAAGGCGTGCTCCGCGATCACTTCGGGAGGCATTGCCGAGGCTGTATTCAAAATGGCGGCGGGCAATTCAAAAGGCGTTGCGATCTCTTCCGGTCTTGATGAAGAAACGCTCTTCACACCGTATTACGGCGGATTTGTATTTGAAACAGATACCCCGATGAGCGGATTCAAAAAAGTGGGCAGAGTAAACGATACGAAATGTATAACGTATAAAGGCGAAAGCGTATTTCTCGAAAGCCTTGTAAGAACATGGAAATCGGTTCTTGAAGACGTTTTCCCGCTTGAATGCAGAGAGGCGAAGGGCACGGCGAAAAAATACGTCTGCGAAACACGTTCCGCAAAAGCGCCGGCGATAAAAGTCGCAAGACCGAAAGTCGTTATTCCCGCTTTCCCCGGCACAAACTGCGAATACGACTCTGCGAGAGCGTTTGAGACCGCGGGAGCCGAAACGGAGATACTGCTTATAAGAAACCGCACTTCTCTTGATATCTCAGCGAGCGTTGAAAGACTTGAAAGAGCTTTGCGTTCCGCTCAGATCCTTATGCTTCCGGGCGGCTTTTCGGGTGGCGACGAACCTGAGGGCTCGGGCAAATTCATAGCCACGTTTTTCAGAAACGAGCGCATAAAAGAGCTTGTGAACAGCCGCATAAAAACTGACGATTTCCTTATTCTCGGCATATGCAACGGTTTTCAGGCGCTTATAAAGCTCGGTCTTGTGCCCTACGGCGAAATACGGGATATAGACGAAACGTCGCCTACTCTCACCTTCAACTCGATAGGCAGACATCAGTCGCTTTACGTTGACACAAGAGTATCTTCCGTAAAATCGCCCTGGATGAACAACTGCGCTCTGGGCGACATATACACCGTTCCCGTATCTCACGGCGAAGGAAGATTTGTTGCAACGCCCGAAATGCTTTCAGTTCTTGCGGCGAACGGACAGATCGCCACTCAGTATGTTGACAAGTCGGGCGATCCCACAATGGATATAAAATACAACCCCAACACTTCCGTAGACGCGATAGAGGGCATATTCTCTCCCGACGGCAAGATATTCGGCAAAATGGGTCACAGCGAACGCCGCGGAAACAATATCGCGATAAACATTTACGGCAGAAAAGATATGAAGATATTCGAGGCAGGCGTTGAATACTTTAAATAATATGGAAAAAATACTTATAGTAGCTTCAAACAATAAAAACAAAATACGCGAAATAAAGCAGATACTCGGCGATATTTTCACTCCGGTATCTCTTTCCGAGGCGGGCATAACGTCAGATCCCGAGGAAACGGGAAAAACGTTTGCCGAAAACGCGGTAATAAAGGCGGAAGCGGCAAGCAAAGCGGCAAACGCTCCCGCAATAGCCGACGACAGCGGACTTTGCGTTTATGCGCTGAACGGCGAACCGGGCGTATATTCGGCAAGATACGCATGTAAGGACGGCGAGCACGAAAACGCGTCGGACGATAAAAACAACGAAAAACTGATCCGCAAAATGGACGGTATCACCGACAGACGCGCGGTTTTTGTGAGCGCGGTGGCTATAGTGTGGCCCGACGGAAAAAAAGTTGTTGCCGAGGGCAGATGTCCCGGCGTTATAACGCACGACCCGCGAGGCAGCAACGGCTTTGGCTACGATCCGTATTTCCTTGTTGAAGAATACGGAAAAACATTTGCGGAGCTTGACGGTGAAATAAAAAATAAAATAAGCCACAGGGCTCACGCTCTGGCTGAACTCAGAAAAAAACTGACGGAAATCTGACCGGAAAGGAAAAAAATGACAGGCAAACAGCGCGCATACCTCCGCTCTCTCGCGTCAAAACAGGACGCGATACTGCATATAGGCAAGGGCGGAATGAACGACAATATAATAAAGCAGGCGGACGACGCACTTGAAGCAAGGGAGCTTATAAAGCTGAAATGTCTCGAAAACTGCGAGCTTACGCCACGCGAGGCCGCTGAAGAGATAGCCGCGGCGTGCGATGCCGAGGTGATATGCACGATAGGCTCGAAAGCTGTTTTATACAGACGGTCCAAAAAACCGAAGATAGAGCTTCCCAAATGATCACGGGCATATTCGGCGGCACATTCGATCCTCCGCATAACGGTCACGTATCCGCATTGAAGGAATTCATAAAAAGGTGCGGAACAGACAGGGTATTCGTTATCCCCACAGGCGTGCCGCCGCACAAAAATGCGGGTATGACTTCCGATAAAGACAGGCTTGAAATGGTTCGCCTGGCGTTTGAAAACGTGCCGCAGGCGAAAATCTGCGATTACGAAATAAAAAAAGGCGGCAAAAGCTATACCGTAAACACGCTTTTATGGCTCGCCGAAAAATTTCCGGACGATTCTTTTGTTCTTTATACCGGTTCGGATATGTTTTTATCGCTTCACACATGGCATAAAGCCGAAAAAATTCTCTCTCTGTGCTCCGTCGCCGCATTCACAAGAACGGGAGACGATATTTCGGCGCTTGAAAAACAGTCTGAATTCCTTCGCGAAAAATACGGCGCCAAAACAGATGTTTACGCGTTTGAGCCCGATATAATTTCCTCAACGAAAATACGCGAAATGATCGAAACGGGAAAAGATTTTCATTCGTATGTCCCGCACAGCGTAGCGGAATATATCGAAAATAAAGGGCTTTACGGATTTAAGAATAACGGATTGAAAACGCTTTTGCGGCAAAGACTTTCCGAAAAAAGATATCTTCATTCTCTCGGAGTTGCTAAAACGGCAAGGATTCTTGCCGAAAAAAACGGCGCTGACCCCGAAAAAGCCGAGATCGCGGGACTTTTGCATGACGTTACGAAAAATCTCGGTCCGTCAGAACAGATAGATTTCTGCAAAAAAAACGGAATCCCTCTTTCGGCAGACGATTTGCAGTCTCCGCAGGTCATTCACGCCGTTACCGGGGCATGGTATATAAAAAACGTTATCGGTATTGACGACGAAGAAATAATTTCCGCCGCAAGATACCATACAACCGGCAAAAAAGGCATAAATCTTCTTGAAAAGATCATTTACGTTTCGGATCTCGTTGAACCTACAAGAAATTATCCCGACGTTGAGTATTACCGTGATCTTGCCGTAAAAGATCTTGACAGGGCGCTTTTTGAAGGCATGCGCTGGATAATTGAAGATAAAAAGAAAAAAGGCGAAAATATACATAAAGACACACTTGAAATGTTTGACGAATTTACAAAAAACGGTTTCAGATAAAAGAAGGGAGATCAGAAATGATAGAACAAATGGTAAAAAAAGCCGTAAACGCTCTCGATTCAAAGGGCGCGGTAGATATTAAAGTAATAAAAATAGAAGAGATCACCACTCTCGCCTCATATTTCGTTATCTGCAACGGCACATCCACCACGCAGGTACGCACGCTTGCCGATGAATGCGAGTATCAGATGGAACAAAACGGCTACAAGCTCGGTCACCGCGAGGGAAAACCCGAAGGCGGCTGGATACTGCTTGACTATTACGACGTTATCGTTCACGTTTACACAAAAGACGCGCGCAAGTTTTACGATCTTGAGCGTTTCTGGAAAGACGGAACAGAAATGGATCTGAAAAACTACCTTGAAAAGAAGGACGAAGAATAAAATGGGATACGATTTTTCCGCCATTGAAAAAAAATGGCAAAAAAAGTGGGAGGACTCTCACGTATTTGAGGCAAAAAACGATTACTCCATGCCGAAATTCTATGCTCTCATAGAGTTTCCGTATCCGTCCGGAGCGGGAATGCATGTAGGACATATCAAGGCGTATTCCGGGCTTGAAGTCATTTCGAGAAAACGCCGCATGCAGGGCTACAACGTTCTTTATCCCATCGGTTTTGACGCTTTCGGTCTTCCTACAGAAAACTACGCAATAAAAACGGGCATACATCCGCGCGAAGTCACCGACAGAAACATCAAAAAATTCACTTCACAGCTCAAAAGAGTAGGTTTTTCTTTCGACTGGACGAGAGTTGTTGATACTACCGATGAGAATTATTATAAATGGACTCAGTGGATTTTCCGCAAAATGTTTGACAACGGCCTTGTTTTCAGGGCAAAAACGCTTGTCAACTACTGTCCGAGCTGCAAAGTCGTGCTTTCAAACGAGGACTCTCAGGGCGGCAAATGCGATATATGCCACAGCGATGTTGTGCAGAAATCAAAAGACGTATGGTATCTGCGCATAACCGAATATGCCGACAAGCTGCTTTCCGGCCTTGATTCTGTTGATTATCTGCCGTATATCAGGCTTCAGCAGGAAAACTGGATAGGTCGTTCCGAGGGCGCTTTCGTTAATTTCGCTCTTGCCGATACAGACGATATAATACGCATTTACACCACGCGCTGCGATACGATGTTCGGCGCAACGTTTATGGTAATCGCTCCCGAACACCCGCTCATAGACAAGCACCGCGATATAATCAGAAATATAGCTCAGGTCGAAGAATATCGCGCTGAATGCGCAAAAAAGACGGAATTTGAGCGCACGCAGCTTGTAAAAGACAAAACAGGCGTTGTTCTTGACGGACTTTTTGCAGTAAATCCCGCAAACGGCAAAAAAATACCGGTATATATTTCGGACTACGTAATGATGGGCTACGGCACCGGCGCGATAATGGCAGTTCCCGCTCATGACGAAAGAGACTACGATTTCGCAAAGAAATTCGGCATAGACATAATCGAGGTAATAAAAGGCGGCAATATCGAAGAGGGCGCATATACCGGCGACGGCGAAATGGTAAACTCCGGCTTCCTCAACGGTATTCAGACTAAAAAAGAAGCTATCGCAAAAATGCTTGAGTTCCTCAAAGAAAAAGGTCTCGGCGAAAAAGGCGTTCAGTATAAAATGAAAGACTGGGCGTTCAACAGGCAGAGATACTGGGGCGAACCGATACCCATAATCCACTGTCCGCACTGCGGTATGGTCGGCGTGCCGTATGAAGAGCTTCCGCTGAAACTGCCCGAAGTTAAAGATTTCGCGCCTGGCGTAGGAGGCGAAAGCCCGCTTGCATCGATAGAGTCTTTTGTAAACTGCAAATGCCCGAAATGCGGCGGCGACGCAAAAAGAGAAACGGATACTATGCCTCAGTGGGCAGGATCCTCATGGTATTTCCTCAGATACTGCGATCCTCACAACGATAAAGAGTTCGCTTCGAAAGAAGCGCTGAAATACTGGCTTCCCGTTGACTGGTATAACGGCGGTATGGAACATGTTACCCGCCATATGATCTATTCCCGTTTCTGGCACAGATTCCTTTACGATATTGGCGAGGTCCCCACTGCAGAACCGTATGCAAAACGCACTGCGCAGGGTCTTATTCTCGGTCCCGACGGCGAAAAGATGTCCAAATCAAAGGGCAACGTTGTAGATCCTAACGATGTTGTGGACGAATACGGCGCAGACGTTTTAAGAGTTTACGTTCTTTTCATGGGCGACTATGCTTCCACCGCTCCGTGGTCCGAAAACGGCGTAAAGGGCTGCAAGAGATTTCTTGACAGAATTTACGGACTCACCTCAATGCTTTGCGACGGCGACGAATTTTCAAAGAAGCTCGAAATGTCGTTCCATAAAACGATAAAGAAGGTTTCCGAAGATATCGAGGCGATGAAGTTCAACACCGCGATCGCCGCGCTTATGACGCTTCTTAACGAGATTTACGACGCAAAAACAATAAACCGCGCCGAAATGAAGGCGTTTTTAACGCTGCTTTCACCGTTCGCGCCCCATATTTCGGAAGAACTCTGGGAAAATATCGGCGGCGAGGGAATGCTCGCGAACGGAAAATGGATCGACTTTGACGAGGCAAAAACAGTTGCTGACACCGTTGAAGTTCCCGTTCAGATAAACGGCAAGCTCAGAGGCACGGTGGTAATTCCCGCAAATGCCGATAAAGATACCGCTCTTGCCGCTGCAAACGCGGACGAAAAGATAAAAGGATATCTTGACGGACACACCGTAGTCAAAGAGATCTTCGTTCCCGGCAGAATGGTGAATATCGTTATAAAATAACCGCGATACGCCCGAAATTGCGGATAAACACGCAATGTGCGCTTATTTAACAAAAAATTCATAAAATAATGCCCGATCGCGCTTGACAAAAAGCGTGATATGAGATATAATAGTTAAGCTCGCAATGCGGGCAGGTTTCCTGAGACAACAGGCGACGGTTTACCGTCTTAATATGTGCCTGTCGAGGAAGAGAATTTAATTTTCATTTTTATGGAATTATCCGCTCTTTCAAGACAGTGCTGTTTTGAAAGAGCTTTTCTTTTGGTCTGACAGGAGACACACGGCATAAGTTACATTTGGGAGGTGACAAAACAATGCCGAGCAACAAAATACTTGAAGAGAAAAAGCAGATCGTTTCAGAGCTTACCGACCGTATAAAAAACGCTAAATCGGGCGTTATCGTAAGCTATTCGGGTCTGAACGTTGCAGACGACACCGCGCTTCGTAAAGAGCTTCGCAAAAACAACGTTGAATACAGCGTAGTTAAGAACACTCTTACGAGAATGGCTGCAAAAAATGTCGGATACGACGCGCTGTCAGACGTTTTTAACGGAACCACCGCTCTCGCAACAAGCGAGGACTTCACGGCTCCCGCAAAGATCATCTGCGATTTCGCAAAAAAGCACGAAGCTCTCGTTGTAAAAGCAGGCTTCATCGACGGTGAAGTTCTTGATGCAAACGGTGTTATCGAGCTTTCAAAAATTCCTTCAAAAGAAGGTCTTATCGCAAAGCTTCTCGGAAGTATCCAGGGTCCCCTTTACGGCCTTGCATATGTACTTCAGGCAAAAATCGACAAAGAGAACGGCGGAGAAGAAGCCCCTGCCGCAGAATAATCGCCTGACGGCGTAAAAAAAAATCAATTTCTGAAAAAACCAGGAGGAAAATTAAAATGGCTACAGAAAAGTCACTTAAAATCTTAGAAGATATCAAATCCCTTACAATTCTCGAACTCGCTGATCTCGTAAAAGCGATCGAAGAAGAATTCGGCGTATCCGCAGCACCCGTTGCAGCAGTAGCAGCAGCTCCCGCTGAAGCAGCAGCTCCCGCAGCTCAGACTGAATTCAACGTTATGCTTATGGATGCAGGCGCAAGCAAAATGGCAGTTATCAAAGCTGTTAAAGAGATCACCGGTCTCGGTCTTAAGGAAGCTAAGGAACTCGTTGACGGCGCTCCCAAAGCTATCAAAGAAAAAGTTTCCGCAGACGAAGCTGAAGCTCTCAAGAAAACTCTTGAAGATGCCGGCGCTACCGTTGAACTCAAATAATCATCTCTTGACTGATATGGCTGTCGCCTGACGGGGGAAACATGTATTCCGACAAGTATTTCGAAAAACTTGAAAGTATCCTCCGCGAGATCAAAGCTACGCAGTCGCGCGCAATAAGAGAATGCGCCGAAAAAATGGTCGAAACGACCCTTTCAAAGCACATGATCTACGCCGTTGGCTGCGGACATGCGGGACTGCTTGCAAAGGAGCTTTTTTACCGCTCCGGCGGTCTTGTTACCGTAAATCCGATTTTTGCGCCCGGCCTTGAGCTGGACGTTGTTCCCGTAACGCTCACATCAGATATCGAGCGTATCGAGGGATACGGAAAAACGGTGATCTCGCGTAAAAATCTTACTCAGGGCGACTTCCTTCTTATCCATTCCGTATCCGGCAGAAACGCCGTAAGCATTGATATGGCTCTTGAAGCAAAAAAACGCGGCGTTTTTGTTGTATGTCTTACCAACGTGAAATATTCAGAATCGGTCTCTTCGCGCCACTCATGCGGCAAACGGCTTTTTGAGGTATGTTCGCTTGTTCTCGATAATTGCGGGGACATAGGCGATGCCGCCGTTTCGTTTGAAGGCTTTGCGCAAAAATCCGGACCGACATCCACCGCGGCAGGCGCTGCGATACTTAATGCCGTTGTTGCCGAAGCGGTCGGGATCTTTCTTGAAAAAGGCGTCGTTCCGCCCGTGTTTATGAGCGCAAATCTCGACGGCGGGGACGAACACAACAGAAAGATACTTGATGAATATAAAAACCTTATCACGTATATGTAGGTGAAAAAATGAGCCTTATCGACGAGTATTACCGTGCAGTGGATGCACTTCAGAAAAAGATCCGTGAAACTCAGTCGCAAAATATATCCGCGGCGGCAGATGCGATAACAGACTGCCTTTCAAAAGGCGGTCAGGTGCATATTTACGACAGCGGACATATCATCAACAGCGAGCTGATAAACCGCGCCGGCGGATTTGCGTTTCTCAAACGGTTCAACTACACGTTTTCGGTAGATTCGAACAAAAGAAAAAGAGATTCCGAATCCGAAATAAAGCTCGATCCTCTCGCGGAAGCGCGTGTTGCGTTCGCCGCGTCGGGAGTCCGCAAAGGCGACGTGTTTATTCTCGGTTCCGTTTCGGGAAAGAGTAAGCGTGTTATAGACATTGCTCTTTGCGCAAAAGAAGCGGGCTGCACTCTTATCGCGGTAACATCCGCAGAATATTCGTCATCGCTTTCGTCTGATCATCCGTCGAAAAAACGTCTCTTTGAGCTTGGAGATATAGTTCTTGACAACTGTGCTCCCGCAGGAGACGCGATGATCGAAGTCGAAGGCATCGAACATAAGTGCTTTCCCGCATCGGGACTTGCCGCAGCGTATATGCTCTGGGCAGTCTGCGCCGATACGGCTGAAAAACTCGTTGCGAAAGGACTTTCACCCTCTGTTTACAAGAGCGTAAACTTCCCCGGCGGTCCGGAAGAAGTAAAACGCATAGACGAGCGTTATACGGAACTGGGTTACTGAACCAATAATTACTACTTATATGTCATTTCATACGGAGGTGTAAAATCATGGCAAAATGTGATTTCTGCGGTAAAGGCGTAGTTTTCGGAAACAAGGTCTCGCACTCGCACAGACGCAGCAACAGACCCTGGAAACCCAATGTTCGCCGTGTTAAAGCCGTTGTGGACGGAACCGTAAAACATGTTTATGTTTGCACATCCTGTCTGCGCTCCGGCAAGGTAAACCGCGCATAACAGAAATAATAATAAACGCGAAGGATCAGACTGTTCTCGGTTCTTCGCGTTTTTGTATATAATTAAGAAAAGAGGCGGCAAAATGAAATATATCGATTTGGGCGGACTCGGTAAAATAAACGCGTCCGCAATAGCTCTCGGTTGTATGAGAATAAGCGGCAAAGAAAAAAAGGATGTTGAATCTTTGATTTCCGCGGCACTTGAGTGCGGAATAAACTTTTTTGATCACGCCGATATATACGGCGGCGGAAAAAGCGAGGAAATATTCGGCGAAGCGTTCCACGGTAAAAGAGACGAAGTGATAATTCAGTCGAAATGCGGCATCAGAAAAGGATTTTTCGATTTTTCAAAAGAGCATATCGTCTCTTCCGTTGAAGGAAGCCTCAGACGACTTAAAACAGATTATCTTGACGTGCTATTGCTGCACCGTCCCGACGCTCTCATGGAGCCGGAAGAAGTCGCGGAAGCGTTTTGCGAGCTTGAAAAGAGCGGAAAAGTCAGATTTTTCGGCGTATCAAATCAAAACCCCTCGCAGATCGCGCTTTTGCAGAAATACATCCCTCAAAAGATCATCGCAAATCAGCTTCAGTTTTCTCTTGCCCATACCGGTATGATCGATTGCGGACTTACCGTGAATATGAAGCACGAAAACTCCGTAAACAGAGACGGCGGCGTGCTCGATTACTGCAGACTGAACGACATCACCATTCAGGCGTGGTCGCCCGTAATGTTCGGATTTTTCGGCGGTGTTTTCATCGGCAGCCCCGAATACCCCGAACTCAACAAAGCCCTTGATCTCATTGCCTCCGAAAAAGGCGTTTCGCCTTCCGCCCTTGCCGTTGCCTGGATCATGCGCCATCCCGCAAAAATTCAGACCATCATCGGCACCACCACACCCTTCCGTGTTCGCGATTATGCCACCGCTTCAGATATCACGCTCTCTCGCGAAGAGTGGTATAAACTTTATAAAGCAGCCGGAAACATTCTTCCCTGAGGCAAACAGGATATTTTTGCACCATACTTCGTCGTCCTCCCTCGAAATACTTCCCGTATTCCGTCGGTCGGACTCCTCGTCTGACACAAAAATCTCACTGTTTGCAGACAAAATACTTTTTGCGCCATACTTCGTTGCGAAGGCTCGAAATACTTCCCGTATTCCGTCGCCTCCGCGCCTCGTCCGGCACAAAAATCTCACTGTTTGCAGTTAAAAATCATTTATAGCGTAAAAACAAAAGGAGAAACTTTTTCGTCTCTCCTTTTTTCTTGACTTTCTTCAGTAAAGATGTTATTATATTTCAGGATCTGTTCTCTTTTTTTTCAAAGCCTTCGCCCAGGACTTCCGAAACGTCGCCGATAATAATAAATGCGCGCGGATCAAGCTCTTTTACCATTTTTTTAAGTCTTTGCACCTCAAACCGTTTTACTACTATAAAGACCATTTCTCTGTCTTTGCCTGTATATGCGCCGCGTGATTTTATGAGCGTTACGCCTCTGTCCATCTGAGTCATTATTTTTTCGGAAAGCTCCGTGGGGTATTCCGTAATTATCTGCAGAAGTTTCGCGCTGTCAAAACCGTTGCTGACTTTGTCTATCACTATACCGGTAATGTAAATCGTTATTGCGGCGTAAAGCATTGAATTCATATCACGAAAAACGATAGCCGCAACAATAACTATGACTGCGTCAACTGCCGTAAGAGTCATACCGTAAGACAGCGCGTGAAAATAATGCGAAATTATCTGCGCAAGCAGATCCGTGCCGCCCGTTGTGATGCCTCTTACCACCATTATGCCGAGACCAAGACCGCCTATAACGCCGCCGAATATCGCCGCAACAAGAATATTGTCTGTATAATGCGGCAAAAACGGCGCCGTAATATCCGTCATAAGAAAAAATATGACCGAAGCGCCGAGTATTTTTGCGGTGGCCTTTGTTCCGAGAACTTTCAGCGACGCAAGAAACAGCGGAATCGTCAGCGCAAGCGACATTACGCCCACCGGCCAGTTTGTAAACGAGTGGATCACCGTAGCTATACCGATCACTCCGCCCGGAACGATAAGATTCGGCAGCGTGAATGTGTTTACGGCAACGGAATAGATAAAACTGCCGAGAATAACTGCAATTATGTCGTTCATCAGCTCTTTAACAGTCTGTTTTGTCATTCTCCCCTTTTTCCCCCGTGATCATTGCAAAAAGTTCGTGAATACGGTCATTGTCGCCGCAAAGGCGTAAATAACCGAACACCGCCTCAAGACCTGTGGCTCTGCGGTATTCGTCGTAATCATTATTTTTATTCGGAACTGAATGCGCATTTCTGCCGCGCCTGAATATTGCAAGTTCGTCTTCGTTCAGATACGGTTCTATTTTCAGAAAAGCATCGCTCTGTCCTTTTGAGCTAACATATGCCGTTGCTTCGGCGTGCAGCGTTCCGTTCGGTCTGTTGCCTTCGCGCAAAAGCTTTTCACGCACAAGAAGTTCGTATACCGCGTCGCCGAGATACGCAAGCGTAAGCGGTGAATATGCCGCGGCATCGCGCCGCGACATCTGATCTGTTTCGTTATTCATCAAAGGTCCCTTCTGTTTTCGATCGCCGTTGAAAGTGTAAGCTCGTCGGTGTATTCAAGATCTCCGCCAACGGGAATACCGAACGCCAGTCTTGTTGTCTTTACTCCGAGCGGCTTTATAAGGCGCGAAATATAAATAGCCGTCGTATCTCCCTCAACGTCGGGGTTCGTGGCAAGAATAACTTCTTTTACCGCGCCGTCTTCAAGGCGGGCGATAAGCTCTTTTATATATATATCGTCGGGTCCGATGCCTTCCATAGGCGAGATCGTGCCGTGAAGGACATGATAAAGTCCGTGGAATTCCTTTGATTTTTCTATCGCGATAACGTCTGAGGGGTTTTCAACAACGCATATAACGCTTCTGTCCCGCTTTTCGTCGGAGCATACCGTGCATAAGTCTTCATCTGTAAGATTTTTGCAAACGGGGCAGTTGTGGACCTTCTGCTTTGCGTTAAGCAGTGCGTTCGCAAAGTTTTCCACTTTTTCCTGCGGCATTTTCAGCACATGCATCGCAAGCCTTGCCGCCATTTTAGACCCTACGCCCGGCAGCGTGCGAAAACAGTCCGTAAGAATATCAAGAGATACTATTCTGCTCATGAAAGACCGGGAATATTCGGAAGATTTGCCGCTCCGGTGAGCTTCTGCATTTCTTCTTCATTTGTCCTTTCAACCGTTTCGATAGCTTCGTTTATTGCGGCAACGAGCATATCTTCAAGCATTTCGGTGTCTTCAGCTTCGCCCGTGATAACGGAAGGATCGATTTTTACCTCGGTTACTTCCTTTGTTCCGAGAATTTTTATTTTTACCATGCCGCCGCCCGACGAGATGTCGTATTCGCGCGCGTCAAGCTCGTCCTGCTTTGTTTTCATATCTTCCTGAAGCTTCTGTATCTGCCTCATCATCGCCTGCGGATTTCCGCCGCCCTGGTTTGGAATTCTTACTTTCATTATGACTTCTCCTTACTGAAAATTAAACATTGGGTTGGTTTCAACATTATTGTAAGCATACATTTCGCCTACATATTTTACGGTGTCTTTGCCGCGTTCTATACGTATATCTCTGCCTTCCTTGTGATCGGCAACAAATGCGGCGCGGATCTTATCGATATTTTTCTTCAGATCTTCAACGTCTTCCGGCTTTTCGGTAATTATAACAACTTCGTTGCCCCTGTAGACCGCTTTTGCGTATTCTTTAAGCAGGCATCTCGTTGTCATATCGGGAATATGCTCGGCTATGGTGTCAAGAGTCTGAAGCTCACGCCATTCGCCTTCGTCATTCGCTTTTTCGGACCTCTGCGCCGTTTCCTCGGTTTTTTGCCGGACCGGCGCGGGCTCGATTTTTGCTTTTTCATCTTTCGGCGGTTCTATCTTTCTTTCTTGCTCCGCCTTTTCCGTCTTTTGCTTTGCCGAAGGCTTGTTTTCCGTTTTTTCCGCCGGCGTTTCAGACGGTATGGCTTTTAAGTTTTCAACTTTTTTTTCAAGAGCGGAAACGCGTGCAAAAAGCGCGTCGGTATCATCCGAAAGGCGCGGAGCGGCAAGCATAAGAAGGCATATTTCCGCTTCAGATCTCGCATCTGCGCCTCTTGTTATAGCAAGCCTTGACTGTCTTATCGTCCGCATGGCGTATATCGCAAATTCCGTGGTGAAAAGCGGTGACGCGGCTTTCAGCCTTTCAAGTTCGTCTTCGGAAACATCAAGAGAATTTTCGGGTTTCGATGTTGTTTTTGCAATAAGGATACGCCTGAAAAGCTCGGTCAGTTCGTCAAGAAACAGCATCATATCGACCGAAGAGGAATACATTTCGTCGCAAAGCGCAAACAGCGCGTCGCTGTCGCCTTTTGCGATATATTCCGCGGCGGCATACAGCTTCGATCTTCCAAGCACGCCAAGGGCGCGTTCGATCTGCTCGGTCGTGTCAAGCTCAAGAACGCGGTCAAGTATCGAAAGAGCGTCTCTTACCGAACCGTCCGCAAGCTCGGCAACAAGCGCAATAGATGTTTTATCAAGCTTTTTCCCTTCCTTTTCAAGCACGGACTCAAGAATTTCCGTTAATTTTTTTATATTCAGACGGAAAAAATCAAATCTCTGGCACCTTGAAAGGATCGTTGCAGGCACTTTATGCGGTTCCGTTGTGGCAAGAATAAATATAACATGTTCCGGCGGCTCTTCAAGCGTTTTGAGAAGCGCGTTGAACGCTCCCTGTGAAAGCATGTGAACCTCGTCGATTATATATACCTTGTATCTGGTCGAGATCGGCGCAAACGAAATATCGTCTCTTATGTCGCGTATATTGTCAACGCCGGTGTTTGAAGCGGCGTCTATCTCGTAAACGTCGAATATGCTGCCGTCAAGTATGCCTTTGCAGACAGCGCATTCGTTGCACGGCTCTCCGTCTTTCGGATCAAGACAGTTTACGGCGCGCGAAAATATTTTTGCGCACGACGTTTTGCCCGTTCCGCGGGTTCCCGTAAAAAGATATGCATGACCCGGCGCCCCGCTTGCGATCTGGCGGCGAAGCGGAGTTGTGATATGGTCCTGACCGTAGACCTCTGCAAAAGTAAGAGGACGGTATTTTCTGTATAAAGCTGTTTTTTGCATGATTCAGTCTCACAAATAAAATAAGGCGGGTTACCTGCTGTGCCCTTTGTATGTGCTTAATGCTGCTCGGTTCCCCGCCTGACATGGTTCGCACGCAAAGTCACGCAGGACCCGCCTTGAATACTATTATACACTTTTTTCGGCAAAAATCAAGGGGTAGGGGCTAAATTTCATATTATTTTCAAGTAGTGGGTGTATAATGAATAAAAGAAAAGAAAAAGAGGGGTAAAAATGAAAAGAGCAGACGGTATTCTTTCCTATTCGGGTATGTTCACCCGAAGCGAAGCGCGAAAAGCGATTGCGGAAGGGCGTGTTTTTGCGAACGGCAAAAAAATAACGTCTCCGTCCGAAAAAACAGACGAAAACGCCGTGATCACGGTTGACGGAAAAGCGATAAACACAGAAAAATATATATATCTTATGATGAACAAGCCTGCCGGATACGTCTGCGAAAACGGCGGCGAAAGAAGCGTTTTATCTCTTGTGCCGAAAGAGCTTTACCGCAAAGGACTTTTTACCGTCGGACGGCTTGACAAAGACACGGAAGGTCTTCTTCTTATCACAAACGACGGCGATTTTGCGCATTCGGTTGTATCACCCAAAAAAAATATCGAAAAGCTCTATTTTGCCGAAGTTGAAAGAGAAGTTGTGGCTGCGGATATATCGGCCTTCGAAAACGGGTTTGAGCTTAAAAACGGCGAGAAATTCGCTCCCGCTATTCTTGAAAAAGGCGAAGGCAAAACGGCGCTTGTTACGGTGAGCGAAGGTAAGTTCCACGAAGTAAAACGGCTTTTTTTATTGACGGGCAACGCCGTTTTATACCTTAAAAGACTGAAGATAGGAGGGCTTTGGCTCGATACTTCTCTCTTGGCGGGGCAGACCCGCGCGCTTACAGTGGAAGAAAAAGAGATGGTTTTTGCGGAATAACCGCGGTTTGGCGGTCTCTTTTGCAACATACGCCGCCAAAATTGCAACATGCTCGTTTTGATGTTGACAAAATCGGATTAATATAATAAAATGAAAACGGAAAGGGGCGAAAAAATGAAAAAAACAGCTGTAATTGCTTTAACCTTGCTGGTGCTTCTTTTTGTCGGCTGCGCAGGCGGAAAACAGACCGAAGAAGCGGAAAAGTCCGTCGGAACCGCCGTCCGGACGGCAAAAACCGAATTTCCGTCCGAATGGAACGGATATCCTTTAAGCACGGAGTATGAAGACTGGACATTTGAATATATAAAAGAAGAAACCGCTCTGCCTTTTGAAATCGGCTTTTCCGTAAACGGCGAATCGGTAAAATACAGCAATGTAAAAACCGAGTCTGCCGTTGAAATACCGAAAGAGGGATGCGAAGGCGAAACGGAGTGGGTAACGGTTGAAACGTATATGCCGAAAACGGACCTGAAATCACTCGATTACCGCTTTTTCGTAAAGCTGAAAGACGGTGCGGATAAACAGAGCGCATACGAGCTTTTTATGTGGGACGGTAAAGAGCTGATATTCGGCGGAGTGATAACCGAAGAAGAAACCGAAATTCCGTTAAAAATAAAGGACAAATACGGCAACAGTTACGTTTTTGCCCTGTTTTCAGACAAAGACATAATCAGCGTCGGAGAATTCGGCTTTGCATTGGAAGAGAACAACAAATTATGCGATTACTATGTTTTTCTGGATATAACCGACGGCAACAGATGTTTTGAGGATACAAAAGCAGATGTTGCGGGATATTATAAAACGGCGGTTTTGCCGGGCGGTTTTTCGGCATCCTGTTTGGAAAACCCACCCGAATTCCGTCTTGAATACCGCACGCGGGGAGAGGCCCTTCTGAGCGAAGAATACGGCGAGCATGCGGAAATCTATTCTGCTTTCGGAAGCTGATTCCCGTCTGGCTCAACGGGATAAAATATACAATAATAATTATCTAAGGAAAAATTTACAACGACTTTAAAAAAACGGTCGAAGAATACGGCGTAAGATACAAACATGTTTTTGCTCTTTCGGAAAACGGAACTTATTACCGGGTTTCGAGCGAACCCGTAAAATAAAAACAAACAGGGAGAAATTATTATGATGCAGCAATGGTTCAAGGACGCAAAACTCGGCATTTTCATTCATTACGGAATTTACTGCGACGGCAACTGGTCCGAATCGTGGTCTTTTCACAACGGAGACGTTTCATACGAGCGGTATATGCAGCAGTGCGAACAGTTTACCGCGTCAAACTACGATCCCTCAAAATGGGCGAAGCTTTTTAAGAAGGCGGGCGCGAATTACGTTGTTTTAACGTCGAAACACCATGACGGCGTTGCGCTTTTCGATACGAAATACAGCGATCTGAGCGTTGTTAAAAAAACACCCGCAAAAAGAGACCTTATCGCGCCTTACGTAAAGGCGGTAAGGGACGAGGGAATGAAAGTAGGTCTTTACTATTCGCTCCTCGACTGGTCCGATCCCCGTTACAGAAGCGTTTATCCCGAAGGTCAGAGCCCCGAAAACTACAATAAGAACGATATTTACGGCTGCCCGATGGGCGCGCCCGAAGATCCCGCAAAGTGGGAGGAATTTTTGCAGTTTGACAGAGATCAGCTGCGCGAGATACTCACAAATTACGGCAAAGTCGATCTTATCTGGTTCGACGGCGACTGGGAGCGCAGCGCAAAGCAGTGGAAAGCCGCCGAAATGAGAGAATATCTGCACGGCATAAACCCTGAGCTCGTTATCAACTCCCGTCTTCAGGGCTACGGCGATTACGACACTCCCGAACAGGGCGCGCCGGTCATCGCTCCCGCGCGTCCGTGGGAATTCTGCATGACGATAAACAACAACTGGGGATACAGAAAACACGATAACGATTACAAAACGTCAAGAATGATAATCCGCATTTTCTGCGACTGCCTTACGATGGGCGGAAATCTCCTTCTTGATATAGGACCTAAAGCGGACGGCACCATCGACCCGAGACAGGAGCAGATCTTACTCGATCTCGGTTCATGGATCGAAGACAATAAAGAGGCTGTCTACGGCACAGACAAAGGCATAGACTACCGCTATTTCCTCGGCGGCAGCACCGTTTCAAAGGATAGAAAAACGCTTTATCTCATTTCCTACGACAGACCCGACGAATATCTCTGCGTGAAGGGCATTAAAAATCAGATAAACCGCATATCCGTTCTTCATTCAAACGAAACGCTTCAATACCGTTATTCTGCCGGTCAGCTCTGGATAAACCTTGCGCGCGATCAGCAGCACCGCTTCGCAACGGTAATAAAGATCGAGCTTGACGGCGAGCTTGCGCTTGTGGGAGAATAAAACAAAAAAACAGAGCCGCTGCGCATTGGCGCGGCGGCTCACTTATTGTCTGTATGCGGGAACGGCGAGCGCACAGGATTAGCCGAGCTTCTTTTTTGCCGCCTGCATATCGCCGATATAGGGAACGTATTTTCCGTTGACAAGCTGAGTCGTTTCTCCCCCCTTGCCGGCAAGGATAACAACGTCGCCCGGCTTTGCGGAGGCAATGGCGAAATCCACAGCCTTCTGTCTGTCTTCAATAAAAACATACGGCGTGCCGCGTTCTTTGAACTGCGGTTCGATTTCTCTGAATATCCCTTCGGGGCTTTCCGTGCCCGGATCGTCCGTTGTATAAACGATAAGATCCGCGTTTTTCGCCGCAACTGACGGGATCTCTGCTCTTCTGTCGAGCGCTCTGTCGCCTATGCAGCCGAAAAGGAATATTATTTTTGAATCGGGATAAAAAGTATTTGCATACTCGAAAAGCGCTTCAAAGGACGATTTGTTGTGCGCATAGTCAACAACTACCGTTATGCCGTTTTTTTCGTATATCTCAAGACGGCCTTTCGCATGAGCCTTTTCAAGACCGTTTCTGATGTCTTTTCCGGAAACGCCGAGCGCATATGCGCATGCGGCGGCGCAGAGAGCGTTTGAGATATTGAATTTTCCCGGCATATTTACTCTTACTGAATCTATCGCTATCTTTCCGCCTATAGAAAACGTCGATCCGTATCTGTCCTGCAAAATATCGTATGCGTATATATCGCCTTTTTTTGTGAGTGAAAAAGAGGTAAGGTCTGTTCCCGACGCAGCATCGGCAAATTCGTTTGCATATTCATCGTCCAGGTTCAGCACCGCCTTTTTACAAAGAGAAAAGATCTTCTTTTTCGCCTCTTTGTAGTCCTCGAACGAAGAATGCTCCGTGGGACTTATGTGGTCCGGTGACAGATTTAAAAATGCGCCGACGGAAAACGTAAGTCCGCTTACTCTGTCGTATTTGAGCGCCTGAGAAGAAACTTCCATTACCGCGGCTTTCGCATTTTCCTTTCTGAAGCCGTCAAGTATCGAAAAAAGCTCGAAGGCTTCGGGCGTCGTTCCCGTCTTTTTCCACGTTTTTTCTCCGCACCTTGCCTCGTTTGTTGATATCACGCCCACTTTTCCGTATTTTTCGAGAAGAATGCTTTCAAGCATATAAAGAGTGGAGGTCTTGCCCTTTGTTCCGGTAATTCCCACAAGAGGGTAATATTCCGTCATATCGCCGTAAAACGCTCCTGCGACCGCGGACATCGCTTTACGAACGTCCGAAACGAGAAAAAGAGGGATATCAACATTCAGGTCTTTTTCGGAAACGTATGCGACTGCGCCTTTTTCGATCGCGGAAATCAGAAATTCCCGTCTGAAATTAACGCCCTTAACAAAAAAGAGGGTGTTTTTTTCTATGTCGCGGGAGTCGCATGAAATTTTCTCTGTAAGTGATAAATCACAGATGTTTTCCGAAAAGAAATTTATAAGAATTTTATTTTTAGCTAAAATTTCGACGATCTGAGGCAGTGTCATTTTACACACTCCAAAAATTTAATCTGAAAATAATCAAAATTTATGAAAAATCAACAAAACGATTTTTTAGTGAAAAAAACATTGAACAGCGTAAAAATATGTGAAATTATCATAGTTTTCAACGTTTTCAACAGGGTTTTCCACAGCTTCTGTGGAAAAACACGGGTAAAAAGAGCAAAAGTCGAGATTATCACTTTTTGTATTTTTTATCGAGAGTTCTGAAATACGACGCCTC